>NZ_JBHVJC010000016.1:81569-183342 GCF_042799315.1 Streptomyces sp. NPDC057702 | reverse complement strand
TCGTGCCCCCGGGCCGCCTGGGCCGCCCGCCGCCCCGGGGTGGGGGGCGGCGGGCTCGGGGGGCCGGGGGCTCGGAGCCGGGGGCCTGGGCCGCTCAGACCCCGGCCGTGTTCTCGGACTCGCTCGGGGTCGGGCCGCCCGCCGGCAGCTCGTCGCCGACGTCCGCCGCCAGCGCCTGCGCCGCGTCGCCCTCCCCGGGCTGCGCGGCGCGCGCCGCCACCCGGGCCCGGCGCGCGTCGGCCTCCGCGCACAGGTCGAGCGCCGCCTGGTTGAAGCGCACCAGGGACGGCGGGTCGGACGGGCCGAGCAGGTGCACCTTGAGCGCGGCGCGCTCGGCCGCGTACGGGTCCCGCTCGGGGTGGCGCACCGCGTCCAGCAGCGCCGGCACGCCGTCCGCCTCCGGGGTGAGGATCGCCGCCGCGCGCACGGTGGGGAACCCGGCCCGGAACTCCTCCTCGGACAGCCCGCTGGTGTTGGCCACCGCGTAGGGCTTCTCGCTGCTCAGGTAGTCCGAGACCACGCTGGAGACGTCCGAGATGAGCAGGTCGGCGTAGTTGAAGCAGGAGAAGATCGCCGGTCGGGGGCCGGTGATGATCTGGTGCTCCCCCTCCGGCAGCGAGGCCCAGTAGGCGGCCTCCCAGGCGGCGACGGCGCGCTCGACGGCCGCGGCCCGGTCACCGTCGGGGGCGCCCTGCAGCAGCATCCGCTCGACCTCGTCGGAGTCGGGCCGGAAGGAGGTCGTGGTCACGCTCCGCAGCGCCTCGTCGCACCGCTCCAGCTCGGCCACGGCCCGCGCGTCGGGTCGGGCGCCGCCGCGCTGGGCGTTGGCCTGGGCGATCATCGCCTTGATGCGCTCGTTGGCCTGGCCCGCGCGCGGGTCGACGGAGCCGGTCATCGGGTGCGGCTTGTACAGCAGGCGCACGCCGGGGTCGGCGAGCAGCGCGCGGACGATGTTCTCGCCGGCCAGGATGACCGAGGTGTTGCCCGGGTTGCCGTCCCAGCCCTCCCACGTGGGGGCGTACAGCACCTGGGTGTACGTGCCGGTGGGGGGGCCGGCGTACGGGGTGATGGGGGCGAGCTGCGGGCGGCCGACCTCGACGACGTCCCGGTCGTCGACGCCGATGTCGGCGAGCTGGTAGCGCTCGCGGGCGGCCGGCCCGGCGACCCAGATCTCGTCGTAGACCTTGGCGTACGGGTTGCAGCTGGAGAGCTTGTCGCTCTCGCCGTGGTTGGTGAACGCGTGCTTGATCGTGGGGATGCGCAGCACCTGCGAGGTCTTTCCGGAGTTCGCGGGGTGCAGCAGCATCTTCAGCGTCGAGTGCTCCAGTCGCATCAGGTTCACGACCTTGGGGATGCACACGATCGGGATGTCGGTGGCGTCGATCTTCTGCACCATGAACCGCTCACGGAGCACGATGATCGGCTTGCCGTCGAGCGCGGCGAGCGTGGAGAGCCACATGTTCGCCTGGTACGCGGAGGAGGTGCCGCCCGAGAAGTACATGCCGACGGTCGGCTGGTACTCCGCGAGCCAGTTGTCCAGCCACTCCAACGCCTCCTCGTCGCTGGCCACCCGCTTGCGCGGCAGTAGCCAGGTGCCCAGCCACAGGGCGCTGCCCAGGGAGAGGAAGAGCGCGACGCCGAGTCCGGCCCAGCCCCACACGGCGTCCTCGGTGGCCGCGGTGGCCAGCAGGCCGGCGGTGGCCGGGATGGCGAAACGCAGCAGCCGGCGGGCGGACTGGCGGGCGAGCAGGCGCGGCGGCGCGGCGGTCAGGCGCAGGGCGCTGGCGTCGATGTTGCGGGTCACGAACGGCAGCAGCCGCCTGCGCTTGATCAGCACCGCGAGGGCCTGGCAGACGAAGTGCGCGATGTAGAAGACCAGCAGTCCGACGGTCAGCGGCGCCTGCTCGTGCGTGGGGTCCACGCCCTCGATGCGCAGCAGGCCGACCATGAGCAGCATGTCGCGCAGCAGCTGGCGGACCGTGACGTCGAAGCGGATCTTGCTCAGCAGCGACAGCAGACCCGGCTGCCGGTGCTGGAGGTACAGATCGAGGGCGAGCCCGGCCGCCGAGGCGGCGATGAAGAGCGGCACGTTGGGCAGCAGGGCGCCGATGAGCTGAGTGGTGAAGAACACCATCATCGCGAGCAGTGCCGCCAACTGGACGAGTCGGCGGGGGGCGATTCCGGCAGAGGGCACGGGGTGAGCTCCTGGCAGAGGAGAGCGACGGGAACGAGGGACGAAACGAGTGACACACACGGCAAACGACAGCGAGGCAAGCAAGGCAAGGGCCGCACGTTGGCCGGCCGTTCCGCGCACCGTCACCTAGGGGACAGCGTCTGGATACGGTTTGACCACCGACGGTATGCCGTGGTCAGGCCCGGTGACAATCCGCTGCGGGGGCAAGAGCCGTAAAGCGGGGCAATTGCCCGGTGTTCGAGGAGGTGCGGGGCGGCGCACCGCCACCCGGGCACGGTGGGCCCGGCCCGGCCCGCTCCGGAGCGGGCCACGCGCCGCGCGCTCGACCGGTGGCCGTACCGGCGCCGCGCGCTCGGCCGGTAGGCGTACCCGTCGCCGCCGTGAGGGCCCGTCCGGCCGCTCCTCGCACCCTGGCGGGCCGACGCTCCCACCGTAAGCCGCCACCCCCGCCCCGGCGACCCGCGACCCGGGGCGACCGCCTCCGACGGCTCCGCCCCTCGCGCGCGGGCGGTGCGGCGGGCGCCGACAGTGGCGCCGGGATCGGCCCGCGACCCCATCGGGTGGGCCCGCGACCTCCGCCGGGATCGGCCCGCGACCCGCGCCCGGGTCGGGCCGGGGCCTTCGCCGGGCTCGCCCCCGCCCCGCCGGGTCGGCCGCTGTCGCGACCCGCACGCGGACGGGCCGCCCGTCGTGGCGCCAGCGGGCGTACGTGCCCGCTCCGTGCCCCGTACGCCCGCCCGTGCCCCGCACGCGCTCCCACATCTCCCGCGCCTCCCGCACCGGCCACCCCCGGGTGCCGGCCCGCCCGTTCGTGTCCCGTGCGTCGGCCCGCCCGGCCGGTGGTCGTCCGGCTGGCGAACGGTCGCCCGGCGGGTGCGCCCGCTGCCGTACATTGCCCCTCGGCGACCCGCTCGCGCGGGCGTCGACGGTCAGCGCTGGAAGCGGGACGAGGGGCAGGTGGGGACGGCCGTGGCAAGCCAGGACGCGTCGGCGCGGCACGGGGCACGCACGTCGGGGGGTGGCGACGCGCCGGGGAGCCCGGTGGGCGACGGCGGGCGGGACGAGGTGACCGCGGCCCGTCGGATCGTCGTCAAGGTCGGCTCCTCGTCGCTGACCACCGCCGCGGGCGGACTCGACGCCGACCGGGTGGACGCCCTCGTGGACGCCCTGGCCACGCACGGCGGCCACCGCGAGGTCGTGCTGGTCTCCTCGGGCGCCATCGCCGCCGGCCTCGCCCCGCTCGGCCTCGACCGCCGCCCGCGCGACCTGGCCCGTCAGCAGGCCGCCGCCAGCGTCGGCCAGGGCCTGCTGGTGGCGCGCTACACCGCCTCCTTCGCGCGCTACGGCCGCCGCGTCGGCCAGGTGCTGCTGACCAGCGACGACACCAGCCGCCGCGCGCACTACCGCAACGCCTACCGGACCCTGGACCAGCTGCTGGCCATGGGGGCGATCCCGGTCGTGAACGAGAACGACACGGTCGCCACGGACGAGATCCGCTTCGGCGACAACGACCGGCTCGCCGCGCTCGTCGCCCATCTGGTCCGCGCCGACCTGCTGATCCTGCTCTCGGACGTGGACGGGCTCTACGACGGCGACCCGAGCACCCCGGGCACCTCCCGGATCGCCGAGGTCACCGGGCCCGCCGACCTGGCGGGCATCTCGATCGGCAGCGCCGGCCGGGCGGGTGTGGGCACCGGCGGCATGGTGACCAAGGTGGAGGCCGCGCGGATCGCCGCCGCGGCCGGCGTCCCGGTCGTGCTGACCTCGGCGAGCCGGGCGGCCGACGCGCTGCTGGGCCGGCCCACCGGCACCTTCTTCCACCGCACCGGCCGCCGTTCGACCGGCCGCCTGCTGTGGCTGGCGCACGCCTCCGCGCCGCGTGGGGCGCTGGTGCTGGACGACGGGGCGGTACGGGCCGTGGTCGAGCGACGCACCTCGCTGCTGCCGGCCGGGATCAGCGCGGTGGAGGGCCAGTTCACCGCCGGCGACCCCGTCGAACTGCGGGACACCTCGGGGCGGGCGGTGGCGCGCGGGCTGGTCAACTTCGACGCCCGGGAGATGCCCAAGCTGATCGGCCGCTCGACCCGCGACCTGGCGCGCGACCTGGGCCCGGAGTACGAGCGCGAGGTCATCCACCGTGACGACCTGGTCGTGCTGGCCCCCTGACGAACGGCACCCCCTACCGGCACGCGAAGCGAACCGAAGGCAAAGCGGCGAAAGAGCCACCCTTCCCCGGGGACCTTCCGTAAAACCGCCACACGGCGAGCCTCGGGCTGGTCAACTTTGTCGCACGGGGCCGCACGGGGAGCGGTCCCCAAGCGAGCACCACACGGCTTCGCTCGGGGACGAGCGGAGCGGCGAGCAACAGGAGGTCGCCGGTGACACGAGGGCGCCCAGTGGCGCGGTCCCGAGGCGGGGGAGCCTCCCGCACCCGTCGGGCCACGACCGAACAACGCATGCTGACCAGCGTGGACACGGGAGAGCAGCGCGAGGGCGAGGCCGCGGGGGCCGGCGCCACGGCAGCGGACGACAGCACTCCACGCACCCGCGAGACGACCCAGCTGTGGCACATCACGCTCAGCGTGTCGGGCCCGGTGGTCCCCCTGACGGAGGTCAGGCGGGGCCTGGAGACGCTGGCCAACGACCACCCCTTCCTGCTGACCAGCCGCTACGGCACCGACCACGCCGAGGTCCGCTACTGGGAGGAGGCCCGTGACCTGCACGACGCGGCGGCCCTCGCCCTGCGGCTGTGGGGCGAGCACCGCTCGACGGCCAAGCTCCCGCCCTGGAAGATCGTCGGCCTTGAGGTCATCTCCCGTGGCACTTACCACCTCCGTATGACCCGAGGCAAGGGCCCGCCCCCGCCGACCACCCGCGCGGGCGTCCACCCGTACTAGCCACCCGTACCCGTACCCGCCAGCCGTCCCCGCCCCGTCCGCACCCAGGCCCGGCGCCCGCCGGCCGTCCGCGCCCACCGCCCGGCAGCGCCGTACACCGGGCCCGCGCCGGTGACCTGCCTCCCGGTCCGCGCCCGCCATCCCGCCCGCCGCCACGCCACCCCGCCCGCCGCCCGTTTCGCGGGTCGAGACGGGCCGGGGGCCGCGCGGCGGCGCCGCTAGGCTGCCGCGCATGAGCAGCAGCGAAACCGTCACCTCCCCCGTCATCCAGTCCGCCCACCGCGCCCGGGAAGCCGCCACGGCGCTGGCGCCACTGGCCCGCGCGGCCAAGGACGTGGCGCTGCTCGCCATCGCCGACGCGCTGGGCGAGCGGGTGGACGAGATCATCGCCGCCAACGCCGAGGACGTCGCGCGGGCGCGCGCGGCCGGCACCTCGGACGCCATCGTGGACCGCCTCACGCTCACCCCCCAGCGGGTCGCCGCGATCGCCGCCGACGTGCGCGAGGTGGTCGCGCTGCCCGACCCGGTGGGCGAGGTCGTCCGTGGCTCGACCCTCCCCGGCGGCATCGACCTACGGCAGGTCCGGGTGCCGCTCGGCGTGGTCGGCATCATCTACGAGGCCCGGCCCAACGTCACCGTGGACGCCGCCGCGCTGTGCCTGAAGTCCGGCAACGCGGTGCTGCTGCGCGGCTCTTCGTCGGCCTACCGTTCCAACACCGCGCTCGTCGCGGTGCTGCGCGACGCCGTCACCTCGGCCGGCCTGCCCGCCGACGCGGTGCAGTTGGTCCCGGGCGAGGGCCGCGAGGCGGTGGGCGAGCTGATGCGGGCGCGCGGCCTGGTGGACGTGCTCATCCCGCGCGGCGGGGCCTCGCTCATCAGCACCGTCGTCGCGCAGTCCACGGTGCCGGTCATCGAGACCGGAACCGGCAACTGCCACGTGTACGTGGACGCCGGGGCCGACCTCGACATGGCCGTGGAGATCCTGGTCAACTCCAAGGCCCAGCGGCCCAGCGTCTGCAACGCCGCCGAGACCGTGCTGGTCCACCAGGACATCGCCGCCCAGTTCCTGCCCAGGGCGCTGACCGCGCTCGCGAAGGCCGGTGTGAGCGTGCACGGCGACGACGCGGTGCGCGCGGCGGCCGAGCGGACCGACACCGGGGCCACCGTGACGGCGGCCACCGACGAGGACTGGGCCACCGAGTACCTCTCGTACGACATCGCGGCCGGCGTGGTGCCCTCGCTCGACGCCGCCATCGCGCACATCCGCCGCTGGTCCTCCGGTCACACCGAGGCGATCGTCACCAGCTCGCAGGCGTCGGCGCGCAGGTTCACGCAACTGGTGGATTCCACGACGGTGGCCGTCAACGCCTCGACCCGGTTCACGGACGGTAGCCAGTTCGGCTTCGGCGCGGAGATCGGCATCTCCACCCAGAAGCTGCACGCCCGGGGCCCGATGGGGCTGCCGGAGCTGACCTCGACCAAGTACATCGTCACCGGTGACGGCCACGTACGGTGACCTCCGTGCGGGGCGCGCAGCGGCCACCGGGCACGCCGTCGGGCCCCGCGCAGGTCGCCGGGCGGCGCGGCCGGGGCGGCCGGGCCGCCCCGCGTACGGCGTGATTCCGCTTTCCCGACTTTCCGTCCGCCCTGCCCAAAACGACCGTGCGGGGCTAACCTGGACGCGTGCCGGACGACGTGGGGGGCAAGCCGTTCCCGGACGGCGACGAGCCCGACGACCACCACCACGGGGCTGCCGAACCGAGCTCCTCCTCGCCACCCGCGAGCGAGGAGGGCGAGTTCGCCTCCGTGGTATTCGACGAGGACTTCGTGCGCTCCGCCGAAGTCCATGAACCCTCTGCCGTCGAGCGGATGCTGGCCGCCGCTCAGGCGCGTGCCGAGGCCGAGGCGACCCGGACCAGACACCGACGAGGCGCCGCCGACGACGATCCCCACGACGAGGGGTACGGGCCGGACGGCGAGTTCGGCTACGACCCGCACGAGGACGACCGGTACGGATACGGCCGGCCGGGTGAGGACCCCGAAAGTGACGACGCGTTCGGCCCGTACGGCAGGTACGGGGACGCCGGTCGTCCCTACCGGGGCCACGCGCACTGGCAGCGCCCCGTGGCCTGGGTGCTGGCCGTCCTGATGGGCATCGGCGTGGTGGCCATGGCCTTCACCGCCGTCTACCGGGGTGCCTCCGGGGGCGGCAACCGGCAGGACCCCACACCGCCACCCGCCAGTTCGGAGGTGGACAGCGCGCCGGGGGCCCCGGCCGACGCGCCCTTCTCCGCCACGCTGGAGGCCGTCGAACCCGCCGGCCTCGCCGAACCCGACGCGGCCCCCGACCCTCGCGAGCCCGTCGCGTCCGCCGTGACCCCCGCCGCCACCGCGCCCCGCTCGCCGTGATCGCGTGAGCTTTCGTCCGAACGTGTCGAGTCCCCGGGACGTCTGTCCGCCCCTCCGCCGGCCTACCCTGGTGATATGACCGGGCCTGGAGACCCTCCCGAGGGGGCACCTGAGAGCGTCCCGGGGGGCGGTGACGACGAGTACCGCTCCGTCGTCTTCGACGAGTCGTTCGTCAACGCCGCCCGACTGCAGGAGTTCTCCGCCCAGGAGCGCATCGGCGACCACGCGCCGGCCGTGCGCAGCCGTGGCCGAAGCGGCCCCCGGCGGCGCGAGCGCGGCTCGCCACAGCAGGCCGTGGTCCTGGTCCTGCTCATCGCCGTCGCCTTCGCCACCGCCGTCTACATGGGCATCCAACGCCCCTACCAGAGGCCCACGACACGCGCCGCCGAGCCGCTGCGCAGCACCCTGGTGCCGCTGACGCCACGCGGCACGGTGCCCGGTGGCCGGGCCGCCGACCTGTACGCCAGCAGCCCGGCCCGGCGCTTTCGGATCGGCGCCGAGGGCGTGACCCTGCCCGTGGCCGAGCGCACCGCCCACTTCTCCGAGGGACAGGTGCGGGAGGCGCTCAGCACGGCCAAGGAGTTCCTCGTCCACTCCGCGCTGGACCCGGACACGCTGGCCGGAGGCGACGCCCGCGCGGTGCGACTGCTGCTCGACCCGGACCAGATCGGCCAGTTCGACGCGAGCCTGGCCCGCCCCGCCGACGACGGGCAGCACGCGGCCACCGGCTGGGTGATCCGCTTCGACCCCCGTCGCGTCTCGCTCGCCAAGGAACCGGTCCGGGTGCGGGGGAGCCTCGCGGTGACCGAGCTGACCGCCTCGGCCCTGGAGATCGTCGCCGACCACACCTACGTGTACGCGCTGCGCCGCGCCGCCCCGACGAAGACCCCGGCCGGTACGGGCGCCGAGCGGGCCACCGACGCGGGTGACAGCGGCCGTCCGGAGGCCACCGCGGGCACCGGTGACGGCCGGGATCTGGTCGGCCCGGTCAGCGTGCCGGGCACCGGAGCGCACTCGCTGTTCACGGTGCGCCGCGAGGCGCGGTTCCGCTTCGACCGCGACGACCTGCGCGACCACCACCTGGAGGTCGTGGAGAGCGCCCTGCAGGCCGGGCCGCAGACCTGCGCGGCCGACGCCGCCGCGTATCTGCGCCCGCTGTTCGCCGGCCAGGACGCGCCCTCGGACGCCTCGGCCGGCACCAACCCGTACGCGACCGGGCGACCCACCGACTCGCTGTGCGGGGTGCTGGCGCCGGGCGCACAGCCGTCGACCCCGAGCCGCGGTTAGGTCGCGCGGCCCGGGGCCGGTGTGCCGGGACGGCCGGCGCGCTGGGGAGCGGGGCGTTCCGGCGTAGGCGGGGTCCTGGTGTGGGCGGTCAGCGCCCGCCGTCGCCGGCTGGGCCGTCGCCCTTCGCTGGGCCGTCGCCGTCGCCGCGCGGGCCGCCGTCCGTCGGGCCGCCGTCCGTGGTCGGGGCTTCGCCGGCGGGAGCGTCGCCGGTCGGAGCTTTGCCGCCGCTCTGGGCGCCGTCCTGGCCGGCGCCGCGGGTGGCCCCGGTGAACCTGTCGCGCAGCTTGCCGCCGAGGTCGCCGGCGCCGCCCGCGATGTCCCGGACCAGGCCCATCAGCGGGTCCTTGCTGTTGCGCACGGAGTCCGCGTAGTGGCTGGCCGACTCCTTGAACGACTCGCTGACGGAGGTGTCCTTGTCCTCCTCGCGGCGCGGGTAGTGGCCGTCCATGAGGCGCTGGAAGTCGCGGCTGGCCGCCCACTTCTTCAGCTCGGCCGCGCGCACCGTGGCGAACGGGTGGCTGCGCGGCAGCACGTTCATGATCTTCAGTACGGAGTCGCGCAGGTCGCCGCCGGCCTCGTACTCCTCGGCCTGCTCCAGGAACGCGTCCACGTTCATCTCGTGCAGGTGGTTGCCGCCGGCCAGCTTCATCAGGCCCCGCATGGACGCCTGGAGGTCCTGGCCGACCAGCAGCCCGGCCCGGTCCGCCGACAGCTCCGACTTGCGGAACCACTCGCGCAGCGCGGTGACGATGGCCATCACCGCGACGTTGCCGAGCGGAATCCAGGCGACCTTGGCCGCGAAGTTGGTGAGGAAGAGCAGGATGGTGCGGTAGACCGCGTGCCCCGACAGGGCGTGCCCCACCTCGTGGCCGATGACCGCCCGCATCTCCTCCTCGTCGAGCAGCTCGACCAGGGCGGTGGTCACCACGATGATCGGCTCGTCGAGGCCGATGCACATCGCGTTGGGGTGCGGGTCCTGCTGGACGTACATCATCGGGACCTTCTCCAGGTCCAGTACGTAACAGGCGTCCCGCAGCATGTCGTTGAGGTGCGCGAACTGCCGGTCGCCGACCCGCACCGAGTCGGAGAGGAACAGCAGCCGCAGGCTGCGCTCGGGGAGCAGGCCGCTCAGCGTCTTGAAGACGGTGTCGAACCCGCTCAGCTTCCGCAGCGCCACCAGCGCCGACCGGTCGGCGGGGTGCTCGTAGGCGCGCGAGGAGATTCCGGGGAATCGCCTCCGCTCGCGGCCTGGCACCCGCTCGCTTCCGTGAGTGTCGTTCTCGCTCATCATGCCCCCTCGTGTGACAGCCGGTCGTGGCCCCTGACGCCCCTTGGCCCACCCCACCCTAGGTCGTGCGGATGACGTGGCTACCGTGGAGTGATGCACTACCTCACCGGACTGCACGACGTCGTCCTCGCCGCCCCCGCGCCCACCGCCACCCCGCGCGGCGGAACCTCGAACGGCGAGGGTGCCGGGGCCATCCTGCGCACCGTGATCATCGTCGGTGTGGTGGGCGCGGTCCTGCTCGCGTGGTTCCTGCTGCGGGGCTACCGGAGCCAGGACGGGCAGGACTGAGCCCCCGTCGGGCCCCGCCCCGGGCCCGACGTTCGACAAGACGTGCGGAGTCGGCGTGAGGTTGCGCGGCGCCGCCGCATACGATGGGCCGGAAGTCTTCTGCCCGACCCTCCCCGAGCCGCGTGGCCTGGGGACCGCCCCGGATAGGTCCTGCTGACGATGACGGCATTCCACACCGCACACGCGAACCTGGTCACGCTCGCCTCCGAGGGTGGCGAGCACAGTGGTGAGCACGACAGCCTCAACCCCTACCTGACCGGTGGCGGAGCCCTGTTCGTCCTGCTCCTGCTGCTGTGGATCACCACGCGTTTCAACCGGGACCGCTGACCTCGGCGCCGGAGTACTGGCTCGCTTAGTAGGGTCTGCACGCATGGGAGAACAGACAGCGTCCGTGAAGCGGCGGCTCGGCGTGATGGGCGGGACCTTCGACCCGATCCACCACGGACACCTGGTCGCCGCCAGCGAGGTGGCAGCGCAGTTCCACCTGGACGAGGTGGTGTTCGTACCGACCGGGGAGCCGTGGCAGAAGAGCCACAAGACGGTGTCCCCGGCCGAGGACCGCTACCTCATGACGGTGATCGCCACCGCGTCCAACCCGCAGTTCTCCGTCAGCCGGATCGACATCGACCGCGGCTGCAAGACGTACACCACCGACACCCTGCGGGAGCTGCGGGCCGGCAACACGGACGCGGACCTGTTCTTCATCACCGGTGCCGACGCCCTGTCGCAGATCCTGACCTGGCACGACGCGGCGGAGCTGTTCTCGCTCGCGCACTTCATCGGCGTGACCCGGCCGGGGCACATACTGACCGACGCGGGGCTGCCCGAGGGCGGTGTCTCGCTGGTCGAGGTGCCGGCGTTGGCCATCTCGTCGACGGACTGCCGCGCACGCGTCGCGCAGGGCGACCCGGTCTGGTACCTGGTGCCCGACGGCGTGGTGCGCTACATCGACAAGCGCGAGCTGTACCGCGACGACGGCTGAAGGGGCACCGGTGAACGACCGACAGGACCCGCCTTCCCCTGACGACTGGCCCGGGGACCGACCACACGACCCGGTCGCCCCCTACGGCACGGGCGGCGGGTACGCCCCCGGCTCCGCCTACCCGGCCGCCCAGCCGCCCGACGCGACCTACCCACCGGGCGACTACCCGCACAACGGCTACCCGGCGGGCGACTACCAGCAGCCCACGCCCGCGTACGGCTACGACGGCTACGCCCAGCCGGTCCAGCCCACCCCGCCCGCGCACCTCGGCCAGCCCGGTGACGCGAGCGGCTACCCGGCGCGGGACCCGTACCCGCGCGGCCAGGACGGCTACGCCCCGTACGGCGGCCAGCACGCCGCGCGGCCCGGCCAGGGCGACCCGTACGGCCAGGGACAGTCGGGCTACACGCCCGGTTACGACCCCGAGCCGTACGGCACCCAACCCCCGCAGGGCTTTCCCACCGCGTACGCCCCCCAGCAGCCCCAGGGGTACCCGGCCGCACCGGACTACCCCGGTCAGTCGGGCCACCCGGCACCGTCCTATCCGGACTCCGGTGCCGCCGGCTCCGCGTCGGGGACCGGGACGTCCCAGACGTACGGAACGGGCGGGCCCGGTCACGCGGCGCCGGCGTCGGGACAGCCCCAGCCGGACGCGTACGGCTACGACGCGTACGCCGCCGCGCCCCGGACGGCCACCCACCGCCGGGTGCCGCGCCAGACCCAGCCCGAGCAGGCATCACCGGGCCAGGCGGCGGAGCTGACCCAGCCCGAGCGGGCGGAGGCCCCACGGGCACGGCCGGGCCCGCCGCGCCCCGACCAGCCGCAGCCCGACCAGGGGGCGGCTCGGCCCGGTCAGACCCGGGCGCGAGCCCGGCGCGCGCCCCAGACGCCGGAGGCCGAGCGGCCGGAGCCGGCCGGGGCCGAGGACGACCCGACGCGGGCCGCACCGTCGGACGACTACCGCACCGAGCAGTTCTCGTTCATCGAGGAGCCGGACGAGGAGTCGGAAGACGTCATCGACTGGCTGAAGTTCGCCGAGACCCGTTCGGAGCGGCGCGACGAACGCAAGCGCAAGCTGCGCACCCGCCTCATCGGCCTCGTCGCCGTCCTCGCGCTCGTCGTCGGCTGCGGCGTGGGCTACCTCTGGTACGCGGACAAGCTGCCGGGCGTCTCCAGCGGCGGAGACGCGGAGGCCAGCGCCAGCGGACAGCAACAGCGCAAGGTGATCGTCGTCCACCTGCGCGAGACCAAGGGCGGCGGCAGCTCCAGCGCCCTGCTGGTGGACAACGAGACCACCAGGAAGGGCAGCACCGTGCTGTTGCCCAACGCGCTCGCCGTCGCCGGCGAGAACGGCACCACCACCCTGGGCAACGCCGTCCAGGACGAGGGCGCGGGCGGCACCCGGGACGCCCTGACCAACCTCCTCGGCTCCGAGATCCAGGGCACCTGGCGGCTGGACACGCCCTACCTGGAGAACCTGGTCGAGCTGGTCGGCGGGATCACCCTGGACACCGACGTCCTGGTGCCCGCGGCCAAGGAGGGCGAGGACCCGCTGGTCAAGCGTGGTAGCGCGGTGCAGCTCGGCGGGCAGGGCGCGGTCGCCTACGCCACCCACCTGGAGCCGGGCGAGGACCAGGCCAAGCAGCTCACCCGGTTCGGCCAGGTGCTGGGCGCCGTCCTGGCGAAGGTCTCCACCGACGCCGGCAAGGCCACCGCCACCGTGGAACAGCTCGCCCAGATCCCCGACCCCTCGCTGTCCGAGAAGCAGCTCGGCACCGCGCTGGCCGCCCTCGCCCAGCGGGCCGAGGACGGGGCGTACGAGACGGACCTGCTCGCGGTGCGACCCGACGGCACGCTCAGCGAGGAAGCCACCGAGAACGTGGTCAAGGACGTGCTCGGCGGCTCGGTCAAGAAGCCCGACGACGCCGCGCAGACCGCCGCACGCGTCAGTGTGCGTAACGCCACGGGCGACGAGCGCAAGGCGGGTGCGGCACAGGTCGCGCTGGTCAACGGCGGCTTCACGTTCGTCGGCGGCGGCAACGGGACGGCCGAGGCCACCTCCCGGGTCACCTACGCGGACGCCGCGCAGGCCGGCCAGGCCAAGGAGGTCGCCGCGACGCTCGGCCTGCCCGAGAGCGCCGTACGCCAGGGCAAGGGCGCGGCCAACGCGGACGTCACGGTCGTCCTCGGCGGTGACTACGCGGGCCAGCGGGGCTGAGCGGCCGGCCTGGACACCGGCCCCCGGACGCGGGCCCCGGACGCGGCGCCTTCGGGTGCCGGCCCGGGGTCCGGCCCGTCGGGGGCCGCGAGCCGGGGCGGGCGGGTAAAGGGCTGGCGGAGGAGCCGGCGGGGCGTGAGACCCTTGGGAGACGCGCCCCCGGCCCGAGCATGGGGGATACCACCAACCGGAAAGCCCTGCTTGTGACCGCCACGGACCGCTCCACCGAGCTCATCAAGGCCGCCGCCCAGGCGGCTGCCGACAAGCTCGCGCACGACATCATCGCCTACGACGTCAGCGACGTCCTGGCCATCACGGACGCCTTCCTGCTCGCGTCGGCACCCAACGACCGCCAGGTCAAGTCGATCGTCGACGAGATCGAGGAGCGGCTCAACAAGGAGCTCGGCGCCAAGCCGGTACGCCGTGAGGGCGACCGCGACGCCCGCTGGGTGCTGCTCGACTACGTCGACATCGTGGTGCACGTCCAGCACAGCGAGGAGCGCGTCTTCTACGCCCTTGAGCGGTTGTGGAAGGACTGCCCGCAGCTTGAGCTGCCCGCCGACGCGCTCGCCACCCAGGGCAAGGGCGCCGAGCACGCCCAGGCTCAGGCCGCGGCGGACGAGGACGACCTGGACGGTGAGCTCCACTGAGCACCACCGAGCGCGGCCGAGGCCGGCGTGTCGTCCTGTGGCGGCACGGCCAGACCGCGTGGAACCTTGAGCGCCGCTTCCAGGGCTCCACGGACATCGAGCTGACCGACACCGGCGTGGCCCAGGCCCGGCGCGCCGCCCGGCTCCTGGCCGCGCTCGACCCGGACGCGATCATCGCCTCCGACCTGCGGCGGGCCGCCGCGACCGCCGCCGAGCTGGCGGCCGTCACCGGACTCGACGTCACGCACGACGCGGCGCTGCGCGAGACGTACGCCGGCGCGTGGCAGGGGCTGACGCACGACGAGATCATCGCGCGCTTCGGTGAGCAGTACGCCGCGTGGAAGCGCGGTGAGCCCGTCCGGCGCGGAGGCGGGGAGCTGGAGACCGAGGTCGCCGACCGGGCCGCGCCGCTCGTCGCTGCCATGGCCGAGAAGCTGCCCGACGACGGCACGCTCGTCGTCGTCAGCCACGGCGGCACCATCCGGACCACCATCGGTCGGCTGCTCGGCCTCGAACCCCACACCTGGGAAGCCCTTGGCGGCCTCACCAACTGCTGCTGGTCCGTCCTCGGACAGGGCGCCCGGGGCTGGCGCCTGCTCGAACACAACGCCGGCACCCTTCCCGAACCCGTCCTCGGCGACGACGACTAGACCCCGGGCCCACCCACGCGTCCCGGCCCACCGGCACCGCCAGCCGGCCCCACCCCACCGGATTTCGCGTTCGAGCAGGTCACGGGTTAAGCTTCTGCTCGTTCACAACACGGAAGTGAGCCCCACACAAAGGGTTCATCTCCGCAAGGGAACAGCGGGGCTATAGCTCAGTTGGTAGAGCGCCTGCATGGCATGCAGGAGGTCAGGAGTTCAATTCTCCTTAGCTCCACGAAAGCGATAGGCGACCCATGTCCGCGGAAAGCGCGGACCGGGTCGCCTTCGTCGTTTCTGCTCGGCTTCGCCTCGCCGGGCGGGGGCTCCGCCACCCGCACCCCCCACGGGTGGGCCTCCTCGACGCGGTGGGGCCGCGCTCGGCTTCGCCTTCGCTTGGTGGGGCTGCTCGGCTTCGCCCTCGGGTGGGGGCGGGGGGCTTCGGGGCAGCGTGCGGTCGGCTTCGCCCTTGACGGGGTGGTCTGCTGGCTTCGCCTTCGCGGGGGCGGGGGCTCGCCTCCGCTCCCCCGGGGGCCGTTCGGCTTCGCCCTCGGGTGGGGGCTTCAGGTGGGTGGGCTGCCGGGCCTCGGCTGTGCTTGTCGGCTGTTTGGACTTGCCCTCGTTGGGCTGATTGCTCGGCCTTTGTCCTCGGCGGGTCGACTTCCCGGCTTCGCGGTCGCGTAGGGATGCTCCGCGGGGCCCGTTCGGCCGCGCCGTCGGGTGCGGGGGCGCCCCGGGTTCCTCTCCGCGTCCGTGGATCGCGCGCCGCGCCTTCGCGTGGGGGCTGGTCGGCTTCGCCTTCGTCGGGCGGGCGGCCGGTTTCGCCTTCGCGACGTGGGGGAGTTGACGGTGTGCCATCGGGCGCGGATCGGCGCGGGGTGAGGCTGCCGCGCCGGAGGTGGCGGTGGGGGGAAGGGCGCGCGATCGCGGTGTGACCGGGCGCTGACCCGCACGCCTTTGCATGACAGAATCGAGATCGCCGCGCGGGGACGGTGCCGACGGGAGGGGCGGTGCGATGCCGACCAGCATCCTGGAGGAGGTCAACGACCTGCTGGAGATCGCCGAAGCACAGGGACGGGACGGGTTGTCGGAGCGCTACACGTGCCCCGTCGGCCCCTGTGGCGCGATGGCCGGTGGATCGCGGTCGACGAGGGACGTCACGGTGTTGCAGTGTCCGGCATGCGGCTCGGCGCACGTGGCGCAAGTGCTGGGCGACAACGGTGGGATCTCCTATGTGTGCACGTCCTGCGGCCATAGCTGGAGCTGATTGATGGGTGCGCACAGCCGGAAATGCGACTGGTGTGGCAGCGGAACGCCGATCGTCCGCGACATGGAACCGCTCAACGCCGACTATCAGTACTGGTGCGTCGAGTGCGCGCGGGCGCTGATCATAAAGGGCGACCCCATCGAGACCTACCGCGAACTCGAAGGCGAGCCGATCTACGGGCGCCTGCTGGACGAGCACTGCACGTTGAAACGGTTCTACTCGTTCGCCACGGCGTGACCCCGCGCCCGACGGCCACCGGACAACCGATTTGGCGAAAGCCCAGGGGGGCCGTGTAATGTAGGCGATGCCGCCGAGGGAAACCGGGGCGGAAAACAGCACGGGGCTATAGCTCAGTTGGTAGAGCGCCTGCATGGCATGCAGGAGGTCAGGAGTTCAATTCTCCTTAGCTCCACAAGAGAACCGCCCGGCGGTTCGAACGCCAAAGATCCCGTCCGATCACATCGGACGGGATCTTTCGGCTTTCCGGCCCGTATGCCGACCTCTCACGTCGCGTTCAGGGCCACGGTCGGATGCAGGCGCGAGGCGCGCACCGCCGGATAGAGACCGGCGACCACACCGATCACCACGGTGGCGGCCACCCCGCCCGCCAGGGACCAGAGCGGAACCACCGCCGTCCACCCCTGGAAGCGCGCGAAGCCCAGCGTCGCCGCCGCGCCCAGCACCGCGCCCGCCGCCCCGCCCAGCGCCGACAACAGCAGCGACTCGGTCAGGAACTGGAGCCGGATCGCGCCGCGCGTGGCGCCCAGCGAGCGGCGTAGGCCGATCTCCTGGCGCCGCTCGAGTACGGAGATGACCATGGTGTTGGCCACGCCCACGCCGCCGACCAGCAGGGCCACCGCGCCCAGGCCGAGCATCAGGGTGGTCAGGCCCTCGTCCGTGGCGGCTTTGGCGGCCAGCGCGTCGGAGGGCCGGGAGACCTTGACGACCCCCTCGTTGCCCGGGTTGATGGTGCGCGCCAGGACCGCGCGTACATCCTCCACCGAGGCGTCCGTCGAGCGTTCGAAGACGGTGGTGGGATGGCCGTCGAAGCCGAAGTACCGCTCAGCCGCCGGGTAACCGACCAGGGCCACCCGGTCCAGGGTGGGGACCAGCTCGATCGGTCTGAGGATGCCGACGACGACCACGCGCGTGTCGTCCATCATGATCGACTCGCCGGTGCGGGTGATGCCCAGCCGGTCCGCCGCGACCGCGCCGAGGACCGTCGTCGGCAGACGCTCACCGGCCCGCGTCAGCCAGCTGCCCCGGTCGACCTCGCCCCCGAGCGTGGCCAGCAGGTCCAGCCGGGCCGCCTGGGCGGTCACGCCGGCGGTGCGTTCCTCGGGCACCACGTCGCTGCGGCGGATACGGGCATCGACGTTGGCGGTGGCCGTGGCGCGCTGGACCGGGCCGATGCGCTCCACCATCGCCACCGCACTCCTGGGCAGTTTGACCTCCCGCCCCAGGGCGTCCTCACCCGCCTCGGCGGTGAGCAGATTGGTGCCCAGCCGGTCGAGTTGAGCCATCAGGTCGGCCCGGCTGGACTCGGACAGGCCGACCACCGCGACCATGGTCGCGATGCCGATGGCGATGCCGAGCGCCGACAGCACCACGCGCGCGCGGCGCGCGCGCAGCCCGACCGCGCCCACACGCAACACGTCCCCGACGGACAGCCGGGCGGGCCCCAGCTCGCCCCTCACGCGTCGGCCCCTCACGCGTCGGCCCCTTCCGTGGTGCCGGCGTGGCGCGAGTCCGCGACGATCTCGCCGTCCCGGAAGCGGACCCGGCGTGGCAGCGAGTCCGCGATCCCGTGGTCATGGGTGATCACACAGATGGTGGTGCCGGCCGCGTTCAGCTCGTGCAGCAAGGCCATGACGATCTCGCCGGACGCCGTGTCCAGCGCGCCGGTCGGCTCGTCGGCCAGCACCAGCCGAGGGCCCCCGACCAGGGCGCGGGCGATGGCCACCCGCTGCTTCTCGCCGCCCGAGAGCTCGTTGGGCGTGTGCCCGAAGCGGTGGTCGAGGCCGACCCGGGCCAGCGCCTCGCGCGCCCGCGCGCGCCGCTGCCGGGGCGGTACGCCCGCGTACAGCAGCCCGTCGGCGACGTTGGCCACCGCGTCGCGTCCCGCCGCGAGATGGAAGTGCTGGAACACGAAGCCGATATGGCGGGCGCGCAGCGCGGACAGCCGCGCGTCGGAGAGCCGTGACACGTCGTAGCCGGCGACGCGCACGGTGCCCGAGGTGGGCCTGTCGAGCGTGCCCACGACGTTGAGCATCGTGGACTTGCCGGAGCCCGACGGGCCGACGACCGCGAGGAGTTCACCCTCCTCGACGGTGAGGTTCACGCCGCGCAGCGCGTGCACGCCGCCGGGGTACGCCTTGCTGGCGTCCCGTAGTTCGATCACCGGGGTCGACGTCACGGCTTCGCCACCCCCACCCGCAGGCCCTCGCGCACGTCCGGACCGCTGACCTCGATCTGCCCGTCGGCGGTCATGCCGGTCTCCACGCGCACCATCGCCGTGGCCTTGCCCCGTACGACCTGGAGGCCGTAGCCGCCCCGCTCGCCGCGCAGGGCGAGTACCGCCTCGACGGGCACCGCGAGCACGCCCTTACGGGCCTCGCTGACGAACCGCACGCTCGCCGGGGACCTGGCGTCCTCGCCGGTCGCGGCGTTCGCCCCGCCGTTCAGGACGACCTCGACGGTGATGCCCTCCGGGGCCGCCGCGCCGTCGGCCTCCTTCGGGCGGACCGTTCCGGCGACCCGGCCGGCCACGGTCTTCCCACTCGGCAGGGTGACCTCGACCGTGGTGCCGCGCGCGGTCAGCGCGCCGTCGGACTGCTCCAGTTCGGCGCGCACGACGGGCCGGGTCGAGGCGACGGTGAGCACCGGCTCGCCCGGCCCGACCTGGTCGGCCAGCGCCGCGTCGACGGCGACCACCTTGACCCGGTCGGGCTGGAAGACGACATCGCCCTGGCCCACCCGCCCGGTGGGCTCACGGTTGAGGGACCTCTGCCACCGCTTGACGGCGTCCTCGGTGTCCCGGTCGTAGCGCGGGTCGATGTACAGCTTCGCGCCGAACCCCAGGTCACGCAGGTTGCGCTCCAGCTGGAGCACGTCGGTGCCCCGGTCGCCCACCTTCATCTCGCGAAACATCGGCGCCGGCCCGTACAACAGGGTGACGGGCTTGTCGTTCAGCTCGTACAGCGCCTGCCCCACGCGCAGCGTCCTGCCCTCCGTGGCCGCCACCGTCACCGTGCCCTGGACGGCGGATTTGACGGGGCGCCGCTGCGCGAAGTCGAGCCGGCCGTCGACCGTCTTGGACTGGACGAGGTCGGTACGCACGACGGTGGCCGTGGCCGGCGGCAGGTCGCCGCGCCCCGAGGCGTCCGCGTCGCCGTGCTCGCCCAGCAGCAGGACGCCCCCGGCCGCGCCGGCCATCACGGCCACGGCGCCGAGCGTGAGGAGGGTGGTGCCGCGCCTCACTGCATGCCGTCCAGACCCTCAAGCAGCGTGGACTTGCACGCCTCGCGGGCCCGCTTGTACGCCGGCGACTCGCTGTCGAACGCCGGGGAGGCCGGGTTCGGGTCGCCGCCCGGCTGGGCGATGCCGCCGCTCATCGTCGGGTTGGTGAACCGGGAGACGCCGTTGTCCCGCATGCACGTGGCGTGCGCGAGCATCGACTCGTAGTCCTTCTGCTGGTCGCGCTTGGGCTCGGCGGCCATGGTCGCCTGGAGTTCGGCGACGCAGACACCGTTCCGGCCGCCCTTGATGCCCTCGTTACGACCGGGCTGGGCACCGATCTCGTTGACCTTGGCCCAGTCCAGGTAGCCGCTCAGTTTGGGGTCGGGGAAGTCCTTGTAGCCGCCCTTGGTACGCATGCACCGGACGTACGTCATCTGGGCGTCGTAGAAGGCGCTCTTGCCGGTGGCCTGCCCGGCCGGCCCGGGCCGGTCCGACGCGGAGGCCGAGGCCGAGGCCGCCGGAGCGTCCGACACCGTGGCGATGTCGTCGCTGGTCTGCGCGCCGCTGGAACCGTCGCCGCCACAGGCCACCGCGAAGGCGAGGACGGGGGCCGCGACGCAGGTGGTCAGCCGCAGCCGGGCGGCGCTGCGGAAGGTCGTCTGGGAACTCATGGCCCCACCCTCGGCACACCACGTGATGGCCGCTCCATGGCCACATGATGGGAACGTAACAATGCCCCCGACCTGCACATCGGCCCCTGCCCGGGGCGGCGGAACGCCGGCCGGGGTGTTCATAATCGACCGCATGCCGCATGTGCTGCTCATCGAGGACGACGCGTCCGTACGGGACGGGATGGAACTCGTGCTGCGCCGGCACGGATACGACGTCGCGGTGGCGGCCACCGGCGAGGAGGCCCTGGCCCTGCTGGACGGCCCGGGGCGGGGGAGGGTCGAACTGGCCGTGCTCGACCTGATGCTGCCCGGTATGGACGGCTTCGAGGTGTGCCGCCGCATCCGCGCCAGGACCACCACCCTGCCGGTGATCATGCTGACCGCGCGCGGCGACGACGAGGACATCGTCACGGGCCTGGAGGCGGGCGCCGACGACTACGTGGTCAAACCGGTCACCGCGCCCGTCCTGGAGGCCCGCATCCGGGCCGCGCTGCGGCGCGCCGAACCGTCCGGGCCGGGCCAGGACACGGCCCCCGACCTCGCCGGGCTGGTGATCGACCGCGCCGGACTGACCGTCACCAAGCGCGGCCGGCGCATCGCGCTGCCGCCCACCGAACTGCGGCTCCTCCTGGAACTCTCCGCCGCCCCCTGCCGGGTCTTCAGCCGCGAGCAACTGCTCGAATCCGTCTGGGACCACACCTTCCTGGGCGACTCCCGGCTGGTGGACGCGGCGGTCGGCCGCCTGCGCGCCAAGCTGGAGGACATACCCGCCAAGCCGCGCTACGTCCAGACCGTACGGGGCTTCGGCTACCGCTTCGGGCCGCTGTGAGCCGGGGACGAGGGGCCGCCGCCCAGCGCGTACGGGGCCTCGCGCGCCGTGGTGGCGTGCGGCGGCGCCTCGGGGGTGCCCGGCGGCGTGTCGGCGTCGCGCGAGGCCGTGTCGGGGGTGCGCGGCGGCGCATGGGGGGTGCGCGGCGCCGCTCCCGGCGGCTCGTGGGCGGGCTGCGCACCCGGCTGGTGGTCACCGTCGTCGTGGCCACCCTGGTCAGCGCGGTGACCGCGACCGCCCTCGCCTACCGCGACGCGCGCACCGCCGTCCTGCGACGCGCTCAGGACGCCGCCGTGAGCGACCTGCGCGAGCGGGTGACCGCGGTCGCCGTCGACTTCGACATACCGCCCGACCAGCGGTCGCTGGCCCGCTTCGCGGCGAAGGTCTCGGACGGCATCGGCGCGCGCCCCGTGGTCGCCCGCTACCAGGACCTCGTCGCCGTCTCCGACGCGCGCGCCGAGACCGCGGGCCGTGTCACCGCCGAACTGCGGGCCGCCGTACGCGTCGGCGACGGAGCCCACCTCCAACGGGCGCGCTGGCGGGGCGAGCCGTACCTGGTGGTCGGCATGCCCGTGACGTACACCGACGGGGATCGCCGCACCTCCGGCCTCGAGGTCTTCGCCATCGTCGACCTGCGGGCCGAGCGTGACGACACGGCCGCCCTGCTGGACTCGGTGCGGGCGGGCATCGCGCCCGTCGTGCTACTGGCCGCCGTGCTGGCACTGCTGTCCGCCCGCACCGTCCTGCGCCCGGTACGCAAGCTCGGCCGCGCCACCCGCGAACTGGCCGCGGGCGACCTGGGCAGCCGCGTCGTCGTCAAGGGGCACGACGAACTCGCCGACCTGGCCCGTACGTTCAACGAGACCGCCGACGCGCTCCAGTCCTCCGACGCGGAGCTGCGCGACCAGGAGGCCAAGGCACGCCGCTTCGTCGCGGACGTCTCGCACGAACTGCGCACCCCTCTCGCGGCGATGACGATGGTGGCCACCGTCCTGGAGGAGGACGCCGACCGCCTGCCGCCGGACGCGGCACGGGCGGCCCGCACGGTCGGCGCGGAGACGGCCCGGCTGTCCCGGCTGGTCGAGGACCTGATGGAGATCTCCCGCTTCGACGCCAAGGCGGTACGGCTGAACGCGGCCGAGACCGACCTCGCCGAGACCGTACGCGCCTCGCTGGCGCTGCGCGGCTGGACGGACCGGGTGCGCACACGCCTGGACGAGGGTGTGCGGGCGGTGGTCGACCGGCGCCGCGTCGACGTGATCGTCGCCAACCTGGTGGGCAACGCGCTGCGGCACGGGGCCCCGCCGGTCACCGTCACCCTGACGACGGTGCGCGCGGCGGAGGGCCCGTGGGTGACGCTCACCGTCGCCGACCACGGCCCCGGGCTGCCGCCGGAGGCCCGGGAGCGCGTCTTCGACCGCTTCTACAAGGCGGACGCGGCGCGCACCCGGCGCGCGAGCGACGACAGCGGGCAGGGCAGCGGCCTGGGCACGGCTATCGCCCTGGAGAACGCGCGACTGCACGGCGGCACGATCGAGGTGACCGACCTGGCGGGGGCGGGCCAGGTGGCCGGTGCCCCCGGCGTCGACGAGGTGGAGGGGATGGACGACGTCGCCGTCGACGGGGCCCGCGAAGCGGGTGCGACGGGTGGCCCTGGCGTCGACGGAGCCGACGGGGCCGACAGGGCCGACGGTGTCGGTGTGGCTGGTGCGGCTGGTGCGGCTGGTGTGGCTGGTGTGGCTGGTGTGGCTGGTGTGGCTGGTTCGGCTGGTGCGGCTGGGGTCTCGGGTGTCGACAGTGCCGCTGCGGCCGGGGTTGTGCGCGCCTCCGGTGTCCTGGGTGTTCCCGGCGTTCCGGGTGTTCCGGGTGTCTCGCGAGCCGCTGACGTCTCGGACGTTCTGACTGGCTCCGCTACTGCGGGTACCTCCGCGTTCCTGGGTCTCTCCGACGCCTCCGGCGCCACGCGTTCCCGGGACGCTACGGCTGGTGCTGGTGCTGGTGTCGGTGTCGTCGGCGTTGCCGGGGGCGATGTGGCGGGTGTCGTGGAGAGGGCTGACGGGGATGGCGGGGGGAGGCGCGGCGCCGTGTTCACGGTGCGACTGCCCTTGCGGCGTACCGAGGAGGACGACCAGTGAGGGGTGTGCGGGCGCGGGTGGGCAGCCTGTCGGAAGGGGGCTCGGGGCGGCTGCGGCACGGGGTGCTGGCCGGCGCCGTGGTGGCGGGGGTGGTCGCCGGGCTGACGGGCTGCGGTGTCCAGCCGACCGGCGTGGTGAGCGCGGGCGAACCCGCGTCCGGGCTGACGCGCGGCATGCGGCTCTACTACGCCTCGGCCAGCGGCCTGCGCGCCGTACCCGTGCTCGACACGCAGATCACGGAGCTGAACGGGGTGGTCAAACTGCTCGGCCAGGACCCGACGCCCGCCCAGCAACGCGACGGGCTCACCTCGCTGGTCCAGATCGGCGGTGCCTCGGTCTCCGGCTCGGGGCCACGCGTCACGGTGCGCTTCGACGGCCCGTACCCCGGTACGGGGCGTGACCTGGGCACCGGCCAGCTGGTGTGCACCATGGCACGTGCCCAGTCCGTGCTCGATCCGACGGTACGGACCGACGACGTCGAGGTCACCATCCGCCCGTCCGAGGGCGCGCGACTCGGCCCCTACCGGTGTGCGGAGTTCCTGGGCGGGTGAGGCGGGCGACCTGCCGACCTGGGCGGGGTGGAGTGGCGAGCCGGGCGGAGGCGGGATGGCTGTGCGGGTCGGGGTGGTCGTCGAAATCGGGCCGGGGCCGTTGTTCAGGGCGAGCCTGGGCCCACTCGCCTGTTGCCCGACAGAAGGCTCGGTCACACCCCGGCGAGGGGCTCGGGCCGGAGCCCCGCGGTCCCCGGGCCCGTCGGGCGCGGGACCTGGTCGATAGCTCTGACCAGGGGGCCGGTCGGCGGCGCGGAAGCTGTGGCCAGCGAGATCGCGGGCACCGACGCGACGGGCCGCGGATCGCGTACGGTGCGACGGCTTGGACCGCTGCGGTAACCTGACCTCATGCGTGCCGTACGCCTTCTGCTTAGCGAGCCGCGCTGATCAGTACCGACCGAAGCGAAAAGCCGGTCGGCATCGGCGCGGCGTCCCCTCCTGTGCGAGGGGATTTTTCGTTTCCGTACGTATCCGCTGGCAGAGACGATCGATGGAGCTTTGAGACGATGAGCGAGACCCACACCGCCGCCGAGACCGTAGCCGCGTCGCCGCACCGCTATACGGCGGCGCTGGCCGCTGACATCGAGGCGCGCTGGCAGGACTTCTGGGACGCCAACGGCACGTACGAGGTCCCCAACCCGGCCGGTGAGCTGGCCGCCGGGCGCGAGGGAGGGCCGGACGCCGAGCGGGAGGCGCTGCTGGCGCGACCCAAGAAGTTCGTCATGGACATGTTCCCGTACCCGTCGGGCGCGGGGCTGCACGTCGGCCATCCGCTGGGCTTCATCTCCACCGACGTGTACGCCCGCTTCCACCGCATGACCGGCCACAACGTGCTGCACACGCTGGGGTTCGACGCGTTCGGCCTGCCCGCCGAGCAGTACGCCGTGCAGACCGGCACGCATCCGCGCGTCTCCACCGAGGCCAACATCGCGAACATGCGGCGTCAACTGCGTCGGCTGGGCCTGGGCTACGACAACCGCCGCTCCATCGAGACGATCGACCCGGCGTACTACAAGTGGACCCAGTGGATCTTCACGCAGATCTTCAACTCCTGGTACGACCCCCAGGTCAACGCGGCTCGGCCGATCGACACGCTGATCGCGCAGTTCACCTCGGGTGAGCGCGCCACCCCCGACGGGCGCGCGTGGAGCGAGCTGAACCCCGCCGAGCGCGCCGGCGTCCTGGGCGAGTACCGCCTGGCGTACGCCTCGGACGCGCCGGTCAACTGGTGCCCCGGTCTGGGCACCGTGCTGGCCAACGAGGAGGTCACCGCCGACGGCCGCTCCGAGCGTGGTAACTACCCGGTCTTCAAGGCCAAGCTGCGCCAGTGGAACATGCGCATCACCGCCTACGCCGACCGGCTGATCGACGACCTGGACGCACTGGACTGGCCGGAGGCGATCAAGCTTCAGCAGCGGAACTGGATCGGCCGTAGCGAGGGCGCCCGCGTCGACTTCCCCGTCGTCGCCGACGGCGATGCGCGGATCACGGTCTTCACCACTCGCCAGGACACGCTGTTCGGCGCGACGTACATGGTGCTGGCGCCCGAACACGAGCTGGTGGAGCGAATCGTTCCGGCCGCCTGGCCCGAGGGCACGCACGCCGTGTGGACCGGCGGCTACGCCACGCCCTCTGCGGCCGTCGCGGCCTACCGCAAGCAGGCCGCGGCCAAGTCCGACGTTGAGCGACAGGCCGAGGCGAAGGACAAGACGGGCGTCTTCACGGGCGCGTACGCCACCAACCCGATCAGCGGCGAGCAGGTCCCCGTCTTCATCGCCGACTACGTGCTGATGGGCTACGGCACGGGCGCGATCATGGCCGTACCGGCGCACGACAGCCGTGACTTCGCCTTCGCACGCGCCTTCGAGCTGCCCATGCGCTGTGTCGTCGAACCCAGCGACGAGCGCGGCACCGACCCCAGCGTCTGGAACGACTCGTTCGACTCCTACGAGGCGAAGATCATCAACTCGGCGAGCGCCGACATCACCCTGGACGGCCTGGTCGTCAAGGACGCCAAGGCCAAGGCCACGACGTGGCTGACCGAGCGCGGCATCGGTGAGGGCGCGATCAACTTCCGACTGCGGGACTGGCTGTTCAGCCGGCAGCGCTACTGGGGCGAGCCGTTCCCGATCGTCTACGACGAGGACGGTGTCGCGCACACCCTGCCCGAGTCGATGCTGCCGCTGGAGCTGCCCGACGTCGAGGACTACTCGCCGCGCACCTTCGACCCGGACGACGCCGACACCTCGCCGGAGACCCCGCTGTCCCGCAACGAGGACTGGGTCAACGTCGAACTGGACCTGGGCGACGGGCCCAAGCGCTACCGCCGCGAGACCAACACCATGCCCAACTGGGCGGGTTCGTGCTGGTACGAGCTGCGCTACCTGGACCCGACCAACAGCGACCGGCTGGTGGACCCCGAGGTCGAGCAGTACTGGATGGGCCCGCGCGAGGGCCAGCCCACCGGCGGCGTCGACCTGTACATCGGCGGTCAGGAGCACGCCGTACTGCACCTGCTGTACGCCCGCTTCTGGTCCAAGGTCCTGCACGACCTGGGCCACATCGCCTCGTCCGAGCCGTTCCACAAGCTGTTCAACCAGGGCATGATCCAGGCGTACGTCTACCGCGACAGCCGGGGCATCGCCGTGCCGGCGGCCGAGGTCGAAGAGCGCGACGGCACGTACTTCTACCAGGGCGAACAGGTCAGCCGACTGCTGGGCAAGATGGGCAAGTCGCTGAAGAACGCGGTCACCCCGGACGAGATCTGCGCCGAGTTCGGCGCGGACACGCTGCGTCTGTACGAGATGGCCATGGGCCCGCTGGACGTGTCCCGGCCGTGGGACACGCGGGCCGTCGTCGGCCAGTACCGGCTGCTGCAGCGGCTGTGGCGCAACGTCGTGGACGAAACGACCGGCGAGGTCACCGTCGTCGACGTGGAACCCGACGAGGCACTGCTGCGTGTGCTGCACAAGGCGATCGACGGCATCTCGCAGGACCTGACCCAGCTGCGTTTCAACACCGCCGTCGCCAAGCTGACCGAGCTGAACAACCACGTCACCAAGGTGCGCGAGGTCCCCCGGCCCGTGGCCGAGTCCCTGGTGCTGCTGACCGCGCCGCTGGCTCCGCACATCGCGGAGGAGCTGTGGCACAAGCTGGGCCACCCGACTTCGGTCGTCCACGCCTCTTTCCCCGTCGCGAACCCCGCCTACGTCCAGGACGAGGCCGTGACCTGCGTCGTTCAGCTCAAGGGCAAGGTCAAGGCGCGCCTGGAGGTACCGCCGTCGATCTCCGACGAGGAACTGGAGCAGCGAGCCCTGGCCGACCCGGCCGTCATCGCTGCCCTGAACGGTGCGGCCATCCGCAAGGTGATCGTCCGGGCGCCGAAGCTGGTGAACATCGTCCCCGCGTAAGCACACGCCGAGCCACCGAGCAGCGACGCCCTTCAGCCGTGCGAACACCCCGGCACCCAGTATCCCGCCGCGCCGGGGTGCGGCGGCTGAAGGGCGGGTGACCTGGCGATCTGGCACGGCGGTATTGCGGTGATCCGCGAGCCGAGCCGTGTGACCGCTCGGCCGCGCGGGGGCCCAGCGCCGTGGCGTTCCGGTCGTCCCGACGTCGCGGCCTGCCGGCGTACCGGTGCGACTGGGGCTCGCGGCCTGGCATGACGACCATGCGGGGCCTCGCGGTCCGGCGCGACGCCGGCGGGACAGCTCGGGTCCCGCTGCCCGGTGTGACAGTTGCCTGGTCGCCGGACGCCACGCGCTTCTGGTGTTCCCGCGCGACGGCGCCCATGTGGCCTGGAGCCCTCTGATCCAGCGCTCCGATGCGATGGCACGGCGTAATCCTGACGGACGACGGGACTCCGACGGATGGCTTGACGGTGTCGAAGGCCGGTTCTCCGCCACGTGAGGCGGAGGGCCGGTCTTTGCTCTGTGGGTTCGTGTGTACACGATGGCGGGTCCCTGTCTGGCGAGATACGAAAGGGCGGCGAGGCGGCCTCCCTGAGCGGGTTCGACCTGCACGCGTGAGGTGGGGGAGGGCTGCACTCGACCGTGCGAGCACAACCTGCCTCCCGCGGGGCGGCGAACTGCCCACGGGTGCTGGCGGGGCGGCCTGTTCTCCACACAGGCAGGTGCGGCCTGTGCGGTTGAGTCGGGAGCGGGCTGGTGATCCGTGCTCGCTGACGGATGTGTGGTGGCGGGCCGGCCGGGTGTGTGGATGACGGGTCGGCGTGGGTGAGGCGGAGTGGCTGGGCTAGTAGGTGGGCTTGGCTGGTGAAGGGAGGGCGTGCGTTGGGAGAGAGTGTCGGCTCGGTTCGGGGTGTGATCGGGTCGTAGGAGCGGCTTGGGGACAGCTCGGGGGAGATGACCCGAAAGTGCGTTCAGGTAGGGCGTGGCGTGTGCTGGACTGGGCCGGCGTTGATCCGGGTGAGGTCGGAGACCTGCCCGCCCGGTGTCGGCTCCTGGTCCTGGTCGTGGGGATGCGAGTACCGGCCCGGATGGTCTGAAGGCGGTCCGTTCTGTGGGTGGCCGATGCGGGAGCGGCCACATGTGCTGGCGCGAGCGAGGGCGGGCTCGCCGTCTCGGGGATGACACCTAGGGGCGGGTTACGGGTTCGCGGGGAACCCGGAGGCGGTCTGCGCGGTTTACCGTATGAGGCGAAGCCGTCGTCGTGGCCCGGAGGAACCCGGAGCTCGACCGTGGCGTCGCGCGACACTGCCGAACCTCGAGATACGCGGGAGCACGATGGAAGCCGTAGTGGCAATCCTGGGGCTGTTCTTGCTGCTCTGCGTCGTTATCGGCGTGTACGCCACCGTGAAGGTGGTCAAGGCGGCCAAACGAGGCGTTGACCGCACGGTCACCCAGGCCCGGCGCACGGTCGAGGACACCAGACTGCGGGCCAAGCAGTACACGCAGGTCGGCCCGGGCGCCGAGATCGCTGAACTGCGGATGTCGCTGCGCACGTCGATGCGGGCCACGCGCCAGGCGTTGGACACCGCCACCACCGAGGACGCCTCCCTCTCCGAGTCGCGCGCACTCTTCGAGCGGCTCAGCACCCACGGCCACGACGTGGACGATGACCTGCGACGACTGGAAGCCGAGCCGGACCGCAACCGAGTCGCCGCCCGCCTGCCTGAGCTGCGCAAGCGTACGGAGCGAGTGACGCACTCCGCCGACTCCCTGCGCTGGGCCGTCCAGGACCGTGCGGGACATTTCGCCGAGGACGATCTCGCCGGCCTGAGCGACCAGATCCAGATGGAAGCCACCGCGCTGCGGCACTGGCGCTCCGAGCACCTTGCCGAGGACACCGATCGCACCCCCTTCACTGCGGGAAGCACGGCGGCTCCGTTCGGAGCGGGCGACCCGACTCGCCCCTCAAACGTCTCCGGTACCCCTGGTGCCCCGGACGGAGGGTGGCCCGGCACGAACACGTCGGCATTCGAACCATTGGCCGGCGAGTCGGCGGCGACCGTCTCCGGAGCGGGAGCGGACACGCCCACGACAGACGACCCGGAGCCGGCAGAGGGACCACGCGCCCTCACGGCCGACCCCAGACTCCGGAAGTCGTACCCCTGGCAGCGGTCCGCTCGGCCTGAGAACACCACGTGAGCTGGGAACACCACCTCGGCGACCGCGCCCGCTCCGACACCGTCATCGCGCCTGCCCGTACCCCGGCAGCAGGGTCGTGACCGGCGTCGATCACCCCCAGCTATCGGCACTGGCCGACCACCGATAGCCTGCCAGCCATGTCCCCCCATGTCGCCATCATCACCGATTCCACGGCCTACTTGCCGCAGCAGGCGATGGAGCGGCATCACATCACGGCTGTCCCCCTGACGGTGGTGCTTGGCGACGAGGCGTTGGAAGAGGGCACCGAGATCTCTGCCCGATCCGTCGCCCAGGCCCTTCAGAAGCGAACCTCGGTTACTACTTCCCGGCCCAGTCCCGCGACGTTCGCCGCCGCGTACCGTCGGGCCGCCGACTCTGGCGCTCATGGCATCGTGTCCCTCCATCTGTCAGCGGAAATTTCCGGTACGTACGACGCGGCAGCCCTCGCCGCGCAGGACTCACCCGTTCCGGTGCGAGTGATCGACACCGGGATGGTGGCTATGGCGCTCGGATTCTGTGCTTTGTCGGCGGCGGAGGTCGTAGCGGTCGGCGGCACGATGGACGAGGCGGTGGCCGCGGCGGAGAAGCGCGCGGTCGGCACGTCCGCGTACTTCTACGTCGACACACTGGACTACCTCCGCCGGGGTGGTCGCATCGGTGCCGCGCAGGCCCTGCTCGGGTCGGCGCTGGCAGTCAAGCCCCTGCTCCAACTCGACGAGGGCCGCATCGAGTTGTTGGAGAAGGTGCGTACCGCCTCCAAGGCCATCGCCCGCCTGGAGGAGATCGTGGTGGAACGGGCGGGGGTGCAGGAGGTGGATATCGCCGTGCACCACCTGGCTGCCGGTGAGCGCGCGGCGCAGCTCGCGCAGCGCCTCCGCACTCGGGTACCCGGCCTGGTGGAGCTGCACGTCAGTGAGGTGGGTGCGGTGATCGGCGCCCACACGGGGCCCGGTCTCCTGGGTGCGGTGGTCTCCCCTCGCTGATCGCGCTCCGTGCGACCTTCACCATGTGATCGACGGGCCCGCCCTTGCTTGCATACCTCCCCCGATCCTTCTTCGTGTCTCGGCCTTCGTCAGGCCCTGCAGCTCGGCATGCCTCGGATTTCGTTCGCGATCTGGCGAGACGGCTGCCGTGTGCTCCGCACCCTGCACGGCGGCGTGTCTCACCCGCACCGTCCTCGCCGACTCTCTCCTTCCGTTACCAGCGCCTTTTCGGTGCCGAGTACCTGCTGCCCGCCGAACCCCAGGCTCTGTGTGTGCGCGGATGCGGAGCTCGGCATCGCTATCGTGAAAGCCCTGTGTTTGCTGTCTGGCTGGCCCGCCACCTCAGCTCGGCGCGCCGCTCGCTGGCTGACATGTGGCAGACGTCGCCGCTCCGCCTCCTCTTACTTAGCGTGATATTCCTGTAGGTCCCGGTCGGCTGTTGGACCGAGGTCGTCGCGCGTGTGAGTCCAGGCGGCTTGCCCGTGACTGCCTTCAGCGCATCGCCGCCGCCTCGAAGACCCTGAGGCCCTGCCCGTGTCATGAGTGAAGCAACAGCCTTGGTGACTTGGGAAGTTGCTTTCTGTGTATGCGCTCGAACGGGTGGCGAAGTTATCCACAGTTTCTTGGTTATCCACGGAACTCGGGAAGGCGCGGCAGCATCGCCGACGGTTCTCTACAGTCGATCGACATGAGCAGTCAGACACGGAAAGTAACGGTGGATCTCATGGCGAGCCTGCGCGGTGGATCCGGGCGGCGTGGGGTGCCGAAACGGCGCCTCGGGCTTGGGCCGCGAGGGCCGGCGTCTCGCACGAGCGCTGTTCGCCGCAGACCAGGTGGCCGCCGAGCCCCGATGCCGGATGCGGGCGTGAAGCGAGCCCGGACAGTCGGACTGCTGGTGGCGAACGAGCCGCCAGCCGAAGCCGTCAACGTGTTGGGAGCGCCCGCCGCGCGGCCAGGTATCCGTGAGCAGAGGGAGGATCGAGTGGTGCCCTCGTCAGGGAGTACGGCCCTGGCGGAGTCGCCTGCGAGGAGGGAGTGGTGGTCCGCTGCTGAGGCGACAGACAGCCCCGGGCGCCCCGGAGCGGAAGAGCCGGGCGCTGGCGAGTCGCCGCCTGGCGGCCCGGCGGACCAGACCGTGGCGGAGGGCATCGCGGACACCGGCGACATCGATCCGGGTTCGCCAGCCACCTCGCCGAACCGTGCTCCGCGACGGTCGCGTGCCGTGGGACTCGCGCTGAGGGAGCGATTGCCACTCTGGCTCCAAGCGCGGTGCGCCATCAAACCCAAGGCGCTCGGTGCCGTTGTCGCGGTACTGCTGGCGGCCGTGGCCATCGCCGGACACCACTTCCGGACCGGACGCCCGGAAACGGTGAGCGCGCCAGCCCAGCAGCCGCGCGCGAAGGCGACGCCCGAGCCTCCGCCTCCAAGCGGCCAGCAACCCCACCCCTATCCGGGGTCCGCGCCAACACGGGTGGGGGCGAGCCGATTCGTCGTGGTCGACGTGGCCGGCAAGGTGCGTGCACCGGGAGTGAGACGACTACCGGCCGGTGCGCGGGTGGCCGACGCACTCAAGGCGGCTGGGGGAGTACGACCGGGCGTGCGGATGAGCGAGTTGAACCGCGCCCGAGTGCTCGTCGACGGCGAACAGATCGCTGTGGGTATCAAGGCTGGTGCTGGTGGCGTTCAGGTGAGCGGTGCCGCGACGGTTGGCGGCAGCGGTGCTCCGGGCGCTTTGGCTGGCTCCGGTTCGGAGACCGGGGCTGATGGCGCTGCCGGCGCCCCCATCAGCCTGAGTGCCGCGACGGCCGAGCAACTTGAGAGCCTGCCCGGAGTGGGGCCCGTTCTCGCACGTCACATCATCGACTACCGGGAGCAGCACGGTGGTTTCGGTTCCGTCGAGGACCTGCGTGAAGTGACCGGCATCGGCGACAAGCGGTTCGCCGACCTACGACCTCTCGTGCAGCCGTGAGCAGCTTCAGTTCCCGGCCTCCGGGCTCGGCGCGTTCGCCTGATGGCGATCCAGGGTGCGCATACCCCGGGACTGCCGGCCCACCCCGGACGGCGGCGGCCCCGTACCGCGCCCGCATCGCCACACCGCCAGACACCGCAAGGGGGTCAGCTGCGACACGACCATCCGGAGCAGCGCAGCCGACAGCGGAGGGCCGACCGGACACAGCGACCAGCGCGAAGGGCGCCGACACCACGATGCGCGCGCATGGGGCGCCGCGAACCCGGCACAACGCGATCATGCCGCAGAACGAGGAAGGGCCGGCCGACCTGCGGCTGATTCCGCCAGCCCTGGCGGCCTGGCTGGCAACCGCCCTGGCACTGGGAGCGAACCCGACGGCAGTCGTAGGGTGCTGCGCCCTGGCTGTCGTCACTGCGGTGGGACTGCTGTGTGTGGCATGGCGGGGGAATCGACGGAGAGGCGCCGGTAGCGGCGTGGGGGCGACAAGTGCCCGCCGGCGGGCAGGGGGTGCGACGGCCGTCGCGACCGCGTTGCTGTGCGCCGTCGCGACGGCATCCGTGGCGACACTGCACGCGGCGGACGCCCGTAGGGGGCCGATTCCCGAGCTCGCCCGCGACCGGGCCGAGGCCGTGGTCGACCTCACTGTCACAGGCGATCCGCGCCCGATCAGGCCACGCGTGCGAGGCTCGGCACTGGCGCCTCCCGCCCTCTCTATCGACGCTGTGGCGAACGGTGTCAGAGTGCGGGACAGCATCCGACCCCGGCGGGCGGGCGAAGGCCCCGTGGAACGCGTTTCGCGGACGCGCGCACCAGTGCTGCTCATCGTCGACCTCCATGACTCCGCTCGAGCGTCTGGGGCCTCGGCGACACGCGGCGGCGCGTCGACGACGGACGACATGTGGACGGAGCGGGGCGACGGGCACGGACCTGATGCGTCATCGGCGGCTGGCGTGCGGTGGCACGATCTGCTGCCTTCGACGCGGCTCAGAGTGCGAGCCCGAGTGGTGCCTCCAACTCGGGATGGGGACCGTGTCGCTGCCGTGTTGCGTACCGACGACGACCACCCGCCCCGCGTGCTCGCTGGGCCGAGCCGCCTTCAACGTACGGCGGGGCGGTTGCGCGCGGGGCTTCGGGACGCGTCGGACGGACTGAGCGCGGATGCGCGGGCGCTGTTGCCCGGCCTGGTGGTGGGCGATACCTCACGGGTGTCGGCCGATCTTGACGAGGCCTTCCGGGCTACCGACATGACGCACTTGTTGGCTGTGTCCGGAAGCAATCTGTCGATCGTGTTGGCCTTGCTGATCGGGCCGCCACACCTGGCGGCGCGGGCCGAGCGGCGTGGGCTGGCCGCTCGGATCGGCGTTCCACTCAGGCTGACCGCGCTGCTCGGTGGTGTGCTGACGCTTGGGTTCGTGGTGGTGTGCCGGCCCGAACCGAGCGTGTTGCGGGCCGCCGCGTGCGGGCTGATCACCTTGATCGCTATCGGGACGGGACGTCGTCGGACGCTGCTGCCCGCGCTCGCCGCCGCCGTGCTGGCCCTGTTGCTGTACGACCCGTGGCTGGCCCGTAGCTACGGCTTCGCGCTGTCGGTGCTGGCCACGGGCGCGTTGTTGACCATCGCCCCGCGGTGGAGTGCCGCGCTGCGGGCCCGTGGTGTGCCGCGGCGGCTGGCCGAAGTGCTGGCCGCGGCGGCCGCGGCCCAGGCGGTGTGCGCGCCGGTGGTCGTGGTGCTGTCCGCCCGGGTGAGTCTGGTGGCGATTCCGTGCAATCTGCTGGCCGAGCTGGCGATCGCGCCCGCGACCGTGTTGGGCTTCGCGGCCCTTGCCATGGGCCCGTTGGCTCCGCCGGTTGCCGTGGGCCTGGCCTGGTGTGCTGGTTGGCCGGTGGAGTGGCTGGCTTCGGTAGCCCGTACGGGAGCCGCGTTGCCTGGGGCGGGGGTGAGTTGGCCGGGTAGTTGGGCGGGCGCGTTCACGCTGGCTGCGGTCACGGTCGTCATCGTGCTGCTGGTGCGTCGCGTCCTACGCCACCCCTGGCTCTGCGCGGCCTGCGCACTGCTGCTGGTGGTGGCCCTGGTGCGACCGGCGCCGCTGGTTCGGGTGATCACTGGTTGGCCACCGCCCGGCTGGCGGTTGGTGGCCTGCGATGTCGGGCAGGGCGACGCGCTGGTGCTGGCTGCCGGGGAGGGCACGGCCGTGGTGGTGGACGCCGGGCCAGATCCGGGGGCGGTGGACCGCTGTCTGCGGGATTTGGGTGTCGTGCGGATTCCGATGGTGGTGCTGACCCACTTTCACGCGGACCATGTGGCCGGTCTGCCCGGTGTGTTGCGGGGCAGGGCCGTTGGGGCGGTGCAGACGACGAGTCTGCGGGAGCCGCCGGGGCAGGCCGAGTTCGTCCGTGGCACGGTCGCGAGGGCCGGTGTGGATCAGCTTGAAGCGGAGCCAGGCGAGCGCCGGCGTACCAACGGGTTGTCCTGGCAGGTGTTGTGGCCTCCGAAGCTGTCGGGCCCGCCCCCGCCACCGGCCATCGCGTCGCGTGACGGATCTCGTGCGGAGCGTGTCGCACCTGCCCCCGAGCCCGCCCCCACCGCCGCAACCGCGCACCGGCGAGGCGCGTGGGCCTCTCTCGCCGGCGTGGGTTCGGCAGGTGTGCGTAGTGTGCGCCGGGACACGGGCGTGGCGGAGGCGTCGACACCTGAGGGTGTGAGCGCAGCCGACGCGGGGGCCGTCACCGGGGCGAACGATGCCAGTGTCACCTTGCTCGTCCGTACGGCGGGGCTGTCCATGCTGCTTCTCGGTGACCTCGAACCCTCGGCACAGCAAGCCCTGTTGGCCGCGCACCCTGATCTCGGGCCCATCGACGTGGTGAAGGTCGCGCATCACGGGTCGGCTCATCAGGACCACAGGCTCCTGCGCAGCCTCCGCCCTCGACTGGCGTTGATCTCGTGCGGCGCGGACAACTCGTACGGCCATCCAGCGCCCAGCACCGTGGCCGCCCTGCGCGAGCAGGGGGCGCGGGTGCTGCGAACCGATACCGACGGATCGGTGGCCATTACGGGAGCCGAGGGCACTCCGCGAGCCTCTATTCGGGGGCGCAGGCGCGGGAGAAGAAGTTCTCGGCCCTGGAGCAGGGGAGGTGTCTGTGCGTCCGCAACACGGTCTGCGCGTTCTGACTGTTCATGTAGGCGAGGAACTTGGCGGTGAGGGAGCCGTCGCGAGGCTTGCCGTAGGTGTAGAGCCGTTCGGCGGCCCAGAAGGGGTAGCGGTCCGCTTTGCCCGGGACGAGTTCTGGTGCCTGACCGTTGAGTCGGACGGTGGTGACCCGGGGACTGCGACTCGCCGCGTATGTCTCCGCGTAGCCGATGGCGCCGGGTGTGCGACCGATGGCTTCCAACGCGGCGGTGGTGCCCGATGCCTCGCAGTCGCGGCTGGAGGCGGACTGGTCGATCCTGGTGCAGTCCGGGGGCGGGGTGCGGGTGCGGGGCTTCTGGCTGCCCAGCACTTCCTGCTCGAAGGTGATCCGGGTGCCGGACTGGGAATTGCGGGTGACCAGGCTGATCGGTATGTTCCTGCCGCCGGTCACCTGGTTCCAGTTCTTGCTCGTGCCGTTGTAGATGTCGTTGAGCTGGTCCGTGGTGAGGTTCTTGACGCCGGTGTCGCGGTTGACCACCACACTGAGCGGAACCACGCTGACGGGAGGGCCTCCCACCAAGTCCGTGTCGCTGTCATCGGCCCGGACGTCCGACATCGCGATAAAGGCCGGGCGGTGGTCGGGGTGATCGGCGCCGGCACGGTTCAGCTTCTCGAGCCCGTTCAGGCTGCCTTCGCCCTCCACCTTGATGTCGGCGCCAGGGCACTGCTTCTGGTAGTCCTCGGCGATGGCCTCCATCGGTTTCGCGAACGCCGTCGAACCCTCGATGATCAGCTCACCGGAGGCGCAGATCGAATTGACGGTCTTCTCACTGGAGTTGCGGATCAGCAGACCCCCGAGCAACCCCATCAGGATGATGAAGACACTGCCGAGAGCGAGGCTCACCTTGCCGGGGCCCCGACGTTGCGCGTTGCGGCGGATGGAGCCGCCGCTGATGAAGCCCGACACCGTCACGTCGCTTCCGTTGCCGGCGAGCAGAACGAGAAGCTTGAAGTGGTCCCTGCGGTTGAGCGGCACCTTGGGAAGGGTGAGCCTGTCGCCCGACACGCGCAGCCCGTTGTTGCGCGTGAGCATGTTCTCCAGGGAGGCGTCGGTCTCGGTGACCTTCACCGCCGCGATCGTGCGCCCGGGGAACTCGACGACGAGCGGTTCCTGGTAGTCGTGGCGCACGATGTCCTTGCTGCCGTCGTTCTCGACCCGCAGCAGCGCCACCGTCGCGTCCGTCACCGCCTCGTCGTTGACCAGCAGTTGAAGCTGCACGATGTCGTGGGCGGACGGAGGATTCATGCCGACTGTGGCGTCCATCTGCACGCGGTAGCCGATGCGCTTGCGGCCCGGGAGGTACCGCTCCACCGCCCAGACCACTCCCGTCAGGACCAGTCCAGCGGCTGCCAGGATCGTCTCGGTGTCAGGGACCGCCACAGGAACCTCGCACACATGGTCGGACGCGCATGCGAGAAATCTACGAAGGACGCCCGTGCTCCGCGCCCGCTTGGCTGGGTCAACACCAGAGGTTCATCTGCTGGCTGCCATGGGTCGCCCGTCGGGTACCCGGATGTCCTCCTGCGAGCTCCCTGTAAAGAAGTCTTTCTAAAGGTATCTTTAGAAGATGTCAGAAAGCTGCGAGAGCGCCAAGCGAGGTCCCGTCAAGCCGGACGCTTCATCTCCTGCACGGGAGTCGACGGGCGGGGCACGGCTGACCGACCCGCGCGCCCTGCGTGCGTACGCCCATCCCACTCGCATGCGCCTGGTCGGTCTGCTTCGCGCTCACGGGCCCTGTACCGCGACACGGGCGGCCGAACTGACCGGCGAGTCCGTCGCCAGTTGCTCGTATCACCTGCGAATGCTCGCCAAGTACGGCCTGGTCGAGGTGGCCGCCGGCGGGCAGGGCAGGGAGAAGCCGTGGCGGGCCACGGCACGCTTCACCGAGTGGCCCCACAGCTCGACGGAACCGGCCGTGGCGGAAGCGGCCAACGCGGTGGAACTGGCCGTCGTGGAGCGGTACTTCGAGCAACTCAACGTCGCCGTCGAGATGCGCCACACACTGCCCGACGAGTGGCAGCGGGCCGAGCGGATCGGCGATGCCCTGGTCTACCTGACCGCCGACGAACTGTCCGCCGTTCACCGACAGATCGACGCGCTGCTGCGCCCCTTCGAGGGGCGCGAGACACACCCGGAGAGTCGACCGGCGGGAGCCCGGCTCGTCCAGGTCATCCGCGCGGGCTTCCCGTTGCCGCAGGCGCCGGGGACCAGTACTGCCGCAGCCGCGGAGGACGCGTGAACGTCGCGGAGAAGGTGCCCGTACTGCTGAGGCAGAGCCCGTTCCGACGGTACTGGGCCGGGCAGAGCGTCTCCCTGATCGGAGACCAGATCTCCCTGTTGGCGCTACCCCTGGCGGCCGTCGTCATCCTGCACGCCGACGCGGCGGAGATGGGCTGGCTGGCCACCGCGCAACTGCTGCCCGCGCTGGTGTTCTCGCTGGCGGCGGGGTCCTGGGTCGACCGGCGGGCCAGCCGCCGGCGCATCATGATCGCTACGGATCTGGCGCGCGCCGTACTCGTCGCGTCCCTGCCCGTCGCGTACGCGCTCGACGCGCTCAGCCTCACCCAGCTCTATCTCACGGCGTTCGCGGTCGGCTCGCTGACCGTTGTGTTCGACGTCTGCAACGCCACGTTGTTCGTCTCACTCGTGCCCCCCGCGCGTTACGTCGAGGCCAACGCGTTGATCAACGGGAGCCGCTCGCTCGCCTACGTGGCCGGGCCGAGTGTCGGCGGATTCCTCGTACAGATGCTGGCCGCTCCGTTCGCGCTGATCGCCACTGGCCTGACCTATCTGGTATCCGCGCGCTATCTCGGTCGGATCGCCCCCGTCGAACCGCCACCCTCCATGCCGGCCAAGGGGCACTTCACGGCCGGGCTGCGTTGGATCATGCGCTCGCCCGTCATGCGCGCCACCTTCGCGGCCTCCGCCACCATCCAGTTCTTCAACTTCATCTTCCACACTCTCTTCATCCTCTACGTCACCTCCGAGCTGGGACTGAGCGCGGGATTGCTGGGAGCCGTCCTCGCGGTAGGAGCGGCGGGTGGGCTCGTGGGTGCGGCCGTCACGGGCCGGGTCGTGCATCGCCTGGGCATCGGTCGCGCCGCTGTCCTGGGGTTCACCCTCTTCCCCGTGCCGTTGCTGCTCGTGCCCCTCGCGGGTGGCCCCACGCCGCTCGTTCTGACCCTGCTCTTCCTCGCGGAACTGGGCTCCTGCATAGGCGTGATGATCACCGACATCGCCGTGAGCTCGCTGCACGCGGTGCTCATACCGGATGCTCTGCGGGCCCGGGTGACCGGCGCCTACCGCACGCTCACTCACGGCGTGCGTCCGATGGGCGCGCTGGCCGCGGGGGCGCTCGGGTCGACCATCGGGTTGCGCCCCACGCTGTGGATCGGGACCGCGGGCGCCGTGCTGTGCCTGCTGTGGGTGCTGCCCTCGCCGGTGCCACACATACGCGACCTGTCCGGCCTCGCCCCACAGGACACCGCCGGCACCGAACCAGTGGACGAGGCTCAGCCCGTATTTGAGAACGCGGCGACTGCCGAGAACAACGCCCAGGTCGGGGCCGTGGACAGAGAAGGAGGCGAAGCCGGAATCGACAATGCGATCGCGCCCGGCGAGCGGGGACAGGCTGAGGGACGAGCGACGGCGGGGGGTGCGGCCACGCCATCGGTGCCGCGTTAGCCACCCCTACTCGGCCTCGTGCCACCCGTCGTACTCGGCGGCGAAGGCATCGAGCGTCGCCGCCGCCAGAAGTGCCTCCGGGTCCTCGATGACGACCAGCCACTGGGCGTCCTCGGCGTCGTCCTCGCCGGCCAGCGCTTCGCGTACGACCTGCGGTTCCTCACCGAGCCCGAAGCGGTCCACGGCCTCGTGAGCCGCGTCGTCGGCGGCATCACGGTCGGGGAGTACCAGCAGGTGACGGATAACGGGTTCGGACTGCTCGTCGGCTCGGGGTCGTACGCTCACCAGCCCATTGTGCGCGACGATGGTCGGCGCGCCGAAGCCGCCTGCCTCGCGTCGTGCGGCGGGGGAGCCGTCGTGGTCGGGGCGCGAGCGGGGCTCACGACCGTGCCATGTCGTGCCGTGCGGGCGACGGTGGCGGTGCCGGCCACAGCGCGGCGCTGGTGACGGCGGCGTGAAGCTGATCACGGCGTGAAGCTGGCCACGGGGTGCTGCTGGCCACGGCGCGACGGTGGTGACGATGACGCGAAGCCGGTGACGGCGCGATGCTGGCCACGGCGCGAGGGTGGTGACAGCAACGGTGGTGGAGGTGGGCGGGCGGGCAGGGGGAGAGGGAAGGGAATCCAGCAGCGCACCCGCCCGCGCAGCGGAGCCGTACGCGCCCAGGTGTGCGGACGCGCCCAGGCACACGCGCCTGACCGGGTACGCGCAGACGGCCGCGCGCCGTTGGTCCCCCCCGCTCAGCCGCTGGCCAACCATCGATCAGCGGGCCAGCCACCACTTGGTCAGCCATCACCCGGTTACCTGCTCAGCTGTCGATCAGTCGGCCAGCCACCACCCGGTCAGTCGATCAGCCGCCAGCCGGACGTTGGCCCCGCACGGCCGTAGGCCAGACGCCAGCCCCCACACAGCCAGCCGCACGCCCTCAGGTGGACGCATCGGGTGCGCGCGAGTGCGGGCGTTGGGGGCCGGGGGTGGCTATCAGGCGGCTGGCCGGTCGGGGTGTCAGTGGCCCGTGGGATGCTGGGGGCGATGGCCAAGAAGACGACGACCGACGATCCGCTCGCCCCCGTGACACTTGCCGTGGGCCAGGAGGATCTGCTGCTCGACCGCGCCGTGCAGCAGGTGGTAGCCGCGGCGCGGGCCACCGACCCCGACACGGATGTGCGCGACCTCGCTCCGGAGGCGTTGCAGCCCGGCACACTCGCCGAGCTGACCAGCCCGTCGCTGTTCGCCGAACGCAAGGTCGTGGTGGTCCGGTCCGCGCAGGATCTCTCCGCCGACACGATCAAGGACGTGAAGGGGTATCTGACGGCCCCGGCCGAGGAGATCACGCTCGTCCTGGTGCACGCGGGAGGAGCCAAGGGCAAGGGGCTGCTCGACGCGGCCCGCAAGGCCGGCGCCCGCGAGGTCGCCTGCCCCAAGATGACGAAGCCGGCCGACCGGCTCGCGTTCGTGCGCTCGGAGTTTCGGGCCATCGGCCGTTCCGCCACCCCCGAGGCGTGTCAGGCCCTGGTCGACGCGATCGGCAGTGACCTGCGGGAACTGGCCAGCGCCTGCACGCAGCTCACCGCCGACGTCGAGGGCACCATCGACGAGGCCGTCGTCGGGCGCTACTACACGGGCCGCGCCGAGGCGTCCAGCTTCACCGTGGCCGACCGAGCCGTCGAGGGACGTGCGGCGGAGGCGCTGGAAGCGTTGCGCTGGGCCCTGGGCACGGGCGTGGCTCCGGTGCTGATCACCAGCGCGTTGGCCCAGGGTGTGCGTTCCATCGGCAAGCTGGCCTCGGCGCCGCGCGGTGCCCGTCCCGGCGATCTGGCCCGCGAACTCGGCATGCCGCCGTGGAAGATCGACCGGGTGCGGCAGCAGATGCGCGGCTGGTCGGCGGATGGCGTGGCCGTGGCGCTGCGTGCGGTGGCCGACGCCGACGCGGGAGTCAAGGGTGGGGGGGACGACCCGGAGTACGCGTTGGAGAAGGCCGTCGTCGCCGTGGCCCGAGCCGCCCGTTCGGGTCGCGGCTGAGCACTTCGTCGCGCCACCGACTACCCCGCCTCACCGCGCGACCTCGCCCCCCACTCAGCACCGCTACTCACCTCACCGCCCCAGCTCCGCCGGCACCCCCAACCCACCACACGACTCAGCCCCCCACTCAGCTCCACGACCTCCCAAAGCACCGTGCCACCCAGCCCCAAGCCCCCAGCCCGCCGTGCGGCTCAGTCCTACCGCGCCCCCAGCCCCACGACCTTCCACCTCCCCGCGCGACTCAGCCCCCACCGGCACCCAACCCCAGGCCCCCAGCACACAGCACGACCCAGCCCCACCGCCACCTGACTCCAGGGCACGCCCAACGCCCGCCCGAAGCCCGAAGCCGGAAGCTCGAAACCCCAAGCCTCCGCCGGAGGCGGCAGCGGCGTCGACGGCGCTGCCGCAAGCAGAAGCTCCGCCGCAGGCGTTGCGGCGGAGCTTCGCGGTGGGTGGCCCAGAGCGGGGCCTGGCCAGCAAGGTCGGGGGCGGCGGCAGCGCGCGGGGTGGCGGCGAGCACCCACGGGCGCCGTCGACCGCCGGCTCCGCCGTCTACTCCGGCTTCGTGTCCGACTCCTGGCCCTGGAGACGCGCCATGGTGGCCTTGGCGCTCGTCGAGAGCATCTCGGTCACCTCCTTGCTGTCCGGCGGGGTGACGCTGGAACTGCTGGAGATGTAGTTGGACCAGGACATCTGGTACGTCATCCAACCGTCGCGGACTCCGAGGATGACGTAGCTGCCGTCATCGTCGCCGTCCTTCTGTACCTGCGTCACGGCGTAGGCCTCGTCGCCGAGGTCGGGGACCTCGGTGACCTTGTAGGTGTACGAGGAGCCGCGCTGGTTCTCGTACGCGCGGTACTGCGCCTCGAACTCCGGTGCCGGGTCGGTCTTGTGGTGGAGCAGAGCCGAGTTGGTGAGCCAGGTCGAGGAGTAGTCGGAGCTGCTGGCGCCGTCCGCCTCGAAGTTGATGTTGCACTGCATCGTGTCGAGCGCCGCGTCCTCGGTACCGCTCGCGATCGGGTTCTTGCTGGTGGAGGAGGAGCTCTTCTCCTTGAACCCCTTCTTCTTGATGGGGTCGAAGTCGCTGGAGCCGCACAGGTTGCCGGTGTACGCGTAGCTGCCGAGTTCGGCCTTCGGGTCGCCGTCGAAGGCGCCCGTCGCGAACGAGACGCCCGCCCAGACCGCCGAGGCCACCACCACGCCACCCAGCGCCCACAGCGGGCCGCGCGTCTTCCCGCCGGAACCCGGCCCGCCAGGAGCAGGCACGCCGGGAGCGGGTGCGCCGGGACCGTAACCAGCCGGAACCTGACCCCCGTAGGGGCCCCCGGGCTGACCCACCGGGACGCCGGCGGGCATCGTCGGCTGGGCCGCCGCCCCCGGCTGGCCCGGCTGCGGGCCGGTGGGCGGATAGGCGTACGGGGAGGGCGCGGGCTGACCGCCCGGCGGACCCGGTTGCGGCGGCGGGACGTTCCCGTACGGGTTCGCTGGCTGCTGCGCGTACGGATTGGGCTGATCCCCCGGTGTCGACATGGCGTGCACATTACCTGACCACCCACGCCGGACCGGTACGGTCCGGTATATCGCTTCCGGGGGGAAACATCCGCCGTGACGTCCTCGCGCAACACCCCTCTCACGGGCGGTACGCCACCCCCGCGGGCGCCCTGGTTCCCGCGTTGTCCGCCTCGACGGTCCGCGCTCGCGGGGCGCGACGCCCCACCCGTGCTGGCTGTCCCGCCCGCGTCGGCTGTCCCGCCCGCACCGGACGTCCTGCCCGTGCCATCTGCTCCTCCCCTGCCGCTCGCCTCTCCCGCCGCACGGCGCCCCGTGTCCGCTCCTCGCCCCAACCGGCCCGCCACCCCCGTCACTTCCCCGAGGCAGCCCCGGCCCCCCCGGCCGACGGTCCCGCGTCCCCCCCGGAGGGGTGAATCCCCTTGCGGGGAGGGGCCGGTGGGGCGTGGCCCGGCGGAAGGTAGGGAGGCGCCGTCGGTCAATGCCCCTACGGCGTACGACCGCGGCGTACGACCACAGCGGTGCCCGACGCCCGACCCGCTCACGGAGGAGCGCACCAGCCATGACGGAGCTCATCACCCTCACCCCGACACCGGCCATGCTGCGCGGCGCCGTGGAGATCGAGGTGACCGCGGCCGGCGTCCTGCCGCGCCGGCTGCCACGGCACGCCATCGCCCAGGCCCATGACGACCACCTGGCCCTGATGGCGTCCCAGGCGGCCGGCGTGCGGCTGGCCCTGCGTAGCGCCGCCACCGTCCTGGAGCTGCAGGTGCTGGCCACCCGCACCGTGCAACGCGGGGCGACAGCCGGCCCGCCCGGGCTGTACGACCTGCTCGTGGACGGGCGCCTGGTCGCGCAGGCCGCGCCGTCGGGTGGGGCGACGGTCACCGTCGACCCTGTCACCAGGGCCGTCGCGTACGCCCCCGGAACGCCGGGCACCGTCCGCTTCGCCGGTCTGCCCGACCATGAGAAGGACATCGAGATCTGGTTGGCGCAGAGCGAGGTCGCCCACCTCATCGCGTTGCGCGCCGACGCCCCCGTGCGGCCGGCCGCGGACCCCGGTCGGCGCAGGTGGTTGCACCACGGCAGTTCCATCAGCCACGGCGTCCAGATCGCCAGTCCCACCCGGACCTGGCCCGCGATCGCCGCCGCCCGGGTGGGGGTGGAGCTGACCAACCTGGGGCTCAACGGCAACGCCCTGTTGGACCCGTTCACGGCGCGGGCGATCCGTGCCGAGGCGGCCGACCTGATCAGCCTGAAGATCGGTATCAACCTCGTGAACACCGACCTGATGCGCCGCCGCGCGCTGACCCCGGCCGTTCACGGCTTCCTCGACACCGTGCGCGAGGGGCACCCGGACACCCCGCTGGTGGTCGTCTCGCCCGTGCACAGTCCGCTGGTCGAGGACGTCCCGGGTCCCACGGGGCCCGACCCCGACGCCCCGGTGCCGCGCTTCCGGACCTTCGGCACCCCCGCCGACCTGGCCACCGGGCGCCTGAGTCTGCGTGTCATCCGCGCCGAGCTGGCCCGCGTCGTGGCCGAGCGTGCCACCACCGATCCGCGTCTGTCCTACCTGGACGGGCGCGACCTGTACGGCGAGCGGGACTTCGCCACGCTCCCGCTGCCCGACCTGCTGCACCCCGACGCGGGCGGTCACGCGCTGATCGGCGAGCGCTTCGCCCGGCTCGCCTTCGCGGCCGACGGGCCCTTCGGCCGACGCTGATCGGCCCGCCGGCGTACGGGGGCTGTGCCGGCCCGCCCGCGCGCGGGGTCGTGCCGGCCGGCTGGGCGCGGGGTCGTGCGGGCCCCGGTCGGGGTGGGCGGATACACGCCGAAGGCCCCGCTCGGTCCGGGGGAATCGGACGCGAAACGGGGCCTTCAGCGAAGAATCCGCGAGCTAGGCGCACCGCACCCGCGTGGCGAACGCAGGCCGCGTGCGGTGCTGTGTCGTGACGGCCGGCCCGCACAGCGGGTTGGCCGGACGACTGTCGAACGGCGTGGGAGAGAGGGCCCACGGGGTCCGTGTCGACAGGGGAAACGAAGCTCGGTCAGACACCGTGACGTGACAGGTGAGAGGCGAGCGAGGTGGTCGCCTCGCGGCCGTCAGCCACGGTTCGCGGTTGGCCATCGCTGGCCGTTACCGCTGGTGAGGCAGTGGATCAGGCGCTCAGGGTGGAGACCTGGGCGGCCAGCGCCGACTTCTTGTTGGCGGCGGTGTTCTTGTGGATCACGCCCTTGCTGGCGGCCTTGTCGAGCTTCTTGGACGCCTCGCGGGCGGCGACGGTGGCCTTCTCCAGGTCACCGGTGGCCACGGCCTCACGGGTCTTGCGGATCGCGGTACGGAGCGAGGACTTGACGGCCTTGTTGCGCTGGCGCGCCTTCTCGTTCGTCTTGTTCCGCTTGATCTGGGACTTGATGTTCGCCACGAAAGAGCCTTTGCAGGTTCGTCGGATTTCTCGGTGTCGTGCTCGTGATCGGGAAGGCGGCCCCGAAGGGCGTTTTCCCGTGGTGCCGCGCACCAGAGAGGTCACGAGGCACGGTCGTCCAGATTACCAGCAGGTGCTGTGGCCTCCCAAACCAGACGGAGACCGCCACTCATGGGACGATGGGCGGGACTATCACCATGTCCCCATTAGCTGCTAGCTGCGTTCAATCACCGAATGGACCCCTGCGTGCCCGCGATCCCTACCCATGTGCCGGAGCCGAGCCGTACCGATCCGGCACTCATCCGTAACTTCTGCATCATCGCGCATATCGACCACGGCAAGTCCACGCTCGCCGACCGGATGCTCCAGCTAACGGGTGTGGTGGAGCAGCGGCAGATGCGTGCGCAGTACCTCGACCGCATGGACATCGAGCGTGAGCGTGGCATCACGATCAAGTCCCAGGCGGTCCGGTTGCCCTGGGCGCCCACCGACGGCGCGGACCAGAGCCCCACCCATGTCCTGAACATGATCGATACCCCGGGCCACGTGGACTTCACGTACGAGGTCTCGCGTTCGCTCGCCGCCTGCGAGGGCTGCATCCTGCTGGTGGACGCGGCCCAGGGGATCGAGGCGCAGACCCTCGCCAACCTCTACCTGGCGATGGAGAACGACCTCACGATCATCCCGGTCCTCAACAAGATCGACCTGCCGGCCGCGCAGCCCGAGAAGTTCGCCGCCGAGCTGGCGCACCTCATCGGCTGCGACCCCTCCGAGGTGCTGAAGGTCTCGGCGAAGACCGGCGAGGGCGTCCCCGAGCTGCTGAACCGGGTGGTGGAGACGGTGCCGGCGCCGGTCGGCGACGCGGACGCCCCCGCCCGCGCGATGATCTTCGACTCGGTCTACGACTCCTACCGTGGCGTGGTCACCTACGTCCGGGTCGTCGACGGCCAGCTCAACAGGCGCGAGCGCATCCGCATGATGTCCACCGGTGCCGCGCACGAACTGCTGGAGATCGGCGTCTCCGCACCCGAGATGACGGCCTCCGACGGGCTGGGCGTCGGCGAGGTGGGCTACCTGATCACCGGCGTGAAGGACGTCCGCCAGTCCAAGGTCGGTGACACGATCACCGCGTTCAGCAAGGGTGCCGAGGAACCGCTTGGCGGATACAAGGACCCCAAGCCGATGGTGTTCTCGGGGCTCTACCCGCTGGACGGCTCGGACTACCCGGAGCTGCGCGACGCGCTCGACAAGCTCCAGCTCAACGACGCGGCGCTGGTCTACGAGCCGGAGACCTCCGCCGCGCTCGGGTTCGGCTTCCGTGTCGGCTTCCTCGGCCTGCTGCACCTGGACGTGATCCGGGAGCGGCTGGAGCGCGAGTTCGGCCTCGACCTGATCGCCACCGCGCCCAACGTGGTCTACCGGGTGATCATGGAGGACGACCAGGAGCACACGGTCACCAACCCGAGCGAGTTCCCCACCGGCAAGATCGCCGAGGTGTACGAGCCGATGGTGCGGGCCACGGTGCTCGCGCCCAGCGAGTTCATCGGGGCGATCATGGAGCTGTGCCAGACCCGTCGCGGCACGCTGCTCGGCATGGACTACCTCTCCGAGGACCGCGTCGAGCTGCGCTACATGCTGCCGCTGGCCGAGATCGTCTTCGACTTCTTCGACCAGCTCAAGTCCAAGACGCGCGGATACGCCTCGCTCGACTACGAGCCCGTCGGCGAGCAGACCGCCTCGCTGGTCAAGGTGGACATCCTGCTGCACGGCGACAAGGTGGACGCCTTCTCCGCGATCACGCACAAGGACAAGGCGTACTCCTACGGCGTGCGCCTGGTGGCCAAGCTGCGTGAGCTCATCCCACGGCAGAACTTCGAGGTGCCCATCCAGGCCGCCATCGGCAGCCGGGTCATCGCCCGTGAGACGGTGCGCGCGATCCGCAAGGACGTGCTCGCCAAGTGCTACGGCGGCGACATCTCCCGTAAGCGCAAGCTGCTGGAGAAGCAGAAGGAGGGCAAGAAGCGGATGAAGATGGTCGGCAATGTCGAGGTGCCGCAGGAGGCGTTCATCGCGGTGCTGTCCACCGACGACGGCGGGGACGCCAAGGCGAAGAAGTAGCGACGCCACCCACCCCGGGCCGCCCGCCGGCCCGTGGGACGCCGGGGCCCGCAGCCGCGCGCTGCGGGCCCCGGCACGTCCGGGCGGGGGAAGAGGGCCTGGTCACTGTTTTAACAAGGAGGTTGCAGCCCCTTACGTGCCGGGGCGCGGCCCTCTAGTCTGATCACTGCTCGAAGGTTACTCATGAGTCACTAGCGCTGAGGCGGGCCCGGGAGGATGCCGTGACCGACACCCAAGCCTTGCTCGACAACCGGCCGCCATCGATGGCCACGCTCTTCGTGGAGCGCGTCGCGGCAACCCCCGAGAAGGAGGCGTACCGCTATCCGGTCCCGCCCGCCTCGGGCGAGGGGCCCGCCGACTGGCGGGCGATGAGCTGGGCCGAGACGGCCACCCGGGTCTTCGCGATCGCGGCGGGCCTGATCGACCTGGGAATCGACACCGAGGAGCGGGTCGCGCTGGCGTCCAGCACCCGGGTGGAGTGGATCTTCGCGGATCTGGCCGTGCTCTGCGCCGGCGCCGCCACCACCACCGTCTACCCGTCCACCAACGACGACGAGACGGCGTTCATCCTCTCCGACTCCGGCAGCCGGGTGCTCATCGCCGAGGACGCCGAGCAGCTCCGCAAGGCCCGCGCGAACCGCGCCGAGCTGCCCGCGCTGGCACACGTGGTGGTGATCGAGGAGGCCGACGCGCTGCCGGCCGACGACGACCCGCCGGGCTGGGTGCTCTCGCTGGCCGAGCTGGAGCGCCGGGGCGCGGAGTACCTGGAGGAGCACCCGGACGGCGTGTGGGACCGGGTGCGCGCGCTGCGCCCCGACCAGCTCGCCACCCTCATCTACACCTCCGGCACCACGGGCCGCCCCAAGGGCGTACGTCTGCCGCACGACGCCTGGGCCTACATGGGCCGGGCGATCGAGGCCATCGAGCTCCTGGAGCCCGAGGACGTCGGCTACCTGTGGCTCCCGTTGGCCCACGTCTTCGGCAAGGTGCTGGTCGCCGGGCAGCTCGCGGTCGGACACACCACCGCGGTCGACGGCCGCGTCGACAAGATCATCGAGAACCTGCCGGTCGTCAGACCGACCTACATGGCGGCCGTGCCGCGCATCTTCGAGAAGGTCTACAACGGCGTCGCGACCAAGGCCCGGGAGGGCGGTGCGGCCAAGTACAAGGTCTTCAAGTGGGCCGCCGAGATCGCGCGCGAGCACGCCAAGGTCTCCCAGGACAACTTCCGGGCCACCGGCACCGCCACCGTCCCGCTCGGCCTGCGGACCCGGCACGGCATCGCCGACAAGCTCGTCTACGCCAAGCTGCGCGAGGCGTTCGGCGGCCGGCTGCGGGCCTGCGTGTCCGGCTCGGCCGCGCTCGCGCCCGACATCGGCTTCTTCTTCGCGGGCGCCGGCATCAACATCCTGGAGGGCTACGGGCTCACCGAGTCCAGCGCCGCCAGCTTCGTCAACCCCCGCGACTACCGCACCGGTACGGCCGGCAAGGCGCTGCCCGGCCTCGAGGTGCGCATCGCCGACGACGGCGAGATCCTGCTGCGCGGCCCCGGCATCATGGCGGGCTACCACGGGCTGCCGGAGCGCACCGCCGAGGTGCTGGAGCCGGACGGCTGGTTCCACACCGGCGACATCGGCGAGCTGTCCCCGGACGGCTACCTGAGCATCACCGACCGCAAGAAGGACCTGATCAAGACGTCGGGCGGCAAGTACATCGCCCCGGCCGAGGTCGAGGGTCGGTTCAAGGCCGTGTGTCCGTACGTCTCCAACATCCTGGTGCACGGCGCGGACCGGAACTTCTGTACGGCGCTGATCGCGCTGGACGAGCCGTCGATCATGGACTGGGCCGCGGAGAACGGTCTGGCCGGCAGGGACTACGCCGAGGTCGTCGCCGCGCGCGAGACGCAGGAGCTCATAGACGGCTACGTTCAGGAGCTCAACGCGAGCCTCCAGCGCTGGCAGACGATCAAGAAGTTCCGCCTGCTGCCCCGTGACCTGGACATCGAGCACGGCGAGCTGACGCCGAGCCTCAAGCTCAAGCGGCCGGTCGTCGAGCGCGAGTACAAGTCGCTGATCGAGGAGATGTACGCCGGCGCACGCGAGGCGTAGCCGACGGCGCGCCGCCATGGTGGTGCGCGCGTGACGGGCGGTGGAGGCGGGCCTCGACCGCCCGTCACGGCGTCCGGGTCCGGCGGCGCGCCGGCTCGGGCCGGCCGGGCCAGCCCGCCCAGGGGCGTCCGCCCGGTCCGGGCGGCCCGGACCGGGCGGGCCGTCCGGACCGCCCGATCGGGTGGGCAGACGCGTGTGTTCCGGCCAAGTCGCGGACGCGGCCGGCGTGCCGTCCCGTTCCGCGCCCGGTGACGCCCACGGCGGACTAAGGTCACTTCGAGCCCCGCCCCCGTTCACCACCCGTTGGGGAAACGGGGGCCGAGCGGGGCGCGGTTGTGGCCGTACGCGACATATCGCAGCTCATGGCAGCGCATTTCCGTAACTCGACGCATATGAGCGCGCGCGTTCTGCCACGCTGTCGGTATCGGACATCGGGGCCGTGCGGGAAGGCGAATTCCTCCACGGCTCACGCCCTACCCGGCCCGCGGGTGTCGCCTTGTCGCACCCCGGGCCTGGGCCCGACGGGGGTCGGGTGGCGTACAGGAGAACCCCCCGGGGGGAGTGGCATGGGCACGGGTGTGGACGCGCACAGGGGTGGTCGCGGAGCCGACGCGGACGCGTACGGGCACGGTGAGGCCGCGAGGCCCCGGCCCGTCGCGCCGACCGGCGCCGGCGTGACCCCGGACGCCCCGCCCGGCGCCCCCGCCCCGCCACCGGAGCGCATCCGTCGCACGGACCTGTCGGGCAACGCGCTGGCGCCGGCGGCGGCCCGTCAGTTCGTACGGACCGCGCTCGCCGACTGGTCCGCGCACGGGATGCCGGTGGGCGACCCGATCACGGCCCAACTCGGCGATGACGCGGTGCTCCTGGTCAGCGAACTGGTCACCAACGCCGTGGTGCACGCCGGCACCGGGGTGGTCGTGCGCTGCGCCCTGGAGCCGGCCGAGGCGCCCGAGCCCGGAGCGACGTTCTACGCCGAGGTCACCGACCACCACCCGGCCAGCGCCCTCCGTGGCCAGCCCGAGCTGGGCCGGGACCCCGCGCTCGGCCGGCTGGCCGACGGGCGGGCCGGCAGCGGGTTGCGGCTGGTGGGCACCATCGCCGACTCCTGGGGCACGATCTACCGCAGGGCCAGCAAGTCGGTGTGGTTCCGGCTGCCGGTCACCCCCGCGCCCCCCGCGCCGCCCGCCGCCTCGGCCGTCGAGCGGGGCGCCGCCGGGGAGCGGGACGCCCCCGAGGTGGCGCGCGTCACGCAGGTCGTGGCGCCCGCCCCGCGCCGGGCCGCCCGGCACCGCGACGTGTCCGACCAGCTCGGCCGGGGCGCGCTCGCCTTCCTGGCGGAGGCGTCCGACCTGCTGGTCGGCCAGTTCGACGAGGACAAGGTCGCCCTGCTGACGGGCCAGCTCCTGGTGCCCCGGCTGGCCGACTGGTGCGCGGTATGGCTCCAGGGCGCGGACGCCGCTCCGTGCGCCCCGTGGGTCTGGCACGCGAGCGAGAGCCGCATGGCGGAGCTGCGGCGCCAGGTCGGCGAGCGACCGCCCAGCCTGCCGTCCGGCGCGGGCGGGCGCGCGGTGCCCTGGCCGTGGCCACGGGACGCGGCCGTCTTCGGGGCGGGCGGCGCGGCCCTGGCCTGCGGACTGGTCACCGGCGGTCGGACGGTCGGCACGGTGGTGATCGGCCGCGGTGGGCTCGGCCACCTCCCGGACGAGGTGGCGCGCCTCTTCGAGGATCTCGCGCGCCGGGTCGCGCTGGCGGTCGTGGCCGCGCGCCAGTACACCCGACAGGCGCGGATCAGCGAGGTGCTCCAGCGCGGCCTGCTGCCCAGCGGGCTCGCCCCGATCCCCGGCGTGGACACGGCGGTGGTCTACGAGCCGACCGGGGACGCCTGCGCGGGTGGTGACTTCTACGACGTCTTCCCGGCCGGTGACGGGCGCTGGTGCTTCGCGCTCGGCGACGTCTGCGGCAACGGCCCGGAGGCGGCCGTGGTCACCGGCCTGGCCCGCCCGGTGCTGCGGCTGCTCGCCCGCGAGGGCTACGGCGTGACCGAGGTCCTGGACCGGCTCAACCGCACCCTGGGCGAGAAGGCCGTGGAGGCCGCGGCGTCCGCGATCGCGGCCCAGGGGCCGGGGGAGTCCCGGTTCCTGTCGCTGCTCTACGGCGAGCTGGTGCCCTACGACGCCCCGGCGGGCGAGGCGGCCACGGCCGGGGAGCCCACGGGCGCGAGCCGGCGCGGACCGGCGGCCGGGGAGGGCGCGGGCCCCCGCGCGCGGCGCGGGGTGCGCTGCACGCTGGCCAGCGCCGGGCACCCGCTGCCACTGCTGCTGCGAGCCGACGGACAGGTCGTGGTGCGCGCCGCGCCGCAGCTCCTGCTCGGTGTGCTGGACGAGGTCCGGTACGAGAGCGAGACCTTCGACCTGCTGCCCGGCGAGACCCTGCTGTGCGTGACCGACGGCGTCACCGAGCACAGGTCGGACCGGGTGCAGTTCGACGACGACGGCGGTCTGGCCCGCGCGCTGGCCACCTGCGTGGGGCTCGGCGCGCACGAGGTGGCCCAGCGGGTCCGTACGGCGGTGCACGCCTTCGCCGCGACGCCACCGGAGGACGACCTGGCGATGCTGGTCCTCAGGGCGGCGCGCTGACCCGTTCGCCCCGAGGGCGCCGCCCACCCGGAGAAGTCCCGGAGCGCGCCCGGCGCGCGGTGTCGGTGGCGCGCGGTCGGGTGCGCGGCGCGGCGTACGCGGGGTGGAGGGCCCGGCGCGCGGGGCGCGCCCCGACGGGCGGCGCGGCGCGTTCCGGTCGGGTCCCGGTCGCGGCGGACCGGGGTAGGTGGGCGATGCCGGAGAATGGACGCATGCCTTCTGCACTGCCCGACGGTGAGCCCATGCCCGACGACGGGGCGCTGCCGCGACACGCCCTGGCGGGCGCCGGGGAGCGACCGCTCGGGTTCTACCTGCACGTTCCGTACTGCGCCACCCGCTGCGGCTACTGCGACTTCAACACCTACACCGCCAGTGAGCTGCGCGGCTCCGGGGGCGCGCTGGCCTCCCGGGACAACTACGCCGCGATGGTCGCCGACGAGGTGCGCCTGGCGCGCAAGGTGCTCGGGGACGACCCGCGCCCGGTGCGGACCGTGTTCGTCGGCGGTGGCACGCCCACCCTGCTGGACGCCGCCGACCTGGTGAGCATGCTGGCGACCATCCGGGACGAGTTCGGCCTCGCGCCCGACGCCGAGGTCACCACCGAGGCCAACCCGGAGTCCGTGGACGAGCGCTATCTGGCCACCCTGCGGGAGGGCGGCTTCAACCGCGTCTCGCTGGGCATGCAGAGCGCGCGCCAGCACGTGCTGAAGGTCCTCGACCGCACGCACACCCCCGGGCGGCCCGAGCGGTGCGTGGAGCTGGCCCGCGCCGCCGGCTTCGACCACGTCAACCTCGACCTGATCTACGGGACGCCGGGGGAGAGCGACGCGGACTGGCGGGCCTCCCTGGAGGCGGCCCTCGGCGCGGACCCCGACCACATCTCGGCGTACGCGCTGATCGTCGAGGAGGGGACGCAGCTCGCGCGGCGCATCCGGCGCGGCGAGGTCCCGATGACCGACGACGACGTGCACGCCGACCGCTACCTGATCGCCGAGGAGACGCTGACGGCCGCGGGCTTCGACTGGTACGAGGTGTCGAACTGGGCCACCACCCGGGCCGGCCGCTGCCAGCACAACGAGCTGTACTGGCGCGGCGCCGACTGGTGGGGCGCCGGCCCCGGAGCCCACAGCCACGTGGGCGGCGTGCGCTGGTGGAACGTGAAGCACCCGGGGGCGTACGCGCAGGCGCTGACCGAGGGGCGCTCGCCGGGCGCGGGCCGCGAGGTGCTCAGCGCCGAGGACCGCCGCGTCGAGCGGATCCTGCTGGAGCTGCGTCTCGCGGACGGCTGCCCCCTGGACATCCTCGCCCCCGCCGGCGCCCGCGCCGCGGCCCGCGCCCTGGCGGACGGCCTGCTGGAGACCGGGCCGTACGAGGCGGGCCGAGCGGTCCTGACCCTGCGCGGCCGACTGCTGGCCGACGCGGTCGTCCGCGACCTGGTCGACTGAGCGGTCGACCGACCAGCCGGCTCGCAGGGCGCCGGGGCGGCTGGACGCGTGCGCACGGAGAGTGCCCCCCCGGCGCTGACGTCCACGCCGCTCGAACGGGACGGGGCGGGACCGGGAGCCCACGGAAGCTGCCCGCCGGGGAGCGCGGCACGCGCCCCGTCGGTCCGTCACCCGTGCGGCGCCGTGTCGGAGGGCCTGGCTCCTACGCCGGGGCCGTGACGAAGTCGATCAGTTCCTCCACGCGGCCCAGCAGTTCGGGTTCCAGGTCGCGGTACGAGTGGACCGCGCCCAGCACGCGCTGCCAGGCCGCGCCGGTGTTCTCCGGCCAGCCCAGAGCGCGGCACACGCCCGTCTTCCAGTCCTGGCCCCGGGGGATCACCGGCCAGGCCGGGATGCCCAGGGAGGCCGGCTTCACGGCCTGCCACACGTCGACGTAGGGGTGCCCGACGACCAGCACGTCGCCGCCGGCCGCGCTGACCTCGGTGGCGATGCGGGACTCCTTGGAACCGGGCACCAGGTGGTCGACGAGGACGCCGAGCCGCGCGTCGGGCGCCGGCGCGAACTCCCGGACGATGGCGGGCAGATCGTCGACGCCCTCCAGGTACTCCACCACCACGCCCTCGATGCGCAGGTCATCGCCCCACACCCGCTCGACCAGCTCGGCGTCGTGGCGGCCCTCCACGTAGATGCGCCCGGCGCGGGCGACCCGGGCGCGCGCCCCGGGGACGGCGACCGACCCGGAGGCGGTACGCGAGGTTCCGCCGCGCCCCGCCGCCGGCCCGCCGGCCGTGCGCGGCCGGGGGCGTACGAGGGTGACCGGGCGTCCCTCCAGGAGGAAGCCGGCCGCGTTCAGCGGGAAGACCCGGTGCTTGCCGAAGCGGTCCTCCAGCGTGACGGTCGGACCCTCGGCGGTCTTCTCACAGCGGATGACCGCGCCGCAGAAGCCGGTGGTCACCTCCTCGACCACCAGGTCCGCCTCGGCGTCCACCTCGGGCACGGACGCGGGCTTCTTCCAGGGCGGGGTCAGGTCGGGCCCGTACTGTCTGCTGCGCATGCGGCAGACGATAGCCGCCGCCCCGCGCCCCGCCCGTCCCCCGCCCACGCCCCGCGCGCCCGGGTGCCCGCCTCCTCGCCCCGTCGGCGGCTACGACGGCACCGCGAAGCGGCGGGCCAGCGTCGCGCGCTGGGCGCGGACGAACGCCGCGTCCACCACCGCGCCGTGCCCCGGCACATACGCCGCGTCCTCACCGCCGAGCGCCAGCAGCCGGTCCAACGCCGCCGGCCAGCGCGCCGGGACCGCGTCCGGGCCCGCCTGTGGTTCGCCCGACTCCTCGACCAGGTCGCCGCAGAAGACGACCTCGGGTTCGCCCGGCACGAGGACGGCCAGGTCGTGTCCGGTGTGGCCGGGGCCCACGTTGGCCAGCAGCACCTCGCGCCCGGGGCCCAGGGTGAGGGTCACCTCGCCGCTCACCGCGTGGCGTGGGTGGACCAGCAGGTCGACGGCCTCGGCGACCGCGTCGGGGTCGGCGCCGTGGCGTACCGCGTCCGCGCGCAGCCCCTCCCGGTCGCGTCGCAGCACCTCCGCCAGGCCGACCGCCCCGTACACCCGCACGCCGGCGAACGCGGCCGTGCCCAGGACGTGGTCGAAGTGCGGGTGGGTGAGGGCGACGTGGGTGACCGGCTGGCCGAACAGGGCACTGACCTCGCGGCGGATCTCCGCGCCCTCACCCAGCGTCGCCCCGGTGTCCACGACGAGGAGGCCCGCCGGGCCGGCCACGGCACCGACGGTGGCGTCCAGGCCGGGCAGCCGCCGCCGGGCGACCCCGGACGCGAGGATCTCCCAACGCTCCCGCACCCGCGTGCTCGCACCAGTGTTCATGGGGGAGACGCTAGCCCGCGCCGGGCGGGTGTGCCCGGGCGGTGCGGCGGCGGTTTCCAGCCCTCCGCGGATCCACGGCCGGGGTCACTCTTGCCCGGATCGCGGTAACCGGCCGTACACTGGCTCAGGGGATTTGGCACTCGGGCGCGATGAGTGCCAGGAAAAGTCCCCTGATAGACGGTTTGACTGGAGGTGTGCGCGATGCTGAGCGAACGCAGACTTGAAGTGCTGCGCGCCATCGTCCAGGACTACGTCGGCACCGAGGAGCCGGTGGGTTCCAAGGCGCTGACCGAGCGCCACCAGTTGGGCGTCTCGCCGGCCACGGTGCGTAACGACATGGCCGCACTTGAGGACGAGGGCTTCATCGCCCAGCCGCACACCAGCGCCGGCCGTATTCCCACCGACAAGGGCTACCGCCTGTTCGTGGACCGGCTCGCGGGTGTGAAGCCGCTCTCACCGCCGGAGCGCCGGGCCATCCAGAACTTCCTGGACGGCGCGGTGGACCTGGACGACGTGGTGGGGCGCACGGTGCGGCTGTTGGCCCAGCTCACCCGTCAGGTCGCCGTGGTGCAGTACCCGTCGCTGACCCGCTCCACGGTGCGCCACGTGGAGTTGCTCGCCCTCGCGCCCGCGCGCGTGATGCTCGTACTGATCACCGACACGGGCCGGGTCGAGCAGCGCATGGTCGACTGCCCGGCGCCCGTCGGCGAGACGGCACTGGCGGATCTGCGGGCGCGGCTGAACAGCCGGGTGGTCGGGCGCCGGTTCGCGGACGTGCCCCAGCTCGTGCAGGACCTGCCGGAGTCGTTCGAGCAGGAGGACCGGGGTACGGTCTCCACGGTCCTCGCGACGCTGCTGGAGACCCTGGTCGAGGAGACCGAAGAGCGGCTGATGATCGGCGGCACGGCCAACCTCACCCGGTTCGGGCACGACTTCCCGCTCACCATCCGGCCGGTGCTGGAGGCGTTGGAGGAGCAGGTCGTCCTCCTCAAGTTGCTCGGCGAGGCCAAGGATTCAGGCATGACCGTACGAATCGGTCATGAGAACGCTCACGAGGGCCTGAACTCCACATCCGTGGTCGCTGTCGGCTACGGTTCGGGCGACGAGGCGGTCGCAAAACTCGGCGTGGTCGGACCGACCCGCATGGACTACCCCGGAACGATGGGAGCGGTACGCGCAGTGGCACGATACGTCGGACAGATCCTGGCGGAGTCGTAAGTGGCGACGGACTACTACGCCGTCCTGGGCGTGCGGCGCGATGCCTCTCAGGACGAGATCAAGAAGGCGTTCCGCAGGCTCGCGCGTGAGCTGCACCCGGACGTCAACCCCGATCCGAAGACGCAAGAGCGCTTCAAGGAGATCAACGCCGCCTACGAGGTCCTCTCGGACCCGCAGAAGAAGCAGGTCTACGACCTCGGTGGCGACCCGCTCTCCAGCGCGTCGGGCGGCGGCCAGGGCGGCTTCGGTGCCGGCTTCGGCAACTTCTCCGACATCATGGACGCCTTCTTCGGCACCGCCTCGCAGCGTGGCCCGCGCTCGCGCACCCGGCGTGGCCAGGACGCCATGATCCGGCTCGACATCGAGTTGGACGAGGCGGCGTTCGGGACCACCAAGGAGATCCAGGTCGACACGGCGATCGTGTGCACGACCTGTAGCGGTGAGGGCGCCGCCCCCGGCACCTCGGCGCAGACCTGTGACATGTGCCGTGGTCGCGGCGAGGTCTCCCAGGTCACCCGGTCCTTCCTCGGTCAGGTCATGACCTCGCGGCCGTGCCCGCAGTGCCAGGGCTTCGGCACCGTGGTGCCGACGCCGTGCCCGGAGTGCGCGGGCGACGGGCGGGTGCGCTCCCGGCGCACGCTGACCGTCAAGATCCCCGCCGGGGTGGACAACGGCACCCGTATCCAGCTCGCGGGCGAGGGCGAGGTCGGCCCCGGTGGCGGGCCGGCCGGCGACCTGTACGTGGAGATCCACGAGGCGCCGCACCCGGTCTTCCAGCGGCGCGGTGACGACCTGCACTGCACGGTCACCATCCCCATGACGGCCGCCTCGCTCGGCACCAAGGTGCCGCTGGAGACGCTGGACGGCCTGGAGGAGATCGACATCAGGCCGGGCACCCAGTCCGGCCAGTCCGTCCCGCTGCACGGGCGCGGTGTGACGCACCTGCGCGGTGGCGGCCGGGGGCAGCTCATCGTGCACGTCGAGGTCATGACCCCGAGCAAGCTCGACCCGGAGCAGGAGGAACTCCTGCGGCGGTTGGCCAAGTTGCGCGGCGAGGAGCGTCCCACGGGTGAGTTCAAGCCGGGACAGCAGGGGCTGTTCTCGCGACTCAAGGACGCGTTCAACGGCCGGTGAGGCTCCGCCCGGTACGCCCGGGCCGGCCTGTCGGTGGGCGCCGACTCCGTGACACACGGGGTCGGCGCCTTTCGCGTGTGGCGGGTCGGGGGCGGCGGCACGGGTGGTGGGGCGACGGGCGGGACGCGTTGCCGGGGCGCCGGCGGGGGCCTTTCGTTCGTGCCGTGGGTGTGCGCGTCGCGTGAACGGCGTGTGCCGGCCGTGCGGCGAGTGTGTGGTGGCCGTCCACGGGGTGGACGCTCGGGGGCGTTACCCGTCGCGGGGGAGCGCGTGACACGATGTGGTCATGTCCTCCGCGTTGACCGATCTCCATCGGTATCCGATCGTGCAGGCCCCCATGGCGGGCGGGGCCTCGCGCCCGCAGCTCGCCGCCGCCGTGAGCACCGCCGGCGGCCTCGGCTTCCTCGCCGCCGGGTACAAGACGCCGGCGGCGATGTACGAGGAGATCAAGCACCTGCGGGCGCAGAGCGACAGGCCCTTCGGCGTGAACCTCTTCATGCCGCAGCCCGCGACCAGCGACCCCTCCGCCGTGGCGGTCTACCGCGAGCAGCTCGCCGGCGAGGCCGCCTGGTACGAGACACCGCTCGGCGACCCCGACTCGGGCAACGACGACGCGTACGACGCCAAGCTGGCCATCCTGCTCGACGACCCGGTCCCGCTGGTCTCCTTCACCTTCGGCTGCCCCGAGCGCTCCGTGTGCGAGGCGCTGGCCCGGGTGGGCACGCTGACGGTGGTCACCGTCACCACCGTGGACGAGGCGCTGGCCGCGCACGCCGCGGGCGCGGACGCCCTGTGCGTCCAGGGCATCGAGGCCGGCGGCCATCAGGGCACGCACCGCGACGACCCGCACGCCCGGGGCTCCGGCGCCGGGCTCGGCCTGCTGACGCTCATCGAGCTGGTGCGCGCGGCGGTGCCCCTCCCGCTGATCGCCGCGGGCGGGGTGATGCGCGGCGCGCAGATCGCCGCCGTACTGGCGGCCGGCGCCAGCGCCGCGCAGCTCGGTACCGCCTTCCTGGTCTGCCCCGAGTCCGGCGCGAGCGACGTGCACAAGCGGGCCCTGACCGATACGACCTTCCCGCGCACCGAGTTGACCCGCGCCTTCTCCGGGCGCCCCGCCCGTGGCCTGGTCAACCGCTTCATGCGCGAGCACGGCCCGTACGCCCCCGTGGCCTACCCGCAGGTGCACCACCTCACCTCCGGGCTGCGCAAGGCGGCGGCCCGGGCGGGTGACCCGCAGGGCATGGCGCTGTGGGCGGGGCAGGGGCACCGGCTGGCCAGGGAGCTGCCGGCGGGTGACCTCGTGGAGGTCCTGGTCGCCGAGCTCGACGCCGCCCGCGCCGCGCTGGCCGGGCACGCCGCGCTGGCCCCCCAGCCGGGGCGGGGTACGGGCGGTCCCGCGTGAGCGCCCCGGTCTTCGTCGCCGAGGCCCTGGCGGACGCGGCGGTGGGCGCCTCCCTGACGCTGACCGGCCCCGAGGGGCGGCACGCGGTCTCGGTGCGCCGGCTGCGGGTCGGCGAGGAGGTCGTGCTCACCGACGGGGCGGGCCGGGGAGCCGTGGGCGCGGTGGCCGCCGTCGAGGGCAAGGACCGGTTGACGGTCGAGGTGCGCGCGGTGCGCGAGGAGCCCGCGCCGAGCCCCCGGGTCACCGTCGTCCAGGCGTTGCCCAAGGGCGACCGGGGCGAGGTCGCCGTGGAAACCATGACGGAGACCGGCGTGGACGCCGTGGTGCCGTGGGCCGCCGCGCGCTGCGTCACGCAGTGGCGCGCCGAGCGGGGCGCCAAGGCGCTGGCCAAGTGGCGGGCCACCGCGCGCGAGGCGGGCAAGCAGTCGCGCCGGCTGCGCTTTCCCGAGGTCGCCGACGCGATGGGCACGCCGGGGGTGGCCGAGTTGCTGGCGCGGGCCGACTTCGCCGCCGTGCTGCACGAGGAGGGCGCGACGCCGCTGGCCACCGCGCCACTGCCGGCGCGGGGCGAGATCGTGCTGGTGGTGGGGCCCGAAGGCGGCGTCTCCCCGGAGGAGTTGGCGGCCTTCGCCGCCGTGGGCGCCCGGCCCTACCGGCTGGGCGCCAGCGTCCTGCGGACGTCCACGGCGGGCACGGCCGCCCTCGCGCTGCTGCTGGGCCGCACGGGCCGCTGGGCGTAACGGCCGCGTCGACCAGCCGCGCCGGGGCGTGGTCGGCCCGGCGCGGTGCCGTCCGGTGCGCCTGGGCAGGCGCGCGCCCGGGGGAGGGGACGTCGGTACGCGCGCGGGCGCGTGGTGCGCGGGTGGCGTATGTCACCGGAGCGGGCCGTGGCGCGGTGTTGCCCGACCGCCGTCCGGCAGGCCGCTCGGTGGGTATGGACGCGGGGGCGCGCGGCACGCGGGTGAGCGCGCCCGTCCGCGTGGCCGAGGGCGCCCTACCGAGCACGTGGGACGGGGTGGCAGGCTGCGACCCATGGGGGCACCAACACGAGTACGGCGATGGCGGCACACGGTCATCGCACTGGGCGCGGTCGGCGCGGCACTGGGCACGCTGGCGGCGTGCGACGACGTCGAGGGCGGGCTGCGGGCATCGACCGTCGCCGTGACCACCGACAAGGTGGGCACGCGGGCGCTGGAGCGCGGCGGCGTCGACGTGGAGTGGCTGACCTGCACGGCGCAGACCAGGCGGGAGGCCGACGACGGGTCGGCCACCCCCCGTTCGCGACACGAGGGCCGCGTGCGGGTGAGCTGCCGGGGCAAGACCAAGGGCGGCCGGGACCTGGAGATCGGCGGGACCGTCACCTACGTGCGCGAGGACCGCTGCGTACGCGGCGCGCTGACCGGCACGTTGGCTGGCCGGGTGGTCTTCGAGGCGGGCCTGATCGGCGAGTGCGGGCGTGGCGGGAGCGACTCGGACCCCGACGGCCGGTCCACGAAGGCCCGGTCGTCCCGGGCCGACCCGCCACCCACGGCACGGCACCGACCCACCACCCCGGCCGGGCCGGCCGCGTCGGCGCGGCCCACGGCGCCGGCCACCGGCGCCGGCCAGGGCGGGGCGTCGGGCGGCACCGGCGACGGTGGCGCGCCGGGCGACAGCGGCACGACCGACGCCGGCGCTGCCTCCGGGAGCCGGGGTGGTGACGTCGGGTCGTCCGTGGCGTGACGGTGTGGCTGACGGCGGCCCAACGCCGCGCCGGCGTGGGGCGCGAGGGGCGGGGCAGCGGCCGAGGCGGCGCCACGGGGCCGCTAGCATGCGACGTACCTCGACGGACGGTGTGTAAGGAGACGCGGCGATGGCGGGAGAACCGCAGGCCGACTGCCTGTTCTGCAAGATCGTGGCGAAGGAGGTGCCGGCGACCGTGGTCCGTGAGACCGCGACGACCCTCGCCTTTCGCGACATAAACCCGCAGGCGCCGACGCACGTGCTGGTCATCCCCAAGTCCCACCACCCGGACGCCGGGTCGCTGGCCGCCGCCGAGCCGGAGGCCGCGGCCGACGTGCTGCGCGAGGCGGGACTGGTCGCCGTCGGCGAGGGCATCAACGACACCGGGTACCGCATCGTGTTCAACACGGGCAGCGGCGCCGGCCAGACCGTCTTCCACGCGCACGCCCACGTCCTGGGCGGCCGTGGCCTGAACTGGCCCCCCGGATAAGTCAGTTGTCCGCACGTGAGCTGGTCGTCCTGGGCACCGCGAGTCAGGTGCCGACCCGGCACCGCAACCACAACGGCTACGTGTTGCGCTGGGACGGCCAGGGCATCCTCTTCGACCCCGGCGAGGGCACTCAGCGGCAGATGCTGCGCGCCGGGGTCGCCGCGCACGATCTGCACCGCATCTGCGTCACCCACTTCCACGGCGATCACTCACTGGGCCTGGCCGGCGTCATCCAGCGGATCAACCTGGACCGGGTGCCGCACCCGATCGCGGCCCACTACCCGGCCAGCGGCCAGCGCTTCTTCGATCGACTGCGGTACGCCACGGCCTACCGCGAGACCGTGGACATCGCCGAGGAGCCGGTGCGCGAGCCGGCACAGACCCTCGCCGAGACCCCCGCGTACACGCTCCAGGCGCGGCGGCTCTCGCACCCGGTCGAGTCCTACGGGTACCGCCTGGTCGAGCCCGACGGCCGGCGCATGCTGCCCGAGCGCCTCGCGGCGCACGGCCTCGCCGGCCCGCTGGTCGGCGCCCTCCAGCGGGAGGGCACGGTACGGGTGGCCGGGCGCACCGTCGCGGTGGAGGAGGTCAGCGAGGTCCGCCGGGGGCAGCGTTTCGCCTTCGTGATGGACACCCGGTTGTGCGAGGGGGTGTACGCCCTGGCCGAGGGGTGCGACCAGCTCGTCATCGAGTCCACCTTCCTCGACCAGGACGCGACGCTGGCCAGCGACCACGGCCATCTGACGGCGGGTCAGGCGGCGCGGGTCGCGGTCGAGTCGGGCGTACGGCAGTTGGTGCTCACGCACTTCTCGCAGCGTTACGGCGAGCCGGCCGAGTTCGAACGCCAGGCCCGCGCGGCCGGTTTCACCGGCGAACTCGTGGTGGCCAGCGACCTGACGCGGGTGCCCGTTCCGGCACGGGCCGGCGCGGCGACCGCCAGCGGTGGGGCCGCGCCCGCGGGGTGACCTCGCGGCGGGCCGGCTCGGGCGGCCGGCCGGGTGCGTGGCAGGGGACGCGGCGCGCCGCCGGTCCTCGTGCGATGGTGCGGAAGCCTTTCCGGCGCGCCGGTGGCGGCGACCACGGGGGCGATCCACAACCGTCGGCGGGCGCCGTGGCCCGCCTCGCTCGGGTACGGCAGGTCCGGGCCCCGCTCCCGTTGACCACGTCCGGGCGTCTGGCGGTGTCCTGGGCGCCTGACGTGGATCGTGACCGTGTCGCCCCACCGTGTCGCCCCAGCGAGACAGATGCCGCTGAGTCCCTGGTCGGCGGCCCCGTGAGGCCACCGGACGGTCGGCCGCCCGGCGAGCGCACTCCGGCCCCCGGGACGGTTCCGCGAGGGCGGTGTGGCGGGCCGCGTCAGTCGGTCAGGGCCGTGGCGGTGGCGCGGGCGAAGCCCTCCGGGTTGTCGAGCATGATGTTGTGCCCGCAGTCCGGGAGGGCGACGACGGCGACACCGGCCGCGGTGAGCTCGTCCGCCCCCGGCAGTGGCCCGTCGGCCGCGGGCAGCAGGTAGGTGCGCGGAACCGGCAGGTCACGCAGCAGGTCGCGGAGCGGAGGCCGGGTGCCGCGGGTGAGGTGGACCGCGCTGCGGTGCAGGGCGAGCCGGTCGGCCAGCCGCATCGTGGCCCACCAGTGGGCGCCGGCCCGGTCCCGTACCTCCCGCCAGCCTCCGGCGAGGAACTCCGCCTCGGAGTGGGCGGCGATGCCCGCGCTGCCCGCCGAGGCGGGGTCGGGCGTGCGGGCGTCGAGGTTGGCGTCGACCAGCACCAGGCGGGAGACCAGGCGCGGGTGGCGGGTGGCCAGCACGATGGCCACCGAGCCGCCCATGCTGTGCGCGACCAACTCCGCCCCGGCCACGCCCGCCTGGGTGAGCGCCGAGGCCAGCGCGTCGGCGTGCGACTCCAGCGCGTAGTCGAAGTCCTGCGGCCGGTCGCTGATGCCGTGCCCGAGCAGGTCGACCAGCAGCGAGCGGTGGCCGGCCAGCAGCGGGTGGACGGCGCTGGCCGTGAAGTAGGCCGGCGACGTGGCGCCCAGGCCGTGGACGTAGACGCGCGTCGGCTGTCGCCCCGGCAACTCGACCCAGCGCATCTGGTCACCCTCGGGGGTCACGGCGGCATGCTGCACGGTCTGCTCCTTCGCGGCGTGGGGTGCGACAGCAGCGTAGACAGCCGGTCGACCCACCCCGTGCGGCGCCCCGTGGTGGGCGCGGTCGGTGGGGGTGGGCGGCGGAGTGGCCGTGGACGATCGGGCACACTGGCCCCAACCTGCGCCACGGGCGTACTCGCGGTACGCCAGGGCACCCGTGGCGTGGTCGTGCAGGGGCAGTACAGCGACGTACGGCGAGGGAGTACACCGTGACACGGCGAGACGGAGACGGCACGAGCGGGCCGAGCGGTGACGGCCCGGCGCGGGGCGAGTGGTCGCAGCGGGCTCGGGAGGGCCGCGCGCCGGGTCCGGCCGGCGCGGCCGAGGGCGTCGTACGCCCCGTGCTCGACCCGCTGGCCGCCGTTCGCCGCCCCGACGACCCGGCCTGCGACGTCTACCTGACCGGCCCCGTCTTCCTCGACATCGTCTTCACCGGGCTCGACTCGGCCCCGGTACGCGGCACCGAGTCCTGGGCCCGGGGCATGGGATCGAGCCCCGGCGGCGTGGCCAACATGGCCACCGCGCTGGCCCGGCTCGGCCTGCGCACCTCGCTGGCGGCGGCCTTCGGCGACGACATGTACGGCGACTACTGCCGGGACGCCCTGGACCGGGGCGAGGGCATCGACCTGTCGCTGTCGCGCACGGTGCCCGGCTGGCACTCCCCGGTCACCGTCTCCATGGCCTACGAGGGCGAGCGCACGATGGTCTCGCACGGGCACGAGGCGCCACCCACGCGGGCGGGGACCGCCGCCGAGGGGGCGTTCGACGGAGAGCCCGCGCCGGAGTGCCCGCCGCCGGCGCGCGCCTGCGTGGCCTCGCTGGTGCCCGGCAGCCGGGAGGAGTGGATCGCGCACGCCGCGCGCCGGGGCAGCCGGGTCTTCGCCGACGTGGGCTGGGACGACAGCGGGCGCTGGGACCCGGCCGACCTCGCCGACCTGGAGCACTGTGAGGCGTTCCTGCCCAACGCCGTGGAGGCGATGCGCTACACCCGCACCGACTGCCCGCGTGCCGCCGCCCACGCGCTGACCGACAAGGTGCCGGTGGCCGTGGTGACGCTGGGCGCCGAGGGCGCGTACGCCGTGGACGGCCGTACCGGCGAGAGCGCCGAGGTGCCCGCGATCGCGGTGGACGCGCTCGATCCGACGGGTGCCGGGGACGTGTTCGTCGCGGGGTTCATCACCGGCACCCTGGCCGGCTGGCCGCTCGCCGACCGGCTGGCCTTCGCCGGCCTGACCGCCGCCCTGTCGGTGCAGGAGTTCGGCGGATCGCTCTCCGCGCCGGGCTGGGTGGAGATCGCCGCCTGGTGGCAGCACGCGCGCGCCTTCGACGACCAGAGCCTGGTCGCGGGGCACGGCAGCGCGCTGCGCCGGTACGCGTTCCTGGACGGGCTGCTGCCCTCGGCCCCGCGCCCCTGGCCGCTGCGCCGCGCGGTGCCCACCATCGGCTTCCGCCCGTCCTGACCCCGCCCACGCCCCGGCCCCGACCGCGCCACCCGCTCCCACATCGGCCGCCCGGCCGCCCGCACCCGGCACCACCCGCCGCCCGCTCCCGAGCCCACCCCCGGCGTGCGCGGGGCGTTCACGCGGTGGTGGCCGGGAAGGCACCGGGCGGTGCCGGGGAGGGCACGGCCTGATACGGGCCTCGATAAAAGGCTCTGGTGTTGTCAGTGCGGCGTCGTACGCTGGATATCCCAAGCCGCTGAATCACGGAAAGAGGGATGAGCAGGCCCCAGAGCCGGCCCATGACGCAGACACCCACAGCCCAGAGCCCCGTCCCGGGGCAGGCACGCGCCCACTTCACCGTTCCGGCCAAGCACCCGATGGTCACGGTCCTTGGTTCGGGTGACTCCCTGTTGCGCGTGATCGAGAAAGCGTTCCCGGCGACGGACATCCACGTCCGGGGAAACCAGATCAGCGCGATCGGCGACCAGCGGGAAGTGGCGCTCATCCAGCGCCTTTTCGACGAGATGATGCTGGTGCTGCGCACCGGTCAACCCATGACGGAGGATGCGGTGGAGCGCTCGATCGCCATGCTGCGCGCGGCGGAGAACGGCGGCGAGCAGGCGGAGACCCCCGCCGAGGTCCTCACGCAGAACATCCTCTCCAGCCGTGGTCGCACCATCCGCCCCAAGACGCTGAACCAGAAGCGCTACGTCGACGCCATCGACAAGCACACTGTGGTCTTCGGCATCGGCCCCGCCGGCACGGGCAAGACGTACCTGGCCATGGCCAAGGCGGTGCAGGCCCTGCAGTCCAAGCAGGTCACGCGGATCATCCTGACCCGGCCGGCGGTCGAGGCGGGCGAGCGGCTCGGCTTCCTGCCCGGCACGCTCTACGAGAAGATCGACCCGTATCTGCGCCCGCTCTACGACGCCCTGCACGACATGCTCGACCCCGACTCCATCCCGCGCCTGATGGCCGCGGGCACGATCGAGGTGGCCCCGCTCGCGTACATGCGCGGCCGGACGCTCAACGACGCCTTCATCATCCTCGACGAGGCGCAGAACACGAACCCCGAGCAGATGAAGATGTTCCTCACCCGGCTCGGCTTCGAATCCAAGATCGTGATCACCGGAGACGTCACCCAGATCGACCTGCCGGGTGGCACCAAGAGCGGCCTGCGCCAGGTGCAGGCCATCCTGGAGGGCGTCGAGGACGTCCACTTCTCGCGGCTCACCAGCACCGATGTCGTCCGGCACAAGCTCGTCGGCCGTATTGTCGACGCGTACGAGCAGTACGACAGCCGCAACGGGCAGTCGGGCTGAGCAGGCCCTGGGCCGTGCGCGCGCCCGCCGTGACCCGTCCGTCGCGGCGTGGTGCGGCACGGCCAGCCAATCGGCATCGGTAATCGGAGAGACCAACACCCCCATGGCGATCGACGTCAACAACGAATCCGGCACGGACATCGACGAACAGGCGGTACTGGACGTCGCCCGGTACGCCCTGGCCCGGATGCGCATCCACCCGCTGTCCGAACTGTCGATCATCGTCATCGACGCCGACGCCATGGAGCAGCTCCATCTCCAGTGGATGGAGCTGCCGGGCCCCACCGACGTGATGTCCTTCCCGATGGACGAGCTGCGTCCGCCGGGCAAGGACGACGACGAGCCGCCCCAGGGGCTCCTCGGCGATATCGTGCTCTGCCCCGAGGTGGCCACGACGCAGGGTGCCCAGGCCCCGACGCAGCACAGCATGGACGAGGAGCTCCAGTTGCTCACCGTGCACGGCTGCCTGCACCTCCTCGGCTACGACCACGAGGAGCCCGACGAGCGCGCCGAGATGTTCGCGCTGCAGAAGGCGATCGTCGACGGCTGGCGGGCCGAGCGCGGTATGACGGGCCCCTCGCCGGCCCCCACCACCAGGTGAGCGCCGCCCGATGACCGCACAACTGATCACCTCGGCCGTCCTCTTGGTCGTCGTCGCCTGGCTGGCGGCCTGTGCGGAGGCCGGCCTGGCGCGCACCACGCGCTTTCGCGCCCAGGAGGCGGTGCGCTCGGGCCGGCGCGGCAGCGCCAAGCTCATGGCGGTCGCCGAGGACCCCACCCGCTATCTGAACGTGGCCCTGCTGGTCCGCGTGGCCTGCGAGGTCGCGGCCGGCGCCGTCGTCACCTACGCGTGCGTGCGCGCGTACGACGAGACCTGGGAGGCGCTGGCCATCGCGATCGGCGTGATGGTCCTCGTCTCCTACGTCGCGGTCGGTGTCTCCCCCCGGACGATCGGCCGCCAGCACCCGCTGAACACGGCCACGGCGGCGGCGTACGTGCTGCTGCCGCTCGCCCGCGTCATGGGACCGGTCCCGCAGCTCCTCATTCTCATCGGCAACGCGCTCACCCCGGGCAAGGGCTTCCGCAAGGGCCCCTTCGCCTCCGAGGCCGAACTGCGCGCCATGGTCGACCTGGCCGAGCAGGAGTCGCTGATCGAGGACGAGGAGCGCCGCATGGTGCACTCCGTCTTCGAACTGGGGGACACGCTGGTGCGCGAGGTGATGGTGCCGCGCACCGATCTGGTCGCCATCGAGCGCTTCAAGACCATCCGGCAGGCGCTGACCCTCGCGCTGCGCTCCGGCTTCTCCCGCATCCCGGTCACCGGCGACAGCGAGGACGACGTGGTCGGCATCGTCTACCTCAAGGACCTGGTCCGCAAGACGCATGTCAACCGGGACTCCGAGAACGACCTGGTGTCCACCGCCATGCGGCCCGCGACGTTCGTACCCGACACGAAGAACGCGGGCGACCTGCTGCGCGAGATGCAGCAGGAGCGCAACCACGTGGCCGTCGTGATCGACGAGTACGGCGGCACGGCCGGCATCGTGACCATCGAGGACATCCTGGAGGAGATCGTCGGCGAGATCACCGACGAGTACGACCGCGAACTGCCGCCCGTCGAGAGCCTGGGCGAGGACCGCTACCGGGTCACCGCCCGCCTGGACATCGGCACCCTCGGCGAGTTGTACGGGCTGCGCCTGGACGACGAGGACGTGGAGACCGTCGGCGGGCTGCTGGCCAAGTCGCTGGGCCGGGTGCCCATCGCCGGCGCGGTGGCCGACGTCGACCTGAGCGAGGACACCACCGACCCGGACCTGACCGCGCTGCGCCTGACCGCCGAGTCCCTGGCCGGTCGGCGCAACCGCATCCTGACGGTCCTGGTCGAGCCCGTACGCGGCACGGGCGCGGCGGAGCCGGCGCGGGAGAGTGCCGGCGACACCGGAGCGACCGGCGCGGAGAGCGACCGCTGACCGACCGCTCCCGCGCGGTACGCCACGGCGCCGACCGCGCGGGAGCATCCGGCTGGCCGTCGCGGCGCGGCCTCGGCCACTGGCCCGGCCCCGGTCACCCGCCCAGCTCCGGCAGGTCGCGTAGTGCGGTGCGCGAGGTGACGCCCAGCTTGGGGAAGATCTTGTAGAGGTGGTAGCCGACCGTGCGGGGGCTCATCGTCAGCCGCGCGGCGATCTCCCGGTTGGTCAGCCCGCGCGCGGCCAGCAGCGCCACCTGTCGCTCCTGAGCGGTCAGCACGTCCGGCGCGTCCGTGGCCCGCCGCCGTACCGACCCGCCCGCCGCGCGGAGTTGACCGAGGGCGCGGTCGCGCCACACGGGGGCGCCGAGCCCGTCGAAGAGGTCCGCCGCCTCCCGCAACGCGGCGCGAGCCGGGCCGGGGCGGCGCGTGCGGCGTAGCCGCTCGCCGTGCGCGAGGGCGTGCCGTGCGCGGGTGAACGGGTGGTCCCCCGCGACCGCCCGGCCCGCCGGGCCCGGGCCCGCCGCGTCGCCGACCTGGTCGGCCATGCGCCAGCCCCCGGCCCCGCCGGCCTCGGTGTCGACGTCCCTTTCGTCCGCGCCCCTGACCCCGTTGGCGTCGGTGTGGCCGCTGGTTCCGTGCGCGTCGGGGTGGCTCCCGGCCTCGCTCTGGCCCCTGGGCCCGCCCCGGGCTCCGGGCGCTCCGCCGGTGCCGGCCGCTCCGCCGTCGCCGGTCGGCCCGTCGGCGCCGCGCGGGGCGCCCGCACTCAGCGCCCCACTGTCGCCGGCGCCCGCCGTCGCGCGCTCCGCCGCGCCGATGTCGAGCAGCCGACAGCGGTCCGCGTCGGCCAGCGCCCACGGCAGCCCGCTGACCTGGGCCCACGCGGAGAACCCGGCCGCCAGTCGCCGGGCACTGACCGCGTCCCCCGCTCCGTGGTACGCCTCGACGAGATCGGCACTGGAGCGCCGCGCCACGCGCGCGTGCGTGTACGGGGAGCCGGGGCGGTGCACGTCGGACAGGTGCTCGCGGGCCTCGTCGTGCGCGCCGCGCGCGAGCGCCGCCAGCGCCAGCGCCCAGCGGGCCTCGGCCGCGGCGGCGCGGTTGTTCAGCGGCAGGGCCAGGGCCGTCGCCTCGTGGGCGTGCGCGCGACAGCTCTCGTGCTCGCCACGCAGCGCCGCGCACCGCGCGAGCACGGCGAGCGCGTCGGCACGCCGTACCGGCTGGTCCATGTCGCGCGACAGGCGTACCGCCTCCGTCGCGTGCTCCATCCCCGCGCGGATCTGGCCCAGTTCGCACTCCAGGCCGGCGCGCCACACCAGCGGCAGGGCGAGCAGGGCCAGGGTGCCCGAGCCGCGCAGGGCGGCGCACGCCTGCGCGGCGAACTCGCGCGCCCGGCGCGGATGGGGCCCCTCGCGCGTGATGGCCAGCGGCCACAACCAGCGGTGCACGCTGCTGGTGCCGAGCTCGTCCGGTGCCCGGCGCAGGATCTCCCACGGGTCGACCCCGCTCGCCGTCGTGTCCCCACTGACGGAGGCGGCCAGCCACCGGCCGTACCGCTGATAGCGGGGGACGCCGTCGAGCGCGGCGATCCGCAGCGCGGTCTCGCGCGCCCGCGTGTCGAGCCCGGCGTGTTCGGCCGCGTCGCACGCCATGAACAACAGCGCGGCAGCGTGCGCCGGCGACGACCCGACCAGCGAGTCGGCGCCCCGGACCAGTTCCTCGTACGCCGCGTCCTGCGGCCCGCCCGCATGCGCCATCAGCCCGGCGAGTCGGGCGAGCGCGACGGGGCGGCCGGCGGCCGACCGGTCGGCCGGCAACTGGTCGGCGGAGACCCGTACGCCGTGGTGGAGCGCGATGTGCTCCGACCCGGTGGCGAGGGCGCCCGGCCCGAGGGTGGGGGGCGGCTCGGGTTGGGTGGCGGACTCGGCGGAGGTCCGTGCCGGCTGGGTGACGGGGCCGGTGGGGGCTTGCGTGGGCTGGGTGGCGGTGCTGACGGAGGGCTGCCCGGGCTCGGGGGTGGGTGGCTGTCGCGGTTGGGTGGCGGGGGCGTGCTGGGGGCGGGGTGCGGGGGCGGTCGGTCCGGGCGTCGGGGCCCGCGCCGGCCGGGGGACAGGGGCGGGGAGGGGCGGCACGGGGTGGCGGGCGGGGCCGGTGGGGGCCCTTGTGGGTTGGTCGGCGGGGGGTCGTCCGGGCTCGGGCTCGGCGGCGGGGTCGGCCGCCGAGTGGGTGTGGGCCGCGGCGGCCTCGGCGGAGAGTTCGCGGGCGGCCTCCGTACGGCCCGACTTCCACGCCGCGTGGGCCGCCTCGGCCAGCCGGCGCAGCCGCCCCTCGGGGTTCTCGCTGAGCTCGGCGGCACACCGCAGGGCCGCCGCGACGGCCGCGAGGCCACCGCGTGCGGCGAGCTCCGTCGCCCGCAGCTCCAGCGCGCTCGCCAACTCCTCGTCCGGCCCCGCGCTGGCCAACGCCCGGTGCCACAGGGCGAGATGCCCGGCGTCTGCGGCCGGAGCCAGAGGTGCTACGCGGTACGCGGCGGGCCGCACCGGCGGGGGAGCGGCGGCCGAACCGGCCGGGGCGAGGCGCGTCGCGTTCGTGCTGGCCGAGCCGGGCGACAGCGCCTCCGTGGCGCCTGCGGTGGCACCGAGCGGCGTCGTCCCGCCGGCGCGGTGCTCCCACTCCTCGGCGATGGCCAGGTGCGCGGCCTGCCGCTCCCGGAACGGCGCGTCGGCGTAGACGGCGGAGCGCACCAGCGGGTGCCGGAAGCGGAGTTCGGGCCCGCTGACGTCCAGCAGGTCCGCGCGTTCCGCGACGTCGAGGGCGGCGGGCAGGACCCGCAACCGCGCGGCGGCGCCCAGCACGATGTCGGTGCGCCCGCGCTCGTCGGCCGCCGCGACCAGCAGGAGCGTGCGCGCGGGCGCGGGCAACCGGCGTACCCGACCGGTGAACGCGGCGCGCAACCGCGCCCCGAGCAGCCGCCCGTCCGCCCCCGCCCCACCACTCCCGCCGCCCCACAACCCGCCACCCGAACCCGACCAGACCCCCGCGTCATCGGGCCCCACACGGCCGGACGCCGGGCCCCCGCACCCCGGAACACCCGACTCCGCGTCACCGCCCACCACGTCATCGGGCCCTGCGCGACCGGGCTCGGAGTCACCCGACCCGGCGCCGCCGGGTTCGGCGCCACCGGGCCACAGAACGCCGGACTCCACATCTCCGCCCCCCGCGCGCACGGTCCCCGCGCCACCGCCACCGGGTCGCGGCCCGCCCCATCCCGGGCCGGCCACGGGCTCCGGGGGCGTGGGCGACACCTCCGCCGCCCACGCCTCGGCTGCCCACGCCCCCGCTTCCCACGGCGCGGACGCCGAGGGGGCGGCCGGCTGGGGCGGGGCGTGGGGTGCGGAGAGTTCGAGGAGGGCCAGCGGGTTGCCGCCCGTCGCGGCGTGCAGGGCGGTCAGGTCGGCGCCGGACAGGGGCCTGCCGTGGTCGGCCAGGAGCGCCCCGCCGGCCTCGACGGACAGCCCACCGAGCCACAGCGCGGGCAGGTCACGGACGAGAGCGCCGGCGCGGTCGGCGGCCCCGAACGTCCCCGCCCCGCCGCCCCCGCCCCCGACCCAGCCCGCCGAGACCCCGGCCACCCCCGCCGTACCACCCCACTCCGCGCCCCGTACGCCGCTCGCGTCCCGCCCCGAAGGCCCCACGTCCCGCGCTTCCCCAGCACCGAGCCCGGCATCCCCCACGCCGTGCGGGGCCACGCGTGCGCTCCGTACGCCGCGACCCCCACCCCGGGGCGCCACGCCCGCACCCTCCATGCCAGGTCCCGCACCGTCCGCGCCCGCACCCTGCGCAGTCGGCCCCGCCCCGCGCGGCGCGCCGGCCCCGCCCCGTACGCCGCCGCCCTCCGCGCGCGGCGTGGCGCCGTCGTCCCGTACGGCGATCAGCGCGGCTACCGGGGCGCGCAGGGTGGTGAGCCGGCGCGCGGCGAAGAGGACGGCCGTCTGCGTCGCCGGGTCCAGCCACTGGAGGTCGTCCACCACCAGCAGCAACGGCCGCTCGTGGGCGGCCCGTTCGAGGAGGGCCAGGGTGGCCGCGCACACCAGGAGGTCGGTGGTGCGGTGTTCGGCGAGCCCCAGGGCACCGTGCAGGGCGGCGCGCTGCGCGGCCGGCAGCGCCGTGGCGTGGTCGAGGGCCGGGGTCAGGAGCTGGTGCAGGCCGCCGAAGCCCAACGTGACCTCGGACTCGACGCCCGTGCAACGCAGTGTCGCCAGGCCGGCGCCCGCCGGTGGCGGCGCCTGCTGCGCCCGGTGCCCTCGCGCCGCTGTCGGCGGCCAGGCCCGCGCTTGGCGCAGCGCGTCCGCGAGCAGCGCGGTCTTGCCGATGCCCGCCTCGCCCCGGACGACCAGGGCCCGGCCCCGGCCCGCGCGCGCGTCGGCCAGCAGGCGGCGCACGCTGGCGCGTTCGGCTTCCCGACCGCGCAGCGGCTCGCGCGCGTCCCGCCCGCCCGACGGCTCCCCCGCCACCTGTCGATCACCCATGGCCAGAGGCTAGCCGGCGGGCGGGACCAGTCGATGTGACAGATGCCCGCGCCGGGGGATCGGCCGGATGCTCGAAGTGGCACGTCGGCGCCGTGGCCTGACAACGACAGGCGGGACGCCGAGCACCAGCGCGACGGACATGAAGGAGTCGGATTCGTGAACAGCACACCGCCCAGGGGACAGTCCCCCCTCCACCGACGGAACGTCCTGGCTGGCGCGTTCGCCGGGGCCGCCGGAGTGGCCGGGCTGGCCGCGTCGGGCACCTCGCGGGCCGCCGCCGACAGCCGACAGCGGGAGGCGGCGCGCGGGGCGCGCGCCGGGCGCCGGTTCGCCGGCAAGGTCGTCGTGATCACGGGCGCCACCTCGGGCATCGGCCGCGCCACCGCCCTGGCGTTCGCCGCCGAGGGCGCGAAGGTCGGATTCTGCGGGCGGCGTACGGAACTCGGCCGCACCGTGGAGCGGGAGATCCGCGCCGCCGGCGGCGAGGCCACCTACCTGCGGGCCGACGTCCGCGAGGCCGACCAGGTCGAGGCGTTCGTGAACGGGGTGGTCGGACGGTACGGCGGCCTGGACATCGCGTTCAACAACGCGGGCATCGAGTTCTCCCGGTCCCTGCACGAGACGACCGTCGCCGAGTGGGACGACATCACGCGCACCAACGAACGCGGCGTCTTCCTCGCCATGAAGTACGAGATCCCCCATCTCCTGCGGCGCGGCGGGGGCGTCGTCATCTGCACCTCCTCCAGCGGCGCCGAGCGCGCCCGACCGGCCCACGCGGGCTACTCCGCCAGCAAGCGCGGCGTCGAGGGCATCGTGAGGTCGGCCGCGCTGGACTACGGCGCCAGGGGCATCCGGATCAACGCCGTCCTGCCCGGCACCACGGACACCGCGCTGGTGCGCCCGCCCGGCCTGAGCGACGACCAGTGGACCGCGTTCAAGAGGGCGTGGGGTCCGCTCAACGTGCCGGGCCTGCACCGGATGGCCGAGCCGAGGGAGATCGCGGACGCCGTACTCGGCCTGGCCTCGGACCAGTTCGCCTTCATGACCGGCACCTCGGTGGTGGTGGACGGCGGCAGCCTCGCGGGCGGGCCGATGAGCTGGCCGGACGGCTTCCCCAAGCCGCCAGGCCAGTAGCCGGCGCGCGAGGCCAGGCCCGCGCGCCGGCCCCGCCGCCGGCGGACGCCCCGCGCCCCGCCGTGGGCCGGGGCCGGCCACCAGCGTCGCCGTATCCTCGTGCACATGAGCGATACGACGGCGTTGGACCCGGAAGACCAGAAGATCATCACGCTCGCCCGCTCCACCCGGGCGCGCAACGGCGTGCCCGAGGGCGCGGCCGTCCGCGATGAGACCGGGCGCACCTACGTCGCCGGCACCGTCGCCCTGGACTCGCTCCGGCTGAGCGCGCTGCGGACCGCTGTCGCGATGGCGGTCGCCAGCGGCGCCACCTCGCTGGAGGCCGCCGCTCTCGTCAGCGACGTCACGGAGGTCTCCGCCGAGGACCGGGCGGCCGTACGGGACCTGGGCGGGCCGGCGACACCGGTGATCCTCGCGGGGGCGGACGGCACGCCGCGCGCCACGGTGAGCGCGGGGTGAGCGCGGGCGACCCGACCGAGCGCCCCGCCCCGCCGGCCGCCGCCGCCAGCCAGGGCGATCCCGGGGCGTCCGTCGATCTCGCCACCCGCCCGCGACCGCCGGCCGACGAGCCGAGCGGCGGCTCGGTCATGGACTGGGCGCTGCTGGTCTGCGGCTCGCTGTTGCTGGTGGGCGTCGCGGTGGACGCGATGAGCGGCATGGGCCTGGCCTGGGTCACCCTCGCCTGGGGGCTGATCCTGCTCCCGGAGGGCGTACGGCGCGTCCTGGCCGGCCGTGGCGACGCGCGCCGGGCCGACCGGGTGGGCCCCGTCGCGGCGGCCGGCACGTTCGCGGCCACCGTGATCTGCTGGGCGGGCCTGGCCTACGACTGGTCCCAGGGCAACGGCACGTCCTGGCTCGTCCTGGTCGCGACGGTGCTGCTGACCGCGGGCGGGGTGTGCTGGCTGGCCCGCCGACTGCTCCCGCGCCGGTAGCCACCGGGCGCGGCGCGCGCCGGCGGACCGACATGCCCCCGTCGCGCCGGCGGCCCCGGGCCGGCCCCGCCGAGTGTGTACGGGGCGGGTACCGGGCGCGTACGGAGCGCGTACGGCGCGGGCCCGGCCGCCCCGGATGGTCGGGGTCGCCGCCCCGATCGGGGAGAATGACCGCATGAGCGCTCGTACCCCCTCCACGGATGCCCCCCACCGCGCGGGTTTCGCCTGCTTCGTCGGCCGCCCGAACGCGGGCAAGTCCACCCTGACGAACGCTCTGGTCGGCACCAAGGTGGCCATCACCTCCAACCGGCCGCAGACCACCCGGCACACCGTGCGCGGCATCGTGCACCGCCCCGACGCGCAACTCGTCCTCGTGGACACCCCCGGTCTGCACAAGCCGCGCACGCTGCTCGGCGAGCGCCTGAACGACGTGGTGCGCAGCACCTGGGCCGAGGTCGACGTGATCGGGTTCTGTCTGCCCGCCGACCAGAAGCTCGGCCCCGGTGACCGCTACATCGCCACCGAGCTGGCCGGCATCAAGAAGACGCCCAAGGTCGCGATCGTCACCAAGACCGACCTCGTGGACTCCCAGCAGCTCGCCGAGCAGCTGATCGCCATCGACCAGCTCGGCCGCGACCTCGGCATCGAGTGGGCCGAGATCGTGCCGGTCTCGGCGGTCGCCGACACCCAGGTGCACCTGCTCGCCGACCTGCTGGTGCCGCTGCTCCCGCAGAGCCCGCCGCTCTACCCCGAGGGCGACCTGACCGACGAGCCGGAGCAGGTGATGGTCGCCGAGCTGATCCGCGAGGCGGCCCTGGAGGGCGTGCGCGACGAGCTGCCGCACTCCATCGCGGTCGTGGTCGAGGAGATGATCCCGCGCCCGGACCGCCCCAAGGACAAGCCGCTCCTGGACGTCCACGCCAACGTCTACATCGAGCGGCCGAGCCAGAAGGGCATCATCATCGGCCCCAAGGGCGCCCGCCTCAAGGAGGTCGGCATGAAGTCCCGCAAGCACATCGAGGCGCTGCTGGGCACCCCTGTCTACCTCGACCTGCACGTCAAGGTCGCCAAGGACTGGCAGCGCGACCCCAAGCAGCTCCGCAAGCTCGGCTTCTGAGCGCACCGCCACCCCTCGGGGTCGCCACCGACCTGGGCAGCCACCCCCGGCAGCCCCCGCCCGCCCGGCCCCGGTCGCCAGGCCCGCTACGTCGCTGGGCCCGCGAGCATCGCCGTGCCCGCTCGGACGAAGCCGATCTGCCCGTACAGCCGGGCCACGTCCGGGTCCTCGGCGGCGAGGAAGACGGTCCGCACGCCACGGGTACGGGCGTCGGCGGCCAGCGCGGCGGTCACCGCGAGCGCCAGTCCGCGCCGGCGCGCGGCCGGCAGCGTGCCCACGCCGACGATCTCGCTGCTGTCACCGGCCAGATGACGCTGGGCGGCACAGAGCGCGAGGCCGCTCGCGTCGTCCACGGCCGCGGCGACGGCGGTCCGCCCGGCCCTGATCCCCTCGGCGACCGCCCGCACCGCACTGGGCGTCCCGTGCCGGGGCAGCGCCGCCGCCAACTCCACCAGGCCCGTGGCGCCGACCCGGGTGCCGGGCTCGGCGAACGCCAGGTGCGGCACGGTCAGCGCGCTGGGCAGCGCCGGATCGGCCGGGGCGACCATGCGGACGGTGACGCCGTCGGGCCGGTGGCGGACGACCGGCAACAGGGCGCCCGGCTCCAGCACGAGCAGCGGGTGCTCCCGCACCGCGAGGCCGTCCCGTTCCATCGCGGCGCGCAGCGTGGGCGCGGTCTCGGCCACCCACTCGAAGTGCTCCGGAACGCCGAGTTCGCGCTGCCGCTCGCGGGCCCGCGCCACGTCGTGGGCCGCCACGCGCCCGGCGTGCCCGAGTGTCGGCCGGGCGAACAGCGGCGGACCCGCCCCCTCCCGTACGAACAGGGTGAGCGGCCCGACGTCCTCGGTCCGCGCGACGGGGCGTAACACCGCGTCGTAGTACCGCTCCAGACGGGCCAGCGTGGCGTGGTGAGAGGTGGTCATGCGGCGATCCAAGCAACACCCCGCAACCCCGGCCACTGGGTTTCCGCCCCCGCCCAGCCAGCCCGCCCCGTCGGCTACGCCCCTTCCCGCAGCACCGTGGTGATCAGTTCGCGCTGCGCCCGGCTCAGCCGTGGATCGGCGCAGTAGACCGTGGTCCCGTCCACCTCGATGCCGTACTGGAAGCCGTCGGGTACGCCCGTCGGTCGGGCGTCGGCTCCCTCGCTCAGCGCCGCACGGGCCAGCTCCTCCAGGCGGTCGGCGTCGGGTCGGCCGGCGCTGTCCAGTCGCGCGCGGCGCGTGATGCCGGCGAAGCCGCCGGTTCTGGTGACGGTGATGCGCATGGTCCCTCTCTACCGGGCCGACGGCGCGGCCCGCTACCCGTGCGGGGCGTGCCCGAGCCGGCGCCACCGGCCCGGGCACGGCTTGGAGCGGCGGTTCAGCTCGCCTGCACGCCCACACGGGACCACGCCTTGCGCAGCGCCCGCTGTTCGTCGCCGTCACCGAACCTGCTCTCGGCCGCCGCCAGCGTCAGCCGCGCGAAGTCGGTGAACGAGGCGTCCGCCGCGAGGTCGCCACCGGTGAGCACGTCGTACCAGATCTGCCCGGCCCGCTCCCACGCGTAGCCGCCGAGGTCGGTGGCCGCCAGGTAGAACGCGTGGTTGGGGATGCCCGAGTTGATGTGCACGCCGCCGTTGTCGTCGCTGGTGTCGACGTAGTCGTCCATCGTCGCGGGCTGCGGGTCCTTGCCCAGCACGTCGTCGTCGTACGCGGTGCCCGGGGCCTTCATCGACCGCAGCGCCTGCCCGGTCACCCGGTCGGTCAGCAGCTCCGCCCCGATCAGCCAGTCGGCCTGGTCGGCGCTCTGCCCCAGGGCGTACTGCTTGATCAGTACGCCGAACACGTCGGAGACCGACTCGTTGAGCGCGCCCGGCTGGCTGAAGTACTCCAGGTTGGCCGTGTACTGCGTGACGCCGTGGGTGAGCTCGTGGCCGATGACGTCCAGCGGCAGGGTGAAGTCCCGGAAGACCTCGCCGTCGCCGTCGCCGAAGACCATGCGCTCGCCGTCCCAGAACGCGTTGCCGTAGTCCTGGCCGTAGTGCACGGTGGCGTCCAGCGGCAGGCCGCTGCCGTCGATGGAACGGCGCCCGTACACCTTCAGGTACAGGTCGAAGGTGGCACCCAGGCCCGCGTAGGCGCGGTTGACGCTCGCGTCCTGGCCCGGCTCCTCGCCCTCGCCACGGACCTTCTCACCGGGCAGCTCCTCCCGGTTGCCGGCGTCGTAGATGGTCCGGCGCGGCGTGTCCGCGGGCTCGCGGTCGGCGGCGGTGGAGCGGATGCCGCGCACGGTGGTGATCCGCCGCCTGGTGCGCTGCAACGCGTCCCGCTCCAGGGTGCGCCGGGCCGGCTCGTGGAGGGCGGGGTCGTCCGCCCGCGCCAGTCGGTCCAGGACGTGCGGGGGCACGATGGTGCAGAAGACGCCGGGTGCGGGAGCGGGGTGGGGCGGGGAGGCCGAGCCGGCGGCGGGCGGGCGGTTGCGGGTGCGTGAGTCGTCCATGGTGGCAATGTCGCACCAGCCGCCGGTGCTGTCATGGCGTGGCGGCCCGATTACCGAAATTGAGTGGTTGACCCCGTCGGGCGCGTGACAGAACCCCGTCCCGCATAGTGATACGGGATGCGGCATTCCCCCACGGCTCGGTTACGCTGCTCCGCATCATGCGTTTTGGGCTGCTTCTTCTCCTTAGCTGCCGCGGCGAGGGCCTGTAGTCGTAGGCCGACCCCCTCCCCGCGGAGATTCGGCGTCGCGCGCCACCCGCCCCGTCGGCCGGTCCCAGCGGATACGAGGAGCCCACGCACCATGTCGAACGCATCGAACGCCTCTGACAACGTCGAACCCGCCAACGCCTCACGCTCCGCCGCGCAGGCGGTCGGCCGCCCCACACCGCAGACGGCCGCGACGCTCACCCAGCGCCCCTCGGGCATGCCCGCCCACCGCTACGGCGCGTACGAGGCGGTGTCCATCCCCGACCGGACCTGGCCCGAGCGGCGCATCACCAGCGCCCCCCGCTGGCTGTCCACGGACCTGCGGGACGGCAACCAGGCCCTGATCGACCCCATGTCGCCGGCCCGCAAGCGCGAGATGTTCGACCTGCTGGTCCGCATGGGATACAAGGAGATCGAGGTCGGCTTCCCCTCCTCGGGCCAGACCGACTTCGACTTCGTGCGCTCCATCATCGAGGAGGGCGCGATCCCCGAGGACGTGACGATCTCCGTCCTCACCCAGGGCCGTGAGGAACTGATCGAGCGCACCGTCGAGTCGCTGCGCGGCGCCCACCGCGCCACGGTCCACCTGTACAACGCGACCGCGCCGGTCTTCCGCCGGGTGGTCTTCCGGGGCAGCCGGGAGCAGGTCAAGCAGATCGCCGTGGACGGCACCCGGCTGGTCGTGGAGTACGCCGAGAAGATCCTGGGCCCCGAGACGACCTTCGGCTACCAGTACAGCCCGGAGATCTTCACCGACACCGAACTGGACTTCGCGCTGGAGGTCTGCGAGGGCGTGATGGACGTCTGGCAGCCCGAGCCGGGCCGCGAGATCATCCTCAACCTGCCCGCCACCGTCGAGCGCTCCACACCGAGCACACACGCCGACCGCTTCGAGTGGATGAGCCGCAACCTCTCCCGCCGCGAGTTCGTCTGCCTGTCCACCCACCCGCACAACGACCGTGGCACCGCCGTCGCCGCCGCCGAACTGGCGGTCATGGCCGGCGCGGACCGCGTCGAGGGCTGTCTGTTCGGCCAGGGCGAGCGCACCGGCAACGTGGACCTGGTCACCCTCGGCATGAACCTGTTCAGCCAGGGCGTGGACCCGCAGATCGACTTCTCGCAGATCGACGAGGTACGCCGGACCGCCGAGTACTGCAACCAGATGGAGGTCCACCCGCGCCACCCCTACGCGGGCGACCTGGTCTACACCGCCTTCTCCGGCTCCCACCAGGACGCCATCAAGAAGGGCTTCGAGGCCATGGAGACCGAGGCCGCCGAGCGGGGCGTGTCGGTGGACGCCCTCACCTGGGCGGTGCCCTACCTGCCCATCGACCCCAAGGACGTGGGGCGGTCCTACGAGGCGGTCATCCGCGTCAACTCCCAGTCCGGCAAGGGCGGCGTGGCCTACGTCCTGAAGAACGACCACAAGCTGGACCTGCCGCGCCGGATGCAGATCGAGTTCTCCAAGATCATCCAGAACAAGACCGACGCCGAGGGCGGCGAGGTCACCCCGGACCAGATCTGGGCCGTCTTCCAGGACGAGTACCTGCCCACCCAGCCCGGTTCCGGCCACCAGCCCTGGGGCCGCGTCCAGCTGCGCAACGGCCAGACCACGACCGACAAGGACGGCACGGACACGCTGGCCGTCGAGGCGGTCGTGGACGGCGAGCCGACCGTGCTGAGCGGCGCGGGCAACGGCCCCATCTCCGCGTTCTTCCAGGCGCTGCAGGCCATCGGCATCGACGTACGACTGCTCGACTACCAGGAGCACACGATGAGCGAGGGCGCGAGCGCGCAGGCCGCCTCGTACATCGAGTGCGCCATCGACGACAAGGTGCTGTGGGGCATCGGCATCGACGCCAACACCACGCGCGCCTCGCTGAAGGCGGTCGTCTCGGCCGTCAACCGCGCCGCGCGCTGACCCCGCGCCGTGCCCTCGCGGGCGGGACCGAGCACGGTCCCGCCCGCTTCGCTCGTGTTCCTCCGCTGTTCGTCTCCCGCTCCCCTGGGTCCGCTCCGGTTTTCTTTTCCGCTTCTTTCGGTCACCCCACCGCCCTCCGACGCGGTCCCCCGCCCCCGCCCCGCCCGCCGTTTCGGCAGGCAGCGGCCCGGAGACGGGCGCCCGCCCGCGCGTACTCCCCCCGGCGGACGCCACAGTTGTCTCCGCACGGGGTACTGACGCCGCGTCTCGGATGTGGCTAACATCACGTCAAGGCGGCGGCTCTGCTCTCAGATGCATAACGAATACGCAGAGGCGTGATGAGGCAGCGCGATGGAGCGATGCGAAGCGTCAGGGAGGTGCCACGCGATGTACGCGCGAGAGCCACGCGAACGGAGCCTGTGCGTCATCGGCGTCCGCACGAGTTGGCGCACGGTCGGCGACGGCGAGTTCTTCTGCACCGCCTGCGGAGGTGATCGCAACTACCGCCGCCGCACGGGACGCCGCAGAGTCGTCGTCCTCGGTCTGCCCCTAGTGCCACGCGGCACCGTGGCACCGGTCGTCGCCTGCTCGGCCTGCCACGCCCACTTCGGCACCGAAGCCCTCAACCACCCCACCACCACCCGGCTTTCCGCGATGCTTCGCGACGCCGTGCACACGGTCGCGCTGGCCGTCCTCGCCGCCGGCGGCACCGAGGCCCGCCCGGTGCGCCAGGCGGCCGTGGGCGCGGTGCGCGCCGCGGGGTTCGCGGACTGCGACGAGGACCAGTTGCTGGCGCTGATCGCGGCGTTGGTCGCCGACACCGGACGGCTGCCCGGCGTCGGCTGCGGCGACGAGGACGCCCACACCTTCGGGCTGGGCGACCCCAGCACGGCCCTGGCCATCGAACTGCACGAGGCCCTGGAGCCGTTGGCGCCGCACCTGGCCCCCGCCGGCCGCGAGAGCATCCTCCTCCAGGGCGCCCGCATCGCACTGGCCGACGGCGCGTACTGCCCGGCCGAGCGCGCGGTCCTGGAGACCGTGGGCCGCGCCCTGTCGCTGGACCCCGAGGACACCACGCGCCTGCTGCTCGCCGCCTCGCACGCCGCGTCCTGACCCACCCCACCCACACGCTCGCGCAGGAAGCTTTCGCCCCTTGGCGCGCTCGCGCCGCGCGGTGCCGCTCGCGCCGCCGCGGTGGTGGCCGTGTGGTGGCGTCGCGCGGTGGTGGGCCCGCGCGGGTCCGGTCTCGCCGTGTCGGCTGGGTACGTCGTGCGCCGACCGGGCGGCGTCGCCCCGCGCGGGGGTGGGGCCCGGCCCGCGCGAACCCGCTCGCTCCGTGTCGGTCGTACGCGGGGTGGGGCGTCTGTCGGCGGATCGGAGCGCCGGCCCGCCGAGCCCGTCGCATCCGCCGTACGCCGTACGCCTACGCGACGGAGGCGCTGCCGGGCGTACTCCCCAGGGAGTAACGCCGCAGTGCGGCCCCCCGACGAAGTACCGCTCATCTCCGTCCCCGTACCGACGACTGTCCGCTCTCTCCACGAAAGCCTGAAGGGGTCAGCACACCAGGCACAGGAGGGGAGGCCCGCATGGCGGTCACACGGACCACCGGGGGCAGCGGGTTCGCGGGGGACGCGCCGGGCTCGGGTAGCGGGGGAGCGGACGCGGTGTCCGGCGAGGGCGGTGCCCGGGAAGGCGGCGCCGGGCCGGCGGCGGCCTCGGGCGGTGGCTCGGTGGGGGAGCACGGCCCGCCCGGCCCCGCCGCGAGCAGACGCCAGCGGCGAGGGGTGCCCTGGGCCCTGGTCGCCCTGTGGATCGTCGTCATCGCGGTGGCCATGCCGTTCGCGAGCAAGCTCAGCGGCGTCCAGGACGACACGGCCGTCAACTACCTGCCGGCAAGCGCCGATTCGACCCGGGTGGCCGAACTCCAGGAGAGCCTGCCCGGCGGCGACACCACCGACCTCATCCTCGTCTACCACCGCGAGAGCGGGCTGACCGCGGCTGACCGCGCCAGCGCCGGCCAGCACATAGCCGAGCTGGCCGACGCGTACGAGTTCAGCGGCGGCCAGCAACCCAGAGCGGTGGACTCCAAGGACGGCACCACGGTGATGTACGGGGTGTCGCTCAGCGGCATGCCCGACGAGGAGGACCAGAACAAGGCGGTTGACGACATCCGCGAGGCCCTCGACGACCACCCCGAGGGGCTGAGCGTGGAGGTCGGCGGCTCCGGCGGCCTCGGCGCCGACGCCAACAAGGTCTTCGAGACCGTCGACGGCACGCTGATGTTCGCGACCGCCGGCGTCGTCGCCCTGCTGCTGATCCTCACCTACCGCAGCCCCTTCCTGTGGCTGGTGCCGCTGATCGTCGTCGGCGCCGCCACGGTGACCGCGATGGCCGTGGTCTACGGGCTCTCGCAGGCGTTCGACGTGACCATCACCGGCATGAGCTCGGCCGTGATGACGGTCCTGGTCTTCGGCGCCGGCACGGACTACGCCCTGCTGCTCACGGCCAGATACCGGGAGGAGCTGCGCCGCTACCCGCGCCCCTACGACGCGATGGTGGCGGCCGTGCGCGGCTGCGGCGCCGCCGTGCTCGCCTCCTCCGGCACGGTGGCCGTGGGCCTGATGTGCCTGCTCGCCGCCGACCTGAGCAGCAGCAAGGGGCTGGGGCCGGTCGGTGCGGCGGGGGTCGTCTGCGCACTGGCCGCGATGATGACGCTGCTGCCCGCCATCCTGGTGCTGCTCGGGCGTCGGGTGTTCTGGCCGCTGATCCCCGCGTACGGGAGCACGCTCGCCAAGCGACGCAACGTGTTCGCGGCCATGGGCGGTTCGGTCAGCCGGCGCCCCGTCACCTTCCTGGTGGGCGGCCTGGCGCTGCTCGGTGCGCTCGCCCTCGGCACGCTGAACGCGCCCGGCGACCTCAAGCAGGAGGACACGTTCACCAACAAGCCCGAGTCCGTCTCCGCCCTGCGCACACTGGCCAAGGCGTACCCCGAGCAGGGCAGTCAGCCGATCACCGTCATGACCCGCACCGATCACGTGGGCGCCGTGCTCGACGCGACGCGGGACCAGGAGGGGATCGTCAGGGCCGAGCGTGGCCGCAGCGGGGCGGGCTGGACGGAGATCAGCGCGTTCGCCAAGGACGCCCCCGAGTCGCCCGGCGAGGCCCGCGCCATCAAGGGACTGCGGTCCGAACTCGCCGCCATCGACGGGAGCGACGCCCTGGTCGGCGGCGCCAGCGCGGAACAGATCGACCTGGAGAAGACCAACGCGGACGACCGCGAGGTGGTCATCCCGCTGGTGATGCTCGCGGTGCTGCTGATCCTGATCGCCCTGCTGCGCAGCCTGGTCGCCTCGGTGATGCTGGTGGTCGCCGTGGTCGCGGTCTGGGGCGCGGCGACCGGACTCGGCGGGCTGTTCTTCGAGCCCGTCTTCGACCTGAAGGGCATCGACCCCGGGCTCCCGCTGATCACCTTCGTCTTCCTGGTCGCCCTGGGCGTCGACTACGGCATCTTCCTCATGCACCGGATGCGGGAGGAGGCGGTCAAGGGCGCGAGCACACCGCAGGCCGCCCTGACAGCGCTGCACACCACGGGCGGTGTGATCGCTTCCGCGGGCCTGGTGCTGGCGGCCACCTTCGCGGTCCTGGGCACCATGCCGATGGCGATGATGCTGGAGCTCGGCTTCATCATCGCGGTCGGCGTCCTTCTGGACACCTTCCTGGTCCGCACCTACCTGGTCACCTCGGCCAGCCTGCTGCTCGACCGGTGGATCTGGTGGCCGGGGAAGCTGTTCCGTCGCCAGTCGGTACCGGCGCGGGACGCCGAGGCGGCCGGCCCGGCCGGGGCGCCGGAGCGCACGGCCGAACCCGCGGGCCGATGATCTGACTGGCCGGCTCGCCCGCCCGCCGGGCCTTCCCACCACCTGCCCGGCGCGCTGCGAAGCCGCTGGTCAGCGGCGCCTCGCCCGCCTCCGTACCCGGCACATCCGGAATACGCGGACGACGTGTGGGGTGCCGACGGGTGCGGTGGAGCGGGGAGTTATCCACAGGGATGGACGGGCCAGAGCCAAAGTCGAGCTCGTACCGCACGATGGGACCGTGCAGATGACCGAATTCACCGCAGCCCTGCGTGGCGGCCGACGTGCCCGTGCCGCGCCGGTGGCCCGGCCCACGGCGCGGGACGTGACGCTCGCGCTGGCGGTCCTGGTGGTGCAGAGCGCCCTCGCGGTGAGCGTGCGCGACGACGGCAGCCAGCCGGACGCCGTCGGGTGGGCGCTGCTCGTCGTCAGCGCCCTCGCGCTGGTGTCGCGCAGGACCGCTCCGACGACCACCACGGTCGTGGTCGTGCTGGCCGTCGGCCCGTACCACTCGTTGGACTACAACCACTTCGCCACGGTGCCCGCGGGCCTGGTCGCGCTGTACGCACTGGCGGTCGGCGCGCCGGCGACCAGGTCCCTGGTGGCGGTCACCGCGATAGTGGGCGTCATGGCGGTGGTGATGGGCAACTCGCCGGACCACCAGGCTCTGCCGGAGATGCTGCGTAGCTCCGGATGGCTGCTGGCCGTGGTGGTGATCGGCATAGCGATCAGGACACACCGCAACTACGTGGCCGCCATCGTCGAGCGGGCCGAGCGCGCCGAGCGCACCCGCGAGGAGGAAGCCGCGCGCCGCGTCGCCGAAGAGCGCCTGCGGATCGCTCGTGACCTGCACGATCTGCTGGCCCACAGCATCACGCTGATCGGCGTGCAGACCTCGGTCGCGGCCCATGTGCTGGTCGCCGATCCGGAGCGGCTCGACCGGGACGCGGTCTCCAAGGCGCTGGACTCGATAGCGGACACCTGCCGGGACGCACGCGCCGAACTACGGACCACCCTGCGGGTGTTGCGCGCGGGGGAGGCGGAGCCGGCGACGGACGCGACCCGTCCGCCGCCGGGCCTGGCGGGCCTGCCGGACCTGGCGCGCTCCGCCGAGGCCGCCGGGGCCCGCGTCACGCTGGAGTTCGCGCTCACCCCCAGCGCCGCGTCCGCGATACCCCCGGCGGTGGGGGCCGCTGCCTACCGCATCGTTCAGGAGGCACTGACCAACGCGGTGCGGCACGCCGGTTCCGAGGTGCGCACGGTGGCCACGGTGTGCCAGGTGCCCCATCCGTGGGCGGAGGGAGAGGCGTTGAGCGTCACGGTGACCGACGACGGACCACCCGTGGGGCGGGGGACGGGCCAGGCCGGGGCGGTCGCGGCCGGTGCCAGCGGCGCCGGTGGAGGTGGGGTCGCTCCGGGGGGACCCGGCGCCGGCGCGGCTGGTGCCGGTGGGGCCGAGGGGTTCGGTATCGCCGGGATGCGCGAGCGAGCGCGCAGCGTGGGGGGTTCGGTGACGGCCGGCTGGCGCGCGGACGCCCCGGGATTCGTCGTGCGCGCGGTCCTGCCGCTGGCCGGCCCACCGCGTGGCGGGCCGGCCGCTCCCCGCGCCGAGTCCACGGCCTTCGGCTGGAAGAGCGCCAGGGGGACGGCCGCGGGTGTGAGGGCGACGGCGGGGGACGAGACGGCGGTGCGGGCGAGACCGCGAGCGGGGAGCGGAGCCGGGGCGGGTGCCGGAGCCGGGGCAGGAGAGTCGGCCGGAACGGTCGGCGTCGAGGAAGAGACAAGGGAGGACGCGTCGTGAACGCATCGCGACCCATTCGCGTGTTGCTCGCCGACGACCAGACGCTGGTGCGGGCCGCGTTCGCGATGCTCGTCGAGTCGGCCCGGGACATGGAGGTGGTCGGGCAGGCCGGGAACGGTAGGGAAGCGCTGGAGCTGGCGCGTACGGTCGAAGTCGACCTCGTGGTGATGGACATCCGCATGCCGGAGCTGGACGGCATCGAGGCGACCCGACGTATCGCGGCGGACGCGGGGCTCTCCGATGTGAAGGTGCTGGTGCTCACCACGTACGACACCGACGAGTACATCGTGGACGCGCTGCGCGCGGGCGCCTCCGGGTTCCTGGTCAAGGACACCAAGCCGGCCGAACTGCTGGACGCCATCCGCACCGTGGCGGCGGGTGACGCGCTCCTGTCGCCCGGCCCCACGGCCCGACTGATCGCCCGCGTCCTACGCCTCCCCACCACTCCCTCACCGGCCCCCGCGGCCCCCGACAGCCTGGTCGCGCTCTCCGACCGCGAACGGCAGGTCCTCACCCTCGTGGGCCGGGGTCTGAACAACGCGGAGATAGCGGAGGCCCTGGGGCTGAGCCCGCTGACGGCCAAGACCCACGTCAGCCGCATCATGGGCAAGCTCATGGCCCGCGACCGAGCGCAACTGGTGATCGCCGCCTACGAGTCGGGGCTGGTGTCACCGGCCCGGACGGGGACGGCGGGATAGGCCCGCGCGAGCCGCGCGGGCAGGGCCCGCCTCGCGAGAGGGCGACTCCGTGAACGGCAGGGGGCGGCCGGTGTGTCAGGAGCGTTCGCGTCGGCTGACGGGCGGGCGGGGTGACGGGCGGGGCCCGGGGTGGTCTGGCCGAAGCGGTTGGGGCGGCGAGGCGGTGGGGTTGGTCGAGCGGTCGGAGTGGCTGGGCGGGCTGGTCTGGGTGGGGCGGTCGGACAGTCGGGGTGGCCCGGGTAGCTGACGGGGTCGGCCGGTCGGAATGTGGCGCGGTGCGGACGAACGAGAGGAGGGCGCCGGGTGCGGCGTGTGGCGTGGGGATGGCTGGGAACGGTCGGCCCGTGGCCTGGGAGGGGCGGGGTCGGGGTCGGGTTGGCGCGGGCCGGGGAGGGGTCGGCTACCGTGGCCGCATGCCCACGCGTGCCCGTGACCGCCTGCTGGAGACCGCCGAGGACCTGTTCTACGCCGAGGGAATCCAGGCGGTCGGGGTGGAGCGGTTGCTGGCGGCCTCCGGTGTGGGGCGTGCGTCGTTCTACCGGCATTTCGTCGGCAAGGACGCCCTGGTCGCGGCCGTGCTGCGACGTCGGGGCGAGCACTGGTTGGCGTGGTTGGAAGGCGCCGTCGCGGAGCACGGGGGCGGGCCGCTGGCCGTGTTCGACGCGCTGGCCGACCGGTCGCGAAGCAGGGGTTTCCACGGTTGTGCGTTCATCAACGCGATGGCGGAGACGGCCGACCCGACCGGTGAGGTGTACCGGTTGGCCGAGGCGCACAAGCGTCGGGTCACCGGGTACGTCGAGCGGTTGATCAAGGCGGCTGGTCACGAGCGGCACGCGGAGCTGGCCCAGCAGTTCGTCCTCCTGATGGACGGGGCGACGGTCACGGCGATGCACGAGCGCACCGGCGAACCGGCGATGCGGGCCCGAGAGGTCGCACGGCGCCTCCTGACGTGAGGGCCGCCGGCGGCGGGTGGCCGGCGGGGGGAAGAGAAGGGCGGCCGGCTCAGTCCCTGGTCGCCAGTTGGGCACGGAGGGTCGCTACTTCGCTGGCCAGGGCGGCGTTGGCCGTTTCCAGGGTGGTGCGTTGCAGGGTCAGTTCGGAGCGGGCTGAGCGTAGGTGTGCGTTCTCGGCCTCCACCTTGGCGATGTGGGCGCGTACCGCCGGTAGGGCGCCGGCCAGTTCGGCCTGGGTGAACCGTGGGGTGATGTGCTGGGGGCAGTTCCAGTTGAACCCCTCGACCCGGATCGTGACCAGCCGCTCCACCCGTCCGTCGGTGCGGGTCCCGCCAAGGCGCTCGGCCAGGTCCGGATGTTCGTCCAACGCTCTGATCTCGGCGCGCCCGAAGATCTTGAGTCGGGCGGGCCGCGTGTAGTCCATCAGGAAGAGGGCGACGCGCCCGTCGGCCCGTACGTTGCCGGTGGAGATGTACTGCCGGTTGCCGCGCACATCCGCGTAACCCAGGGTCCGTTCGTCCAGGACGTGCAGGAAGCCGGGCGGGCCGCCTCGGAACTGCACGTACGGCCACCCCGTCTCGCTGACCGAGCCGAGGTAGAAGCCGTCCCGCTCGGCGATGAACGCGGCCTCGGACGCCCCGATGAGGTCGGGCGCGTCGCCGTGGGCCAGCGCGCGGGCGGCGGCGGACGCGCTGCCCTCCTCCCGCTGCACGCGCAGGACGCTGTCGGTGTAGGCCAGATGGGCAAAGCGGCTCATCGCGAAGTCCCCTCGTCCAGGGCGCGGGTGACGCCCCCGATAACTCGGATGGTACCAATCGGTTCCGTTGTGGGGTGAGAGGTAGTTCCGGGGCTGTTGATGACTGGGATGACCAAGATGATTGGAGTGCCTGGGGTAGCCAAAGTGACACTGGTGGCCGAGGCGACAGCGGGGCCAGCCGAGGAAGAGCGGGGGAGCGGGAGGGGGCGCGCGTCCTCGGTCAGGCGTCAGGCGCGTCCGATGCCCTGCGGCTCGCTTCGGGCGTCGGGTGGGGCCTGGTGTGGTGAGGCGAGGTGAACAGGGGGGCCTGGCCGTGACCGCCCCTCGGTTGGTGCTCCTGGTCCACGTGGCCCTGCCAGAGGAGTACGCCGTGCTGTCGCTCCCAGCGGGCGGCCCGTTCGGCGCGTAGCAGGGGGGCCGGGGACAGCAGCAGGATGAGGAACGCGGTCAGCGGTTCGAAAGCGGCCAATGCCGTGCCGAAGACGACCCAGAACGCCAGCATTCCGGCGTAGAGGCGGCGCAGTTCTGTCAGTGATGCGGTGTGCCCGGCCAGCACGCCGTCCGGGTCGGCGAGCGTCGCCGCCCCCTCGAACGCCGCCACGTCCGACCACCGTCGCGGCTCCACCCGGAGGAGCAGGACCCACAGTGCGACGGCGCCGATCACGACGGCCGCCACCTTTCCGTTCGGCATGTCCGGCGACCCCGTGACGAGGTGGCCCAGCGCTGCCGTGCCTGCCGCCGAGGCCGCCATCACCCCGGCGTACGCCCGCTGCTTGTGTACGAATCTGACCATGGAGGGTTTCTGTAGCACGCCGACATGACCGGTACGTGCTCGCGTGTCACGCGCTTCGTCGATGCGTCGCGCGCGGGAAACATCCCCGCTCGTCCGCCCGTTGCGCTCCCGTCGCCGGTCCAGGTTCGCCAGCGGGTTCGTGACCGGGGGCCGTGTCCGTCAGCTCGCGTCCGCGAGTCCGGGTTCGTGCGCCCGTGTCTGTCGGGCGGCGCCCCGGAACGGGAATGCGTTGAGAATGTCGTGGGCGCGAGGAACGCGCGGTCGGCTCGGCTTGTCCGTCGCACCGGGGGCGGATTCGGCCCGGGTCAGGTCCGACGGGGGAGGCGGAGTCGTCGCCTGTTCGCGCTGACTTCCTCGACGTCGTGGGCGATCGGGAGTGGCGCGCATGCGGGGCTTGGCCCGGTGGCGCGGCATGTCGGCCAGGAGCGGTACGTGTCGACAACCCCGCGAGGGTGTCGGCGCCCGACACCGGGCCACCACCTCGGCCGCGAGCCCGGACCAGCAGCCCAGGCCGCCGCGCCAAGCCGCCCCCCGCGCCACTCGGCGTCCGCGCCGCCACCCGACACGCGACGGCGCTACCTCGCGCGAGGCCGTCATTCGACACGACTCCGCCCCCGGCACGCGTTCGGCACCCGCCAAGACCACGGCCCGGCCCCGCGTCACAGGTCCGGCCCAAGATCACGGTCCGGCCCGCAATCGCAGCCCGAGGAATTGCCGCAGCCGCATGAAGGGCGCGACAAGGCACGAAAGGACGGTGCCGAACAAAGCCGAATAAACCAGCCCACGGCCCCGCCCGGGCGGGCGCGAGCAATGCTTCCTGTTCTCCGGGAATGTCCCGTGGCGTCGACCGGACCCCGCGCTCCCCACCAAAAGCACGGATGCGACGAGAACGATCCGGGCTGATTCCCCCGTATCGGCCCACGTTTCACGTGCCGGCCCGTTCCACATACCGATGTCCCGCCACGACGTGCCGGCCTCCCGCCAGGGCGTGGCGGCACCACGGCCAGGCGGAAGCGGAGTTCGTGGGCGACGCGGCATCCCTCGCCAGGCACCCGCCAGCCGCCCGCGAACCACTCACCGCCAGCGATACGCCGCATGCCCATAAACTGCCGACTGTCGGCATCCGCATCCGCATCAGCCGATCGCCGGCGAACCGACACCGGCCGGCGCCAGCGCCCCTCGGGCGGGGTCGGCCGGCGCCGCGGACGCCGGCCCCTTCGACGCGTTGGAGCGCCCGTGACGGAGATCGTGACGTACGACGACATCGAGGCCGCCGCCGCGCGGATCGCCGGACACACCCGTACCGTGGCTCTCGCGCGGGCGGACGACGACCTGTGGTTCGCCCTCGAGTACCTCCAGCACACCGGGAGTTTCAAGGCGCGCGGGGCGGCCAACTTCGTCGCCGCGCACGTCGCGGCGGGGACCATGCCCGCCGCTGGCGTCGTCATCGCCTCCGGCGGCAACGCGGGCCTGGCCAACGCCTGGGCCGCCGCGCGGCACGGCGTACCGGCCACCGTGTTCACGCCGACCACCTCGCCCGCCGTCAAGGTGGACCGCATTCGGGCGCTGGGGGCGGACACGCGACTGGTCGGTACGGAGTACGACCAGGCGCTGGCGGCCTCGCGTGAGCACGCGGCCACCACCGGGGCGCTGCTCTCGCACGCGTACGACAACCCGTTGGTGGCGGCGGGGGCCGGCACCGTGTTCGAGGAGATCTACCAGGCCAGGCCGGAGCTGGACACGGTGATCGTCGCCTGCGGTGGCGGCGGGCTGTTCGCGGGGGTCGCCGCCGCCGCGCACGCGCGCGGCGTGCGGGCCGTCGCCGTCGAGCCGGCCGGCTGCCCGACCCTGCACACCGCGCTCGCCGTGGGCGAGCCCGTCGAGGTGGGCGTGGACTCGATCGCGGCCGACGCGCTCGGTGCCCGCCTCGTCACTCCCGCCGCGCTGCACTGGGCCCAAACGACCGGCGCCCCGACGCTGCTCGTACCGGACGAGGCGATCACCGCCGCGCGCCGGGCGCTGTGGGAGGAGTACCGGATCGTGGTGGAGAACGCCGCCGCCGCCGCGTACGCCGCCCTCCACAGTCGGGCCTATGAGCCCGCGCCGGGGGAGCGGGTCTGCGTGGTGCTGTGCGGGGCCAACACCGACCCCGGTGACCTGGTCGTCCGGCCGTAGCGGTCGCCACCGGCGCGGCCCGCCGACCGGCGTGGAGGCGCGGCCCGTCGGACCCCGGATCGGTGGGCCCGGCGCGTACGGGACAATGAGCGTATGAGTCTGTTCCGCGACGACGGCATCGTGCTGCGCACCCAGAAGCTGGGAGAGGCGGACCGGATCATCACGCTGCTGACCCGGGGCCACGGCCGGGTGCGGGCGGTGGCCCGAGGGGTGCGGCGGACGAAGTCGAAGTTCGGGGCGCGCCTGGAACCGTTCTCCCATGTGGACGTGCAGTTCTTCGCGCGCGGCAGCGAACTCATCGGCCGCGGGCTCCCGCTGTGTACGCAGAGCGAGACCATCGCCCCGTACGGTGGCGCCATCGTCACCGACTACGCGCGGTACACCGCCGGCACCGCGATGCTGGAGACCGCCGAACGCTTCACCGACCACGAGGGCGAGCCCGCCGTCCAGCAGTACCTGCTGCTCGTGGGCGGCCTGCGCACGCTGGCGGCCGGCGAGCACGAGCCCCATCTGGTGCTCGACGCGTTCCTTCTGCGCTCGCTCGCCGTCAACGGGTACGCGCCCAGCTTCGGGGACTGCGCCAAGTGCGGCATGCCCGGGCCGAACCGGTTCTTCTCGGTCGGCGCGGGCGGCGTGGTCTGCGCGGAGTGCCGCGTGCCCGGCAGCGTCGTACCCTCTGCGGAGTCGCTGGCGCTTCTCGGCGCGCTGCTGACGGGCGACTGGGTGACCGCCGACGCGTGCGAGGCACGCCACGTGCGGGAGGGCAGCGGCCTGGTCGCGGCGTACCTGCACTGGCACCTGGAGCGGGGACTGCGCTCGCTCCGGTACGTGGAGAAGTGAGTTCCGGTACGTGGGGGCGTGCGCCCCACGCCGGGGCGGGGCGCCGGTCGCGCGGCGTGGCGCACGCCGCGCGGGTCGGCGCGGAAGAAGGCTGCGGCGTACGACGGACGCCGTACGAGCGAGGCTGACGGCGCGCAGGCGCCGCACGAGCGAGATTGTGGGAGACGTGGCAGGCATGGCACGACGCGGTTTCATGGGCCGGGCACGACGCGAGTACCGGGCTCCGGACCCACATCCGTCCGGTGCGCGCCCCCCGAAGATCCCCGGCGAACTGGTGCCCAAGCACGTGGCGATCGTCATGGACGGCAACGGCCGCTGGGCCAAGGACCGTGGGCTGCCGCGCACCGAGGGCCACAAGGTCGGCGAGGGCGTGGTGCTCGACGTCCTCAAGGGATGCCTGGAGATGGGCGTCAAGAACCTGTCCCTGTACGCCTTCTCCACCGAGAACTGGAAGCGTTCGCCCGACGAGGTGCGCTTCCTGATGAACTTCAACCGCGAGGTCATCCGGCGCCGGCGGGACGAGATGGACGAGCTGGGCATCCGCGTGCGGTGGGCGGGCCGGATGCCCAAGCTGTGGAAGTCGGTGGCCAAGGAGCTCCAAGTCGCGCAGGAGCAGACCAAGGACAACGACGCCATGACGATGTACTTCTGCCTGAACTACGGCGGCCGGGCGGAGATCGCGGACGCGGCTGCCGCGCTGGCCGCCGATGTCGCGGCGGGGCGGCTCGACCCGTCGAAGGTCACGGAGAAGACGTTCGCTAAGTACCTCTACTACCCGGACATGCCGGATGTGGACCTCTTCGTGCGCCCGTCCGGCGAGCAGCGGACGTCCAACTACCTGATCTGGCAGAGCGCGTACGCGGAAATGGTCTTCCAGGACGTGCTGTGGCCGGACTTCGACCGGCGTGACCTGTGGCGCGCGTGCCTGGAGTTCGCCCAGCGCGACCGCCGTTTCGGCGGCGCGATCCCGAACCTGTCCGAGCCCGCCGCGCCGAGCGACGAACCGCGGCCCTGACCCGTCCGGGTCGGCCCCGCCCCGGGCCGACCCGCCGCCTCGCGCCCGACCCGGGCGCCGCGAAGCCTTCGGCCGCGTGCGTGCCGCGGGTCTCCTGGCGGCTCGGGTGGCCCGGGTGCCCTCCATGGCTCGGGTCGCGCGGCGTCTCCCGGTGACCTCGGCCCGGGCCGGGGCGCGTGCGGCGTACGCGGTCCGGCCCGGCCCGGCTCGGTCCGGCTTTCCGACGTACGCGACCTCCCGGCTCGCCCCGGCTTACCAAGCCCTCCAGCCGTGCCCGCCCCGCGTCCGGGCGCGGGGCCGTTCGCGTGGGCTCGGTCCGTGTGGGCTCAGTCTGCGGTGTCCGGCGCGGGGGCGGGGGCGGGGGCGCCGTGGTGCCAGTCGCGCGTGGCGCCGAGGTTCGCGGTGGCGCTGCGCGTGGCGCTGGTGGCGTCGCCCGTGCGCAGGGCGTCCACCAGTTCCTCGTGCCCCCGGTGGTCCGCGCCGTGGAACCCCCGCTCGTCCCACTGGGCGGCCGTCGAACGGCGCAGGGTCGGGCCGAGCGCCGCGTACAGGTCGGCCAGCAGCGCGTTGCCGCTGGCCACGGCGACGGCCTGGTGGAACGCGTCGTCGGCGCGCACCCAGGCGTCGCGGTCGCGGCGCCGCCAGGCGTCGGCCCGCTCGGCCAACAGGGCGTCCAGCGCGGCGAGCCCCTCCGGCGTGACGCGCTCGGCGGCCAGCCGGGCCGCCTGCGCGTCCAGGGCCTCGCGTACTTCGAGGACGTCGCCCAGTTCGCTGTCGAGCCGCCCTACGGCGCCGGCCAGTTCGCTGGTGGCCCGCACGTAGGTGCCGTCGCCCTGCCGCGCCTGGAGCAGGCCCGCGTGGATGAGGGCGCGGGTGGCCTCGCGCAGGGTGCCGCGCGCGATGCCCAGTTGTTCCATGAGCGCCGACTCGGTCGGGATGCGACCGCCCACCGGCCACCTGCCGGAGGTGATCTCGGTGCGCAGTCGCTGGATGACGTCGTCGACCAGTACCGAGCGGCGTACGGAGGGCAGGGCCACGGCGGTCCTTCCTGACGAGGGAGGGGCGGAGAGGAGGTGTGCGAGGACCGTCAGCTTAGCGGTAAAGGTTGGACGTAAAAGGTCAGACGTTTTACGTTTCCTCTTATGCCGCGCCTTCCCCGCACCCGCCAGACCCCTTCCGCCACCACTTCCGACACCCGTCCCGCTACCGTCCCCGGCGCCGCAGCCACCCCCACTGTCGCTTCCGCCCCGCCGGGCCGCTCCCGCCCCGGCGCGGCCTGGCTGACCGTGGTCGGTGTCGTGCTGATCGCGTTCAACCTGCGGCTGGCGGTCAGTTCGTCGGCCGCGTTGCTGGAACAGGTGCGGGCGCAGCTGGGCTTCGGGCCGCTCGTCGCCTCGCTCGTGCCGACCGTGCCCACGCTGTGCTTCGCGGCCGTGGGCGCCACCAGCGCCATGCTGGCCCGCCGGGTGGGTACCGAGCCCGCCGTCCTGCTGGCCCTGGGCGCGCTCAGTGCCGGGCTGGCCCTGCGCGCGCTGCCGCACACCGTGGCCCTGCTGGCCGGCACGCTGCTGGGCACGGCCGGCCTCGCCGTGTGCAACGTCCTGCTGCCGGCCGTGGTCAGGGCGCACTTTCCCACCCGTGTCGCCCTGTTGACCGGCGTCTACACCACCACGATGGCCCTCGGTTCGGCCGTGGCCGCCGCTGCCGCCGTCCCCGTCGCCGACCTCGCGGGCCGACCGACGCTGGGCCTGGCCGTGTGGGGCGTACCCGCCCTGACGGCCCTCGCCCTGTGGGCGCTGCGGCCGGGTTCCCGGCGGGCCCCGGCGCCGGCCGCCGACCACGCGTCGGCCTCCGCCTGGCGCGTTGGCCGAAGCGGGTTCGGGCTGCTGGTCACCGCGTTCTTCGCGCTCCAGTCGCTGAGCGCCTACGTCGTCATCGGCTGGCTGCCCACCCTCCTGACCGACCACGGGATGAGCGCCGACCGGGCCGGGTTCACGCTGGGTGTGGCGTTGCTCGTCGGCGTTCCCTCGACGTTCGCCCTGCTGCCGCTCACGCGCGGCGGCCCGCGCCTGCGGCTGGCGTTCACCCTGGTCGGGGCGTCCCTGATGGCCGGCTACCTGGGCCTGCTGTACGCGCCGCTGGCGCTGCCCACCCTGTGGGCCGTCCTCATCGGTATCGGGCTCGGGGCCTTCCCGCTGGTCCTGGCGATTATCGGCGCCAGCGGCCACAGTGCGGAGGAGGCCGCCGCGCTCTCGACCTTCGCCCAGAGCACCGGCTACCTCCTCGCCTCGGTCGGCCCCCTCGGCATCGGCCTGGCGCACTCCGCCACCGGCTCGTGGACGGTGCCACTCGTCCTGTTGCTCGGCCTCGCGGTGGTCCAACTCCTGGTCGGACTCGCGCTCACCACCGCCGTACGAGCCCCGTGCACCACCCACGCCGCGACACGTGGTGGGCCGGGTGGGGCGCGGGCCGGGGCCGGACGGCGGACTGGCGTCGGGGGAGGCTGACGTCGGAGGAGGGTGGCGTGGGGTGAGGGGGCGTCGGTCACGAGAGGCCAAGGCGCGATGCCAGGGCGGGGATGCCAGGTCAGGAGTGTCAGGCCACGGGCGTCAGGCCAGCGCTGTCAGGCGGGAGCTGACGTCGGGTGAGGTGACGTCAGGAGAACGCGATGTCGGGTCGGGGCCGCCGCGGTGCGGGCCGCCGCGTGGGGTACGGGGTGGGACGCGGCGGCCGGAACCGGAGTGCGGGCGGGGCGGTGTCGCCGGTCGGCTCCGCGCCCTGGTGACGGACGGGTCAGGCCCTGGCCGCCGCGCACTCGCCGCAGGTGCCGAAGATCTCGATCGTGTGCGCCACGTCCACGAAACCGTGCTCCGTGGCGATCGAGTCCGCCCACTTCTCCACGGCCGGGCCCTCGACCTCGACGGCCTTGCCACACGAGCGGCAGACGAGGTGGTGGTGATGGTCGTCGGTGCTGCACCGCCGGTAGACGGACTCCCCCTCGTCCGTACGCAACACGTCCACCTCGCCGGCGTCGGCGAGGGACTGGAGCGTGCGGTAGACCGTCGTCAGGCCGACGGAGTCGCCGCGGTGCTTGAGCATGTCGTGGAGCTCCTGCGCACTGCGGAACTCGTCCACCTCGTCCAGCGCCGCCGCCACCGCGGCCCGCTGCCTGGTAGCCCGGCCGCGTACTGGGGGACCCGCGGTCGCCACAGCTTCCTCCTCAGTTGCCTGCTCGTCGCCTGTCCGGCATCCGGCTGGACATTGTGCCAGTCTGCCAGGTGAGGTGACCGGCACAGCGGCGCCTTCCCGCCCCCACTTGTCACACCCTCGCCTCGCCACCCGCCGATACGCGGTGGGCCGGGGTCTCCAGAGCGCACCGTTCCGCTTCCAGCGCCGCCTGCCGCGCCCGTCGTCGGGTCAACGGCGCCGCGAGCGCGGTGATCACGGCGAAGACGAGGATGGCCAGGACCACGATGCTCGCGCCCGGCGGTACGTCCTCGTAGTACGAGTAGCTCGTGCCCGACAGCGTCACCAGGACGCCGATGGTGACCGAGAGGGCCATGGTCATCCCGAAACTGCGCGTCGCCTGCTGCGCCGCCGCCACCGGGACCACCATCAGGGCGCTCACCAACAGCAGCCCCACCACGCGCATGGCCACGGTCACGGTCACCGCCGCCGTGACGGCGAGCAGCAGATTCAGGAACCGGACCGGAAGTCCGGTCACGCGGGCGAACTCCTCGTCCTGGCAGATGGCGAAGAGCTGACGCCGCAGACCCACTGTGATCAGCATCACGAAGGCGGCCAGCGCGCAGATGGTGCGTACGTCCCCTTCGGAGACCGTCGTGATCGAGCCGAACAGATACGAGGTGAGGTTCGCGTTGGAGCCGGTGTCCGACATGTTGATCAGCAGGACGCCGCCCGCCATGCCGCCGTAGAACAGCATCGCCAGCGCGAGATCGCCGCGGGCCTTGCCGTACCAGCGGATCAGCTCCATCAGCACCGCGCCGAGCGAGGCCACGGCCACCGCCGTCCACACCGGGTTGTTGCCGGTCAGGAAGCCGAGCGCGACGCCGGTCAGCGCGACGTGGCCGATGCCGTCGCCCATGATCGCCTGGCGGCGCTGGACGAGGTAGATGCCGACCGCCGGGGCGGTGACGCCGACCAGGACGGCGGCGAGCAGCGCCCGCTGCATGAAGGCGTAGTCGAGCATGTCCATCAGATCAACAGCCCCGTCCGGATCGGTTCCGCGGCGTCCGCGGCGTGCGGGTGGATGTGGTCGTGGCCGGGCAGGGCGTGCTGGCCGACGGCCTGCGGCGGCGGCCCGTCGTGCACCACACAGCCGTCGCGCAACACCACGGCCCGGTCGATCAGCGGCTCAAGGGGCCCCAGCTCGTGCAGGACCAGGAGCACCGTGGTGCCCCGGGCGACCTGCTGGCGCAGCGCGTCCGCCAGGACCCGCTGGCTGTCCAGGTCGACGCCGGCCATCGGCTCGTCCATGATCAACAATTCGGGTTCGCCGGCCAGCGCGCGGGCGATCAGCACCCGCTGGTGCTGGCCGCCGGAGAGCGCGTTGACCGAGTCCCTGGCCCGGTCGGCCATGCCGACCAGCTCCAGCGCGCGGTCCACGGCCGCCCGGTCCGCCCGGCCCGGCCAGCGCAGCTTCGTGCGGGCCAGCCGACCGGAGGAGACCACCTCGCGCACGGTGGCCGGAACGCCACTGGCCGCCGTGGTGCGCTGCGGCATGTACCCCACCCGCGCCCACTGCCGGAAGCGGCGTCGCGGGATGCCGAACAGCTCCAGTTCGCCACCCGTGAGCGGCACCTGACCGACGAGGGCGCGCACCATCGTGGACTTGCCCGAACCGTTGGCGCCGAGCAGCGCGACCACCTCGCCGCGCTGGACCGTGAGGTCCACACCGCGCAGGACCGGTCGCGAGCCGAGCGAGGCGCGCGCCCCGCGCACGGTGAGGACCGGCCCCGACGGCTCCGCGCCGGCCACGCGCGTCGCGCGGGACGCCGCCTGGGCTCCGTCGGCCACGCCCCCGCCCGCGGGTGCGGCCGGCTCGGGCGTCACCGGTGTGGAGGCCGCCGGTTCGGGCGTCGTCGGTCCGGGTGCGGCGGCCGGGTGCCCGACGGGGGAGGGGGCGCTCGCCGCGGGCTCGCGGCCGTCCGCCGCCCCGGGTGGCGCGGCCGCCTTGGCCCCCGCGTCCGGCGCGGTCGCCGTCTCCGCCGACCCCGCCGCCTCCGTCGTGGGCTTCCGGGCCGCGCCGGGTATGTCCCCGGCCGGCCCCTCGCTCCGCTCGCTCGCCACGCCTGCCTCCACCATCGTTCGCTGGTCCTACGGTTCTGTCGGTCTGCCGACCGGGTCTGTTGGTCCGCCGCTGGCGGCCGTCGTTACTGTCGTCGCCCGCCGCCGCTCGCGCCGCTCTGGCCTCCCCCGCCACCGAGACCGCTCGCTGTCGCTGTCGCGCGTCGGGTGGGCCGGGACGCGTACGGAGCGCGGGTGGCGCGGCGTCGCGGGGGGCTAGTGGGGCGTACGGGGTACGGGGCCCCTGCCGGTCGGGGCGCCGGCAGCGATCATGGCACCGGTGGGGCGGCGGGAGTCGACCGGGGCGGCGGGACGGCGGGCGGGGGCGCTCACCGCGCGCCCAGCGCCTGCTGGAGGGCGGCCAGGTTGGCGCGCATGACCTCGAAGTAGTCCTTGCCGGGGGACTTGTCGCCGATGCCCTCGACGGGGTCGAGCACGCCGGTCTTGAGGCCGGTGTCCTCGGCGACGGTCTTCGCCCCCTTGTTGCTGGCCAGCGTCTCGAAGAAGACCGTGCTCACCTTCTCCTTCTTCGCGATCTCCTGGATCTGCCTGATCCGGGCCGGGCTGGCCTCGGCCTCGGGGGAGATGCCGGAGATGCCCTCCTGGTCCAGCCCGTAGCGCTCGGCGAGGTAGCCGAAGGCCGCGTGGGTGGTGATGAAGGTGTCGGTGGCACGGTTCTTCAGGCCGGCGGCGAAGTCCCTGTCGAGCGCGGTGAGCTTGGTGACCAGCGCGTCGGTGTTCTTCTGGAAGGCGGCCCGGTGGTCGGGGTACGCCTGCCCGAGCTGCTTGTTCAGGCCCTTGGCCACGTCGGCGTACTTGGTGGGATCGAGCCAGACGTGCGGGTCGCCGGCCTCGCCGCCGTGGTCGTGGCCGTGCTCGTCCTCGGCGTGCTCGTGGTCCCCCTCGCCGCCGTGGTCGTGTCCGTCGTCGCCGTGCTTCTCCAGCGAGGTCAGTTCGGCGGCGTCCACCGTGTGCTTGGCGTCGGACTGGCCGATCGCCTCGTCGACGGCGGGCTGGAGGCCCTTGAGGTAGACGACGACGTCGGCCTCGCTCAGCTCGCCCACCTGGCGGGGCTTGAGCTCCAGGTCATGCGGCTCGACGCCGGGCTTGGTGAGGGTGTCGACGCGGATGTCGGCGTCGCCGATGATCTGCTTGGCCAGGAACTCCATCGGATAGAACGACGCCACGACCTGCGGCTTTCCGTCCTTCCCGGAGTCGCCGGAACAGGCGGAGAGCGTGACCACCGCGAGTGCGGTGGCGCTGGCTATCGCGGTGGTGGTGAGGAGGCGTCGTCGTGCGTTCATGACAGTCATTTTCAACTAAACTGGAAACGATTGTCAACAAGGCTGGTTGAAGGCTGTCATACCCGGAACCGATTTGATCCCAGGGGTGTCGCCGCCGGTAATCTGGGGCTTTCGCTGGGGCGCGCGGGCGAGTACCCGGCGGACCCCACACTGACCGCTTCGTCGTCGTAATGAAGAGAGCACCGTGGCCGCCGACAAGATCGACACCATCGTCAGCCTGAGCAAGCGCCGTGGCTTCGTCTATCCGTGCAGCGAGATTTACGGCGGTCAGCGCGCCGCCTGGGACTACGGACCGCTCGGCGTGGAGCTGAAGGAGAACATCAAGCGCCAGTGGTGGCGCTCGATGGTCACCTCGCGCGACGACGTCGTCGGTCTCGACTCGTCCGTGATCCTCGCTCGCGAGGTGTGGGAGGCGTCCGGCCACGTCTCCACCTTCACCGACCCGCTCACCGAGTGCACCTCCTGTCACAAGCGCTACCGCGCCGACCACCTGGAGGAGGCGTACGAGGCGAAGCACGGTCAGCTCCCGCCGAACGGCCTCGCCGACATCAACTGCCCGCACTGCGGCAACAAGGGCGCCTTCACCGAGCCCAAGCTCTTCTCGGGCCTGCTCTCCACGCACCTCGGCCCCACCCAGGACGCCGGCTCCCTGGCCTACCTGCGCCCCGAGACCGCGCAGGGCATCTTCACCAACTTCGCCTCCGTGCAGCAGACTTCGCGCAAGAAGCCGCCGTTCGGTATCGCCCAGCTCGGCAAGTCCTTCCGCAACGAGATCACGCCCGGAAACTTCATCTTCCGCACGCGCGAATTCGAGCAGATGGAGATGGAGTTCTTCGTCAAGCCGGGCGAGGACGAGCAGTGGCAGGAGTACTGGATGGAGCAGCGCTGGAACTGGTACACCGACCTCGGTATCCGCGAGGAGAACATCCGGTGGTTCGAGCACCCGGCGGAGAAGCTCTCCCACTACTCCAAGCGCACCGCTGACATCGAGTACCGGTTCAACTTCGGCGGCACCGAGTTCTCCGAGCTGGAGGGCGTGGCCAACCGTACGGACTACGACCTGAAGGCCCACTCGAAGGCGTCCGGCCAGGACCTGTCGTACTTCGACCAGGAAGCCGGCGAGCGCTGGACCCCGTACGTCATCGAGCCGGCCGCCGGCGTGAACCGCGCCATGCTCGCGTTCATGCTCGACGCCTACATCGAGGACGAGGCGCCCAACGCCAAGGGCAAGCTGGAGAAGCGCACCGTCATGCGGCTCGACCCGCGACTGGCGCCGGTCAAGGTCGCGGTGCTGCCGCTGTCGCGCAACCCGCAGCTCTCCCCGAAGGCCAAGGGCCTGGCCGCCGACCTGCGGCGGAACTGGAACATCGAGTTCGACGACGCCGGCGCCATCGGCCGCCGCTACCGTCGCCAGGACGAGATCGGCACGCCGTTCTGCGTCACCGTCGACTTCGACACCCTGGACGACAACGCGGTGACCGTCCGCGAGCGCGACACCATGCAGCAGGAGCGTGTCTCCCTGGACCAGATCCAGTCCTACCTGGGCGCACGCCTGCTCGGCTGCTGACACCCCGCCGGTAGCGCCCCTCCTCGGGGCGCGGTCCGCCGTCGGCGCCGCCCTCCTCCAGGGGTGCGCGGCGCTACCCCGGTGCCCGCCACGCCCACGCGTGGCGGGCACCGCTGTCGGTACGGGCGCGGACGCCGTGGCGCGGGCCGGCGCCCCCCGGGGTGGGGGGGGGGGGGGGCGGCGGCGCGGGCCCCCCCCCCCCCCC
>NZ_JBHVJC010000016.1:74277-81559 GCF_042799315.1 Streptomyces sp. NPDC057702 | reverse complement strand
GCGGGGCCCCGGGCGTGTCGCGGGGCCGCGGCGGCGCGGGGGGGGGCCCCCCCGGGGGGGGGGCCCCCCCGGGGGGCGGCCCCCCCCCACCACCGCCTCAGCGCACCGCGCGGGGCAGACGCAGGCTGAGCAGCGTGGTCGCGACGATGGCGGCCAGTTGCACCAGCAAGGTGGTGAGCAGGGCCTCCCGCATGCCCACCGACGCCGTGCGGGACAGGAAGAGGGTGCCCAGGGTGGCCACGCCCAGGGTCATGGCGGCCTGCTGGGTGGTGACCATGACGCCGCTGCCGACGCCGGCGCGCTCGCTCGGCACGTCCGCGAGCACGATCCGGTAGAGCACCGGCAGTTGCAGGGCCTGGCCGACGCCGGCCAGGACCAGGCCGGGGGCGAGGGCCGGGATGCTGACGTCGGGCCACTCGCGGGCCACGGTCAGCAGGATGACGCCGATACCCAACCCCTGAACCAGGCCGCCGGCGGTGACCACCCGGCTGCCGTACCGGGTCACCAGACGGGTGCCGGTCAGGGAGACGACGAAGTAGGCGAGCGCCATCGGCACCAGGGCCACGCCGGCGGCCACGGGCTCGTAGCGCATGCCCTGTTGCAGCGCGACGGCGAACACGAACATGAAGCCGCCGAAGCCGATCGAGAACGGCAGCACCAGCAGCAGCCCACGGCGCAGGCCCGGCAGCGCGAACAGGCTCGGCGGTATCAGCGGCACCTTGCCCGCCCGGTCGGCCCGGCGCTCGACCGCGTAGAAGACGGCCGCGATCACCGGGAACGAGCCCAGCAGCAGCCACGTCCACAGGGGCCAGCCCGCCGCGCGGCCCTCGGTCAGCGGCAGCAGCAGGGTGATCAGGGAGGCCGCGAGCAGCACGGTGCCGGGTATGTCCACGCTGGCGGGCCGGTCGGAGCGGGTCTCGGGCACCGTACGCACGGCCAGGACGAGGCCGACCAGCGCGACCGGCACGTTGACCAGGAACACCATGCGCCAGCCGGTGCCCCACAGGTCGGCGGCGACCAGGAGGCCGCCCAGGATCTGCCCGGCGACCATGGCCAGGCCCGCCGTCGCCCCGTACAGGCTGATCGCGCGGGCACGGGCCTGGCCGGTGGTGGTGGCGTGGATGGTGGCGAGGACCTGCGGGAGCATGAGCGCGGCGGCGGCGCCCTGCGTGACCCGGGCGGCCACCAGGGTCCAGGCGTCGGGGGCGAGGCCGCAGGCCAGCGAGGTGATGCCGAAGGCGGCCATGCCGGCGATGAAGAGCCTGCGCCGGCCGAACATGTCGCCGAGGCGCCCGCCGAGCACCAGGAGCACCGCGTAGGCGAGGCCGTAGCCGGCGACGACCAGTTCGAGGACGGCGGGGCTGGCGTGCAGATCGTGTTCCATCGCGGGCAGGGCGACGTTGACGATAAAGAAGTCGATCATGGGGAGGGCCGCGCCGAGCAGCACGGTGAACAGCCCGAGCCCGCCGAGCGCGACCGGGCCCGCCCCCGGTGGCGCGCCGCCGGCCGGGGGGCCGGCCGTGGCGGGGCCGGCCGCCTCTGGTGCGGAGGGCGAGGAAGGGGCGGCGGGAGCGGGGTCGGTGGATCGTGCGCGGGTCTGGGTCACGAGAAGACGATCCCGCATCCCGTAGAGGGGTACCAGAGTGTTTTTATCCTGGTACTGGTACTACCTGGAAAGCGGATCAGCCGTCGCGCACCCTGGAGAGATGATGACGCGTGAGCACGAGGCGAGCAACGACGTACGGCGCAGCGAGCTGGCGGCCTTCCTGCGCAGTCGGCGCGAACGCGTCGTGCCCGAACAGGTGGGGCTGCCCCGGGGGCGCCGGCGACGCACTCCCGGGCTGCGCCGCGAGGAGGTGGCGCAGCTCTCGTCGGTGGGCGTGACCTGGTACACGTGGCTGGAGCAGGCCCGTGACATCCACGTGTCGGCGCAGGTGCTCGACGCCATCGCGCGGGCCCTGCTGCTCGACCCGAACGAGCGCACGCACCTGTTCACGCTGGCCGGGGTGGGCGACCCGGCGCCGGGCACGGAGTGCGCCAGCGTCTCCGACCCGGTCCGCGCGGTGCTGCGCCAGCTCGAACCGATCCCGGCGTGCGTGCAGAACAGCCGCTACGACCTGCTGGCGTACAACCGGACCTACGGCAACCTGCTGTGCGACCTGGACGCGCTGGCCCCGACCGAGCGCAACTGCATGTGGCTGGCCTTCACGCACCCGGGCTGGGCGCGGGCGCTGGTGGACCGCGAGGAGGTGATCCGGGCGATGGCGGCCAAGTTCCGGTCGGCGATGGCCGGGCACATCGGGGAGCCGGCGTGGAAGCACATGCTGGGGCGGCTCCAGGAGGCGTCGCCGGAGTTCCGGGAGATCTGGGAGCGGCACGAGGTGATGCGCACCCAGCCCGACCGCACCAAGCGCTTCCTGAACACCCACGTGGGGCTGCTGCGCCTCGACTACCAGATCATGTGGCTCGGCCCCCAGCAGGGCCCGCGCGTCATCGCGTACGTGCCGGCGGACGCGGAGTCCCGGGCGCGGCTGGAGCACCTCCAGGAGCTGACCGTCTCGGGGCCGCTCGCGGCGGCCTGAGCGCGGGTGCCGAGGGGCACCGCGCGGCGGGAGCCCGGGCGGGCCCGGACCGTTCGCCGTGGGGCCGCCCGCCGATGGGGGACAATGGGAGGTCTGCCCCCTCAGCCCCCGAACCGGAAGGACGCGTCCCAGATGACCGCCCAGAACGAGCCGCTGTACGTCGGTACGCACGCGGTGGTGCCCCCGGTGATCCTCGCCCCCATGGCGGGCATCACCAACGCGCCCTTCCGCACCCTGTGCCGGGAGTTCTCCGGCGGCAAGGGGCTGTTCGTCAGCGAGATGATCACCACGCGGGCGCTCGTCGAGCGGGACGCCAAGACGATGCGGCTGATCCACTTCGACGGTTCGGAGCGGCCGAGGTCCATCCAGCTGTACGGCGTGGACCCGGCCACCGTCGGCAAGGCGGTCCGCATGATCGTGGACGAGGACCTGGCGGACCACATCGACCTGAACTTCGGCTGCCCGGTGCCCAAGGTGACCCGCAAGGGCGGCGGCTCGGCGCTGCCGTACAAGCGCCACCTGCTGCGGGCCATCCTGCGCGAGGCCGTCGCCGGCGCGGGGGAGCTGCCGGTGACGATGAAGATGCGCAAGGGCATCGACGACGACCACCTGACCTATCTGGACGCCGGGCGGATCGCGGTGCAGGAGGGGGTGCGGGCCATCGCCCTGCACGGTCGCACCGCCGCCCAGCACTACGGCGGCGAGGCGGACTGGTCGGCCATCGCGCGGCTCAAGGAGGCGGTGCCGGAGATCCCGGTGCTGGGCAACGGGGACATCTGGTCCGCCGACGACGCGTTGCGGATGATGCGGAAGACCGGTTGCGACGGGGTCGTCGTGGGGCGCGGCTGCCTCGGTCGGCCCTGGCTGTTCGGGGATCTGGTGGCGGCCTTCGAGGAGCCCGCGACACCCGGTGCCACCCCGGGCGGCCAGGGTGCGGATCCGGCCGTGCCGCCGGCCGGCGGCGGGGCCGCGTGGGCCGCCCTGACCAGGGGCTCCCAGGGGGCCGCCGCACCCACGTTGCGCGAGGTCACACGGGTGATGCTGCGCCATGCGGAGCTGCTCGGGGTGTGGTTGGAGGACGAGCCGCGCGGCGTCATCGACTTCCGTAAGCACGTGGCCTGGTACACCAAGGGCTTCTCCATCGGCTCGGAGATGCGTAAGCGCCTGGCGGTGGCCTCCTCGCTGGCCGAGCTGGACGCTCTGATGAGCGAACTGGACCTCGACCAGCCGTGGCCCGTGGGCGCGGACGGGCCACGAGGTCGGACGTCTGGCCGAAATCGAGTGGTTCTGCCGGACGGGTGGCTCAATGATCCCTACGACGGTGCCGAGGTCGGTGCCGAGGCCGAGTTGGATACCTCGGGCGGCTGAGATGCCCCGGAACGGGGGCGTGATTCTCGCCACGTCTGATCGGCGGTTTGCTCAAACGAGCATGCTCATTTGATGATCCATTTGACCTTCTGAGCGCACACACCTCTCCAACGAGTGGCACTGAGTGCCACCCTTGTTGCTTTCGACAGTCATACGGATGGCCGCTCCTCGCTTGTCGGTCATCGCTGCCCGTGTCCAGAATCGAACCGTACGGAGCTGCCGCGTTCGGAACCTGAACGCGCGTCCGCGCGTCGTGGCGTCTCGATGGATCACAGGTCTCGTGGTGTGGATCACTTTCGATCTCGTGGCGGCCAGCCAGTTACGGCCGAATGACCGCCGAGTGGACGTACCCATGCACCTTCGATCTGGGTACGCTCCCCGCCGTCAGGGCAGCCATCCCCCGGGCCCATCCCCGGAGGTACCTCAGCGAGGTGTCGAGAACCGTGTCGGAAAACAACGATCCCCACGCACAGTCCGTGTCCCAGAAGTTCGTCTACGACTTCACCGAGGGCAACAGGGACCTGAAGGATCTGCTGGGCGGCAAGGGCGCGAACCTGGCCGAGATGACGAACCTCGGGCTGCCCGTCCCGCCCGGGTTCACCATCACCACCGAGGCGTGCAAGGTCTACCTCGACAGCGGCGTCGAGCCGGCGGCACTGCGTGACGAGGTGAGTGCGCACCTCGCCGCCCTTGAGGCCACCATGGGCAAGAAGCTGGGCCAGGCGGACGACCCGCTGCTGGTCTCGGTGCGCTCCGGCGCCAAGTTCTCCATGCCGGGGATGATGGACACCGTCCTCAACATCGGGCTCTCCGACGACTCCGTGGTGGGGCTCACCGCGCAGGCCGGTGACGAGCGGTTCGCCTGGGACTCCTACCGTCGCCTCATCCAGATGTTCGGCAAGACCGTCCTCGGCGTGGACGGCGACCTCTTCGAGGAGGCCCTGGAGCACGCCAAGGACGCCAAGGGCGTCACCGTGGACGTGGACTTGGACGCCGCCGACCTGAAGAGGCTGGTGGACGAGTTCAAGGGCATCGTCGCCAAGGAGACGGGCCGCGACTTCCCGCAGGACGCGCGCGAGCAGATGGACCTGGCCGTGCGCGCGGTCTTCGACTCGTGGAACACCGACCGTGCCAAGCTCTACCGCCGCCAGGAGCGCATCCCCGGCGACCTGGGCACCGCCGTCAACGTGTGCTCCATGGTCTTCGGCAACCTCGGCCCCGACTCGGGCACCGGCGTCGCCTTCACCCGCGACCCCGCCAGCGGCCAGCAGGGCGTCTACGGCGACTACCTGCAGAACGCGCAGGGCGAGGACGTCGTGGCCGGCATCCGCAACACCGTGCCGCTCGCCGACCTGGAGGGCATCGACAAGCCCTCCTACGACGAGCTGATGCGGATCATGGAGACGCTGGAGACGCACTACAAGGACCTGTGCGACATCGAGTTCACCATCGAGCGCGGCAAGCTGTGGATGCTCCAGACCCGGGTGGGCAAGCGCACCGCCGGGGCCGCCTTCCGTATCGCCACCCAGCTCGTGGACCAGGGTCTGATCGACGAGGCCGAGGCGCTGCAGCGGGTCAACGGGGCGCAGCTCGCGCAGCTGATGTTCCCCCGCTTCGACGAGAGCGCCGCCGCGGAGAAGATCGGCCGGGGCATCGCCGCCTCGCCCGGCGCCGCCGTCGGCAAGGCCGTCTTCGACTCGTACACGGCCGTCAAGTGGTCGCGCTCGGGCGAGAAGGTCATCCTCATCCGCCGCGAGACCAACCCGGACGACCTCAACGGCATGATCGCCGCCGAGGGCATCCTCACCTCGCGCGGCGGCAAGACCTCGCACGCCGCCGTCGTCGCCCGTGGCATGGGCAAGACCTGTGTGTGCGGCGCCGAGGAGCTGGAGGTGGACACCAAGCGCCGGTGTCTGACCACCAAGGACGGGACCGTGGTGCAGGAGGGGGACGTCGTCTCCATCGACGGTTCCTCCGGCAAGGTCTACCTCGGTGAGGTGCCGGTCGTGCCCTCGCCGGTGGTCGAGTACTTCGAGGGCCGCATGCACGCCGGCGCCGACGACGCGGACGAGCTGGTCAAGGCCGTGCACCGGATCATGGCGTACGCCGACCGGGTGCGCCGGCTGCGGGTGCGGGCCAACGCCGACAACGCCGAGGACGCCGCCCGCGCCCGCCGCTTCGGCGCGCAGGGCATCGGCCTGTGCCGCACCGAGCACATGTTCCTCGGCGAGCGCCGCGAGATGGTCGAGCGGCTCATCCTGGCCGACACCGACGCCGACCGGGAGTCCGCGCTCGGCGACCTGCTGCCGCTCCAGCAGGCCGACTTCATCGAGCTGTTCGAGGCCATGGACGGGCTGCCGGTGACGGTGCGGCTGCTCGACCCGCCGCTGCACGAGTTCCTGCCCGACATCACCGAGCTGTCGGTGCGCGTCGCGCTGGCCGAGGCGCGCCAGGACGGCAACGAGAACGACCTGCGGCTACTGCAGGCCGTGCACAAGCTGCACGAGCAGAACCCGATGCTGGGCCTGCGCGGGGTGCGCCTGGGCCTGGTCATCCCGGGCCTGTTCGCCATGCAGGTGCGGGCCATCGCCGAGGCCGCCGCCGCGCGCAAGAACGCCAAGGGCGACCCGCGTGCGGAGATCATGATCCCGCTGGTGGGCACCGTCCAGGAGCTGGAGATCGTCCGCGAGGAGGCCGAGCGGGTCATCGCCGAGGTCGAGCGGGCGCACGGGGTGGACCTGCGGCTGACGCTGGGCACCATGATCGAGCTGCCCCGGGCCGCGCTGACCGCCGGCCAGATCGCCGAGTCGGCCGACTTCTTCTCCTTCGGCACCAACGACCTCACCCAGACCGTGTGGGGCTTCTCCCGCGACGACGTGGAGGCCAGCTTCTTCACCGCGTACCTGGAGAAGGGCATCTTCGGCGTCAGCCCGTTCGAGACGATCGACCGCGACGGCGTGGGCTCGCTGGTGCGCTCCGCCGCCGAGGCCGGCCGCGCCACCCGCCCGGACCTCAAGCTGGGGGTGTGTGGCGAGCACGGCGGTGACCCCGACTCGGTGCACTTCTTCCACCAGGTCGGCCTGGACTACGTCTCCTGCTCCCCGTTCCGCATCCCGGTCGCGCGCCTGGAGGCCGGCCGGGCGGCGGCGGAGTCGGTCGGCAGCGACAGCCGCTGACCCCCTGAGCGGGCCCGTCCTGGCGGGCCCAGACCGTCGGGGGGGGGGGGGCGGGCGACCCCCCCCCCCCCCCCCCCGGAACAGGGGGTTAAAAAAAAAAAACACACCCAACCACAAACACAACACAGTGGTGGGGAGTGGGAGTGTAAAAATGAG
>NZ_JBHVJC010000016.1:0-74267 GCF_042799315.1 Streptomyces sp. NPDC057702 | reverse complement strand
GCCGGGGGGGGGGGGGGGTTGGGGGGGGCCCCCTACCGCGGCCGCCCCCCCGCGGGGCCCGGCGGGGGGCGCCCCCGCCGGTGGGGGGGCGGTCCCGTAAACCCGCCCCCCGACGGTCATCTGACGATCGACCTCTCACAACGCCCCGCGTGGGCCACATACCACCGGATCAGACCACCCCGTCGCGGCGGGGGCCGTGCCGGGAGCCCTCCACCCTCACTCCCGGCCGTCGGCCCCCTCGCCGTAGGCGCGCTACGGCGGGTGCGGGGTTCCGGCATACGAAAGGGGGCGGCGCCTGTGCGAGGCGCCGCCCCCTACTACTCCCCCCACGGGAGCCGTTGCCGCCGACCATGTGCGGCGGCAACTGATGCTCAACGGCCTAGCGGCAGCCCGTTACCCCCCACGGGAACGAGCAATCCGGCCTGAGCACCCACCGGGAAAATGCCCCTGCCTTTTCCCACGTCCCAGCATTCCGGTTGGACATGTTGGAGCGCGACCCGTTTCAACTCTGGCCAAAAGGGCGTGGTGACTGCCCGTGTTGGGGTGCATACTCAGGGATTGGGGGAACTACGGATGCCACATGTGGGGGTTTAGTGCTGCGCGTCCATTTCACAAGCGTGGATCTGGCGCGGCTGCGGATGGCCGCTCGACCAGACGCTCTCTGGGAAACTGTTTTAAGTTTCCATCGACTTCGCGAGAAACAGGCGGAGAACATCTTCGGGGAATGGCGCTCGCAAACGCGGGCGCGACTCCATTCAGAGCCCCGGTTGCTCGCACCCCTGGTGCCGCAACGGGGCTATTTTCCCGACTTCCTGACGCCGTCGGAGGGTGTGATCGGTGTCGAGGAGGCGATGGAGGCGGTGCGTGCCACGCCGCCGGAGAGGTTACGTACCGAGATATCCCGGTTGCCAGCGGGCCGCGCGCTGCCGGCGTGGATGCGTCCGATGGCCGACGGCGAGGGCGCCGACCGGGCCCTGGCCCGCCTCGTGGACACCCTGCGCGACTACCACCGGGCCGCCATCGCGCCGTACTGGCCCCACCTGCACGCCCGCATCGAGGCCGATCGCGCCGCCCGTGGCCGGGCCCTGCTGGACGGTGGCGTGGACGGGCTGCTGGCCTCGCTGCCGGCCACCATGCGCTGGCGCGCGCCGGTGCTCGAGGTGGACTACCCCGTCGACCGGGACCTGTACCTGGACGGGCGCGGGCTGTTGCTGCTGCCCTCGTACTTCTGCCGGCGCACGCCGGTCACCTTCCACAACCCGGCGCTGACCCCGGTGTTGGTCTACCCGCTGGAGCACGCCTCGGGCCCCGGGCTGGTCGCGCCCGCGCGGTCGCTGGTCAAGCTCGTCGGCTCCACCCGGTCGGCCGTGCTCCAGGGCATCGGCGCCGGCTGCACCACCAGCGAACTCGCCCGCCGCGTGGGCGTCTCGCTGGCCTCGGCCAGCCAGCACGCGACCGTGCTGCGCGACGCCGGACTGCTGGTGACGCTGCGCCAGGGCAGTGCGGTCCTGCACACCCTGACCCCGCTCGGGGTCGCCCTGTTGCGCGGCGGCAGCCCGGGTGAGCGACCCGCCGGGCCCGGGGAGCGGCCCGGCAGATCGGAGGACGGCCGGCCCGCCGCCGCGCGCGCGACGGACCGACCCGATCCCAGACCGGTGGTTACGAGCGGAACGGCCCCGTCACCTCGTACGTGATGCCACCCGAGGAGCTGCCCGTCGTCCCCCGCTGGCTGGAGAAGTACAGCCGCTGCCCGTTGGGGGAGAAGGCCGGGCCGGTGATCTCCGAGCCCGACTGGCCGTTGATCCGCAGGAACGGCGCCACCACGTCGTCCGGGGTGATCAGGCAGATCTCCATGTTGCCGCCGTCCTCGGCGATGAACAGGTCACCCGAGGAGGAGCCGGTGATGTTGTCCACGCCGGTGAGCGGGGCGGTGCCGCTGACCAGCGAGTCGTCATAGGCCAGTTCGTAGGTGTTGTTGGTCAGGTTGAGCTGCCACACGCGGTTGTCGCCCTTGGTGGTGAACCAGACGGTGTCGTTCGCGTAGTGGCACCCCTCGCCGCCGTTGAACCGCTTGGCGCCCGAGACCTGGTCGCGCGTCACGGTCGGCGAGCCGTCCGGGTCGGGGACGTTGGCCCAGGTGAAGGAGCCGGAGGTGGCCGTGCCCGCCTTGAGTACCTGGAGGGTGCCCGCCGACAGGTCGCCCCAGGTGGTGGGGACGAAGCGGTAGAAGCAGCCGTTGGACTCGTCCTCGGTCAGGTAGACCGCCTTGCGGACCGGGTCGGCCGCGGCGGCCTCGTGCTTGAAGCGGCCCATGGCGTCACGCCGGGTCGCCGCGTTCACACCCCACGGGTCGGTCTCGTAGACGTAGCCCAGGCTGACCTCCTCGCAGGAGAGCCAGGTGTTCCACGGGGTCTTGCCGCCCGCGCAGTTCTGCCGCGTGTTGGACAGCACGCGGTGCGCGCCGGTGATGGTGCCCGAGGAGTTGAACTTCACGGCGCCCACGCCGCCTCCGGGGCTGATCTCCGAGTTGGAGACGTATATCCAGCCGGTGCCGTCCGCGTAGCAGGCGCCGCCGTCGGGGGCGTTGTGCCAGGTGTAGGAGGTGCCGGCGACCTGCTGGCCGGAGCGGGCGATGACGCGGCTGGTGAAGCCGCTGGGCAACAGGATGCCGTTGGCGTCGGCGGAGCCGAGCGCCCCGTACGGGCCGGGGCCCGGCTGGGCCGGGGCGGCGTAGGCGGCCCCGCGCATCAGCGTGCCGCCGAAGGTCGCTACTGAGGTGCCGATGACTGCGCCGCGCAAGAAGGTGCGTCGTTCCACGGTCCACTCCACGGGATCGAAGACAGCCGACGGCCAGGTGGCCTGCCGGGCGGACTCCGCCCAGGTCACTGGGCGAAAACCGGGCGGTGCCCGCAAGCCGCGGAGACTATAGGCCGGGTTTTGACAGGGCAGCAACAACGGGTGGCGTCAGGTGGGTGCCGCGGTGGCTGAAGTTCGCCCGCCCTTCCCCGCCCCACCCCTTCCGGTGGCGCCGCTGCGCCCTCACACGCTTACGGCCCGCGATACGGCCTGGTCAGGGCGGTACGCCAGGGCCGTCGAGCGGCGCGCGCACCGCGCCGGGCGGCCTCGCGGGCCGGGCCATGCCCTGTCCCACCGACGCCGCGCCGCGCCGACACGACCGAAGCCGAGGGGGCGCGGCGCGCCTGGCGAGGGGCGCGCGCCCGCCCTCCGCCCGCCGAGCCGGCCCCGACCTGGACCCCGCCGAGCCGGCCTCTTCCCGCGCCGGCCCCGACGCGGGTCAGACCCCGACGTCCCCGTCCCGACCGACGCCCTCGCCCCGGGTCACCTCGCCCCGGATCGCCGCGCGTCGCGTCGTCGCGGTCGCCGCTACCCGGCCAGCCCGTCGGAGGGGGCGTCGTTCGACGCGCGGGCGGGGTCGGCGGGTTCGGGGGCGTGGGGGAGCACCAGGGCCGAGTCCGCGTGCAGGGTGACGCGTACCGGTGTGAGGTCGGTGGCGTCCAGCGGGGGTTCGCCGGTGCCGGGGTGGCGGATGTAGCGCGGGTGGGCGCCGCCGCTGACCTGCCACTGGACGCGGTGGCCCACGGCGAAGCGGTGGGCGGTGGTGCTCATCGCCACGGTGAGTCGGGCGGGCGCGTCCACGGCCGCGCTCAACCGCCCCAGCCCGTCGCAGACGTTGACGGAGCGGCCTCGCGGGTCCACGTCACACAGGCGGACGAAGACGTCGGTGTGGCCGGTGTCGGCGCGGACGTGAAGCGTGGCGGAGACCGGGCCCAGGATCTCCAGGGGCTCGGTGAGCGGGGCGCTGGCGAAGGTCAGGACGTCGTCCCGGGCCTCCAGGGCGGTGTTGTCGCGCGGGCCGGCGGTGCGGGAGAGGAGCGGGCCGCCCACCGACGGGGTGGGGTCGGCCGGGTCGTGGCGGAACGAGGCCAGGGGCGCGGAGTCCGTGGGGGCCTGTCGGGTGAGGTGCCCGCCGGCCAGCGGGTGCCACGCGGTGGCGTCGGGCGCGGGCGGCCACGCGTCGAGATCCCGCCAGGCGTCCGCGCCGCCGACGTGCGCGCGCACCGGGGTCGGGCGCAGGTCGGAGGGATCGCCGCACAGATGGGCGCGCAGCCAGGCGAGGCTCTCGGCGAACACCTCGGCCCACCCCCGCTGGAGGGCTGAGGTGTGCGTCCAGGGGCCGGCGAGCAGGGTGGTCGGGCAGCCGGCCCGGCGCAGCCGCTCGTACTGCTCGAAGGTCTGGTCGACCAGTACGTCGTGCCATCCGGTGATCAACGCCGTGGGTATCCGGTGTCGTTCCGCCACCTCGGCCAGTGACGCGCCCCGCCAGTAGGGGTCCTGTCGGTCCGGGTGCGCCATGACCTCCTCCAGCCAGGGCACCCTCCCGCCAAGGGCGGGCGCGTACGCCCCGCGCAGCGGCCGGGCGTCGACGGCGGCGCGCACGCGGCGCTGCAGGCGCAGCGCCGCCCGCAGGAAGGGCCCCGTGCCCCGGTGCTGGTAGGTCATGCCCATGCCGACGGCGAGGATGTTCTCCAGTCGGAGTACGCCGTCGGTGTGGAAGAGGGCGTACGGGTCGTGCAGGCCCACCTGGGCCACCATGGCCCGCAGTTCCGGCGGCGGGTCCACGGCCAGGGCCCACTGGGTGTAGCTCAGGTAGCTGGGTCCGACGGTGCCCAGGGTGCCGTTGAACCAGGGCTGCTCGCGCAGCCACGTCATCGTGGCCTGACCGTCGACGACCTCGTTGCGCCACAGGTCGAAGGTGCCCCCGGAGCCCCCGGTACCCCGGCAGCTCTGGAGCACCACGTGAAAGCCCTGTTCGGCGAAGAGCAGGCCGTACATGGGCGCCCACGGCAGGCCCCGGCCGTAGGGCGAGCGGACCAGGAGGGTGGGGAAGTCGCCGGCGGCGCGCGGGAAGTAGTGGTCGGTGAGCAGCGGGCTGCTGTCGGCGGCCGGCACCGTCAGGCCCGGCGCGTACCCCACGGCGTGCCGTCGCGCCGGCAGTCCGCGCCAGGTCGCCCTCATCGCCCGGGTGGACAGCGGCGGCCTGCCGGTCGGCGGTGTCCAGGGCGATGGGGTCGTGGTCTCGGGCATGCGGGATGGCATGGTTCCCCTCCTCTACTTCGTACGTTGTACGAGAATAGGGGATGCTTGGATGGGCCCGACAACGACCCCGCACCGATCAGGGAGGAGCGCGCACCGTGCCCGACGACGCGGGACCCGCCACGAGCGGTGTCGACCCCGAACGGCTCTGGCTGCGTTCCACCGCGTCACGCCGAGGCCGCCGACCCTCCTTCAGCCGGGCGGCGATCACGGTCGCGGCCGTCGCCCTCGCGGACGCGGAGGGCATCGAGGCCGTCACCATGCGACGGGTCGCCGCCGAGGTCGGGGCCGGCGTCATGTCGCTCTACAGCTACGCCCCCGACAAGGAGACGCTGCTGGAGCTGATGGTCGACCACGTCAGCGGTGAACTGTCGACCGCGCCCCCGGGGACCGGCGACTGGCGGACCGACCTGAAGGACCTGGCCCACCGCCAGCGCGCGCTGATGCTGCGGCACCCCTGGTTGCCGGCCGCGCTGGCCACCCGTCGCACGCCCGGGCCCAACGCGCTGGCCTTCGTGGAACGCGCTCTCGCCGCCCTGCGGCCCACCGGTCTGGACGGCGCGGCGAGGTTGGAGGTCTTCGCCCAGCTCACCGCCTTCGTGGCCGGACACGTACGCCACGAGATCGGCCAGGCCGCGACGGCCCGGGACCCCGAGCGCGGCGCGGCCGAGGCCCGCTACCTCGCGGTGGTCGCCGCCGACGGCGACCACCCGGAACTCGCCGAGGCCCTCGCGGCCCCCGGCCACGCCCTCGCCCCCGACGCCACCTTCGCGCGGTTCCTGGGCCGACTGGTCGACGGCCTCGACACCACCTGAAGGCCCGTGCCCCGGCGGCGGCCCGACCGGACCGTCGTCCCCCCGACCGGGACTTCGCCCCCGGGCCGGACTACCGCCCCCGGCCGGGCCGTCGCTCCCCCCGGGTCGAACTACCGCGAACCCGGCGTGGTGCTGGGCGCGGGCGCCGGTGCGGGGTATGGGTCGGTCAGCCGGGTGCGGAGTCGGCAGATGACGGCGTCGGTCTCCCGGCGTACGGCGTGCGCGACCACGCCGCCCCGCCGGTTGTGCAGCAGCCGGTGCCAGGGCCGGGCGGGTTCCACCTCGGGGATCAGCACGGTGATCCGCCAGCCCGGCCGGTCGGCGGCCACCTCCCGGACGTAGGCGGCGATCGGCCGGCCCACCTCGCGGCTGGCCCACGGCAGGGCGACCAGGGGCACCCCGGGGCGCCACAACTCCCAGTCGCGGCGCAGTGCTTCGACGGCGCGCCGGTCCTCGGCGTCGCCGTGGTGGACGGTCACCGCCACCGCCTCGTCGCCCAGCGAGACGGCCGCGGCCATGGCCTCGCCGGTGACCGCCGACAGGCCGGAGACCGGGACCACGACCAGCGAGGGGGCGCGGCGCGGCGGATCGGGCACCCGGCCGAGGCCGAGCCGCTGCCCGATCCGCCCGTACGCCCGGTGCACCGCCTCGAAGGCGAGCACGATCAGCGGCAGCGCGATCACGACGAACCAGGCGCCGTCCGTGAACCTGGTCGCGGTGACCACGATCGCGCTCAGGCCCGTCAACAGCGCGCCGGCACCGTTCAGGGCCATCCTGGCCCGGCGTCCGCGCACGTCGGGCCGGCGGTACCAGTGCAGCACCATGCCGGTCTGGGCGAGGGTGAAGCCCACGAAGACACCGATGGCGAACAGCGGCACCAGGGTGTTGGTGTCCCCGCCCGAACCGGCCAGCAACAGCGCGGCGACGGCGGCCAGGGCCAGCACCCCGTACCGGTGCACCTGGCGGTCGGCCCGCAGGCCGAAGACGTGCGGCAGATAGTGGTCCCTGGCCAGCAGCTTGAGCAGGATCGGGAGGCTGCCGAAGGAGGTGTTGGCGGACAGCGCCAGGAGGGTCATGGTGGCGAACTGCACGACGTAGAAGCCCCATCCGTGGCCCAGCGAGGCGTCCGTGAGCTGGGCGAGCACGGTCACGCCGGCCACCGGGCGCAACTGGAACCGGGCGATCAACACCGACAGGCCGATCAGCATCACCCCGAGCACCACCCCCAGGACGACCTCGGCGCGTTGGGCCCGCCGCGCGGCGGGCGCGCGGAAGGACGGCACGGCGCTCGCGACGGCCTCGACGCCGGTCAGCGCGGAACAGCCCGCCGCGAACGCCTTGAGCAGCAACAGGGCGCCCACCGTGGTCGCGTTGTCGGCGAGCACCGCCGCGTGGCCGGCGGACGCCTCGGTGGACAGCGGCGCGTCCCGCGACAGGCCGACGGCGATCACGGTGAGCACGGCGAGCACGAAGACCACGGTGGGCAGCAGGAAGGCGCGCGCCGAGTCCACGACGCCGCGCAGGTTCACGCCGGTGACCAGCGCCAGCACTCCCAGGCACAGCCACAGCCGATCGTCGTACAGCCGTGGGTAGGCGGAGGTCAGCGCGGCCACTCCGGCCGTCACGGCGACCGCGGCGTTCAGCACGTAGTCCAGGACGAGGGAGGCGGCGGCCACCAGCGACGCGCGTCGGCCCAGGTGGCGCCTGGCCACCGCGTACGCGCCGCCGCCGTCCGGGAAGGCCGCGATGACCTGCCGGTAGGAGGCGACGAGCACGGCCAGCAGGGTCGCGATGGCCAGGGTGACCGGCACGGTGTACCCGAGTCCGCGCGCCCCGGCGGCGGCCAGCACCAGGACGACGGCTTCCGGCCCGTAGGCCACCGACGCCATGGCGTCCAGCGACAGGGCCGCCAGGCCGGTCAGCGTGGTGAGCCGGTGCCGGTCGGCCGGGTCGGCGCCGGCGGCGCGGCCCGTGGGCACGGCCCGCGCGACGGTCTCGGCGGCGTCATCGGTGGCGTCGTCGGTGGCGGCGGGGGCGGGCCCGGCGGGGGCGCCGGTATCCGGGGGGTCCTCGGTGGGGCGCGCCGCCCCCGTCCTCCTGGCGTCGCTGAACATGGCTGGGCCTACCTCCGTTGGTGCCGTCGACGGACGGGCACCAGCGTGAGTGCGGTCGCCGCCCCTCGCGCGCCACCTTGGCGCGCCCTTGCCGTCGCCCGCCCCGATCCTCACGCGGCCTTGACGCAACGCGGTGACCTGGGGCGACATGGCCGGCCGCGGCGTCGCGGCCGGCCGGCGTCAGCGGTCCGTCAAGGTGGGCCGAGTGGGCGTCAGCACCCCGTCAACGCCCCCTCCGCCCGCCCGTCGCCGTCCTACGGTCGAGACATGCGCAGGGCACCAGAAGGCGACAGGACTCCTGGCCGCGGGCTCACCACGCGCCGGGAGCGAGGGGGCGCGGCGATGGTGTGGCGCGCCGCGCGCCGGACGGGCCCGCGCGCGCCGGAGGCGCCCGGTACGGCTGTTCCCCGGGTCGCGCCGGCGGGGCCCGCCCCGCTCGCCCCGCCGCTCCGCCCGGCCCCGGGCCGCGCGCCCACGCCCGCCACCGGCCGGGGCCGGCCCACCGCCGCTCCGCCGCCCACCGGGGCGCCCCGCGCGCGGCCCGTGCCGCGCGTGACCGAAAGCGCGCACTGGCGCCGTGAGTCGCGCCTCGCGCTGGGGGTGGCGGCCCCGCTGTACGCCGGGCTGCTGCTGGTCGACCTCGTCAACGGGACGCTGGAGGTGGCGCGCGCCCTGTGCTGGACGGTCCTGGCCCTGCTGCTCCTGGCCGTCCTGGTGCCGCCTCGGGTGACGGCGGGGGAGGGCTGGTTGGCCGTGCGCGGGGTGTGGCGCACCCGGTCGGTGCGGACCGATCTGCTGGTGAGCGTGCGGCTGGTGGGCGGGGTGGCGCCCCGGTTGCTGTTGCGCGACGCGCGCGGGGCGACGGTCTGGGTCGATCCGCGCGTGCTGGTCACCGATCCGCCGCTGTGGCACCGGGTGGAGCGCGGGGCGCGGACGGCGCGGCGGCGGCGCACGCTGTGCGGCGGCCGGTGGCTGCTGGCTGAGTTGGGGCGGTGCGCGGCCGAGTACGACCGCGCCAGGACCCGGCGCGGACCGACCTGACGCGACGTCGGCCCGGGCCCCGCACACGACCACGGCGCCGCCGAAGGTCTTTCGGCGGCGCCGCTTGTCGTGCGGTCAGTGCGGGTCAGCCGGTCGTCGACCGGCCTGCCGCACGGAGTGTCAGCTCACCTTCAGCGTCACGTCGTCCACGACGAAGCTGGTCTGCAGGTAGGCGTCCTCCACCGAGGTGAACGTCACGGTGATCTGCTGGCCCGCGTACTGGCTCAGGTCCACCGAGCGCTCCTGGTAGCCGGTGGCCGCGTCAGTGTTGCTGAGCGTCTCGACCGTGGTGCCGTTGACCTTGATGGTGAACTGGTCGTACGCCGTGTTCTCGGTCTCGGCGGTGTCGACGTGCAGCCAGTAGCCCAGCTTCGCCGAGGAGCAGCCGGCCGGCACGCTGACCGACTGGCTGATGGTGTCGCTGGTGGCGTTGCCGTAGCCGCCGAGCCAGGCGAACCGGCTGCCGCTGTGCGCGCTCTGGCCCGCCTGCGCGCCGATCGCGCCGGTGCTGCCGGTCCACGGCGCGCTGCCGTTCTCGAAGCCGCCGTTGACGATGAGCTGCTCGTCACAGCCGGGAGCGCCGCCGCCGACGGTCAGGGTGTAGGTGGCCGAGTGCGAGGCGGTGCCGGTGCCGGTGACGGTGATCGGGTACGTGCCGGGGCGGGTCTGCGCCGTCGTCGCGATCCTCACCGCGGACTTGCCGCCCGAGGTGAGTGTCTCCGGGTCGAAGGTGACCGTCGCGCCGCCGGGCAGCCCGGTCGCCGACAGGCGCACCTGCTGGGCCGAGCCACCGGTGGTGGCCGTCACGACGGTGGCGCTGGCCGTGGCACCCGGCTCCACGCTGCCCGAGCCGGGCTCGACCGACAGCGAGAAGTCGTCGGCGGGCGCCGTGTCGGAGACGGCCTGCTTCCACAGGGTGTAGGCGATACCGTCCACGCCACGGTTGAGCGCGGTGGCGTTGATGTTGTTCGTGGTGTCGCAGGACGAGTGGTAGCACGGGTCGTACGCGCCGCCCGAGGTGCCGCCCCACTTGGTCGCCTGGGCCGCGGTCTTGCGGTAGCTGGCGCCGGTGGCGTAACCCGAGCTCGCGATGCCCGCCTGCTCGAAGGAGTAGTCGTCCGAGCGGCCCGCGCCCTCGGTGTTCTCCTCGGGCTGGAGCTGGAGCGAGTCCCAGTACTCCTTCATCGGCTTCGCGGCGGCGGAGGTGATGTGGTTGATGAAGTAGCCGCCGTTGACCGAGCCGATCATGTCGAAGTTGTAGTACGCCTTGATCTGCGCCTTCTGGGTCGCCGAGAGCGAACGCACGTAGAAGTTGGAGCCCTTGAGGCCCTGCTCCTCGTCCGTCCACCAGCCGAAGCGGACCCGGTTCTTCATGTTCGGGTTCTTCTCGGCCAGGGTCAGGGCCGTCTCCAGGAGGGCGGCCGAGCCCGAACCGTTGTCGTTGATGCCGGGGCCGGCCGAGACGCCGTCCAGGTGCGCGCCGAACATGTACACGTTGGCCGCGTCGCCCTTGGGCCACTCGGCGATCAGGTTCGGGCCGGCGCCGGCGGTGCAGCCGGAGGTGCACGCCTGCTCGGTGACGGTGTAGCCGGCGGCCTGGAGCTTGCCCTTGACGTAGGCGACGGAGTCCCGGTAGCCCTGCCCGGTCGAGCGGCGGTTGCCGCCGTTGCGGCTGGCGATGGAGTTGAACTCGGTCAGGTGGGCCCGGACCTTGTTCACGTCGATGTCCGGGGCGCCGGTGCCGGGGCCGCTGGTGCCGACGGTGAGCGTGTACTGCGCGGTGTGCGTGGCCGCGCCCTTGGCGGTGATGGTGATCGGGTACGTGCCGGCGGCGGTGCTGGCCGACGTCGTGACCTTCATCGTGGAGCTGGCGCCGGAGGTGACCGAGGCCGGCGTGAACGTCACGTTGGCACCGGCGGGGGCGCCGGTCGCGCTCAGCGCGACGTTCTGGGCCTCACCGCTGGTGGTCGTGGTGCCGATGGTCGCCGTGGCCGTCGAACCCGGGTCGACGCTGCCGGCCGAGGGGCTCACGGACACCGCGAAGTCGCCGCCCTGGCTGGTGCAGGTCGGGTCGCCGGGCTGGGCCGGGATGCTGATCGCGTCCCAGGCGGCCTGCGTCTTGCGGAACAGGTCGCAGGAGGCGTCCAGGCCCTTGGCCGCCGTCAGCGTCGCGGTGCGGTAGCGCTTGTGGGTCATGCCGCTGGTCTTGAGCAGCATGCCGCCGTAGAAGACCTTGCCGGCCGTCTGGATGCCGACGCCGGTGACCGTGGAGTTGTTGCAGGTCGGGCTGGTCGGCTTGCCGCCGCCGGGGTTGGAGCCCTCGGCGAGCAGGTAGAACCAGTGGTTGAGCGGGCCGGCCGCCGCGTGCACCTCGGTGTTGGGGATCGAGGAGGTGTAGCAGCGCGGGTGGTTGCTGACCTTCTGCGGGTCGTACATGTTGCGGATCGGGCCGCTGCCACTGAGGTTGATCATCTCGCCGACGAGGTAGTCGCCCGGGGTGTCGTACGGGGCGGGCTCGTTGGCGTACGCCTCGGTCAGGGCGCCGAAGATGTCGCCGGTGGCCTCACCGAGACCGTTCTCGTTGTTGGCGCCGCCGGGCGTGAACTGGTCGATGCCGTGGCCGAACTCGTGGCCCACGACGTCCATCGCCGAGATCCACTCGTTGGCCCGGTTGTGCCCGATGGTGATCCGCGAACCGTCCCAGTACGCGTTCATCTCGTTCAGGCCCACCCGCACCGGCCAGCTGCCGCCGTTGCCGTTGTGCCCGTTGCGGCCGAGCCACTCGCTCAGCATGTCCCACTCTTTTTGCGCGCCGAACATCGCGTCGACGCAGCCGGTCTCCTTGCTCGTGGGGTTGCCGTTGCCCCAGGAGTCGGAGGACTTGGTCATGACGCTGCCGCCGCTGTAGTCCGCACAGCTGAGACCGGGCCGCTTGGGGTCCTTGAGCTGGTACTGGCCGCCGCTGGCCGTGGTGTCGATGGTCAGCGGGCTGGGGCCGTTCCACTTGCTGTTGCCGGTGCCGGCGCGGACGTCGTCGTACGAGTCGATGACCTTGCCGCTCTGGGCGTCGACGAAGACGTGCAGCCGGCTGGGGGCGCTCGCGGTCGCGCCGCTGAGCACGGTCTCCCAGGCCAGGTGCGACCTGCCGTCCTTGACCCGCACCACCAGGCGGCGCGACTCGCGCTTGTCCACCTTCTTGAGCTGCGCGCGGCTGGTCTTCTCGGCGGCCGAGGCGGTGACCTTTGCCGTGGTGGAGACGTTGATCCGGGCCTTGGTGGCCGACTGGGTGCCCCGCACCTTGCCCTGGCCGTCCGCCAGGACGACCGCGTCCCCGCCGACGACGGGCAGCCCGTGGTAGGTGCGCTCGTAGGCGATCGAGTACAGGCCGCGCAGCCAGGGGGTGACCCCGCGCCGCTCGTAGTGCTCGTTCGGGCCCTTGGCCAGCGCGTCCAGACCGCTGGCGGTGGCCTGGTCGGCCGCCGCGACGGCGCGGTCGGCCGGCTTGGCGGGGGTGGTCCGCGGGGTGTCCGCGGGTGCCGCCGACGCCGTGGATACGGCGGGCAGCGCGGCTATGCCGAGGGTGACGGCCAAAGACACGCCGACCACCGTGATTCTTCGTAGCACGTTGGCTCCTTGGGGGATCGCGAGCTCACGACGAGCAGGTGCGGTTGAGCCGCTCGGTCAGGGCAGGGGGTGTCTCGTACGCGAACCGCCAGGGGCCCGGCCGCACCGCGCCGAACACAACATGTCCATGACTAAGCCGCCGCACCGTCACATCCGGGGGCGTGCGGCGTCAACGGATCGTCGGGCGTGCGCCGGTTCTGGCAACAACCGGAAAGAGCCGCCCGATAACCGGACGGGGCACGGCCGACCGGTCGCCTACCGGAACGGGCCGGGTCACCGAGGGCCGGCCCCCGGCGCCCGCCGCCGCGCGGCGGGGCGCGTTCGCCCAGGCCAACGTCCGTGCCCGGGCCGGGCTCCCACGGTCCCGGGCGCGATCCGCGTACCACCAGAACCCCGCCGGTGGCGGCCTCGCGCGCGGGCGGGGGAGCGGTGGCGTACGAACCGTGCGGCGGTGGTGTACGCGGCGCACGGTGGTCGGGTACGCGTCGTGCGGTGCTGGGGCGCGAGCGGTGTGACGGTGGGGCACGCGGCGGGCGGCGCCGACGCGCGTCACGTGCGGCCGGCGGGGGCCGGCTGGGGGCGGCCCGGCGCGGGCCGTGCGGCGGCGGGGCGAGGGGGTGCGGCCCCGGCGGCGGTCGCGCGGGAAGCGTTACGGAGGTGGTCCGTGGGGCCCGGTGGGTCGGTGGGACCGGAGGTGTTCAGCCCTCCACGGCGCGCAGGCGTTCGGCGAAGTCGCGGACCGCGCGGAGCTCGCCCCAGCGCGCGCCGAGCCGGGCCGCCAGGCCGCGCAGCTCCCGCGAGATCGTCACCTGCCGCGCTCGGCCGGCCTGTTCGAGCACGGGCTCGACGACGGCGAGCGCGGCGTCCGGATCGCCGGCGCACGCGTGGCAGTCGGCCAGCCGCGTGGTCAACAGCAGGTGGGCCAGCGTCATCCGGGGCGCCAGCTGCGCCAGCGAGTCGGCCGTGGCCGCCGCCGCGTCCCGGGCCGTGGCCGGGTCGCCGGTCGCCGCCGCCAGGTCCCGTAAGGCCCCGCCCACCGCCGACTCGACCCGCACCAGCCCCTCGGCGCCGCACAGCCACGGCGCCTCCGCCTCGTCCCGCGGGCCGAGCGCCTCCAGCCGGCGCCGGGCCAGCGCGGCCTGCCGCCGGGTCTGCGACCCGTCGCCCAGCGCGGCGTACGCCCGTGCCTGGTAGGCGTGCGTCAACGTCATGATCCAGCCGCGGCCGGAGTCGACCGCGGCGATGGTCTGCGCGTACCCCAGCGCCGCCGTCGGGTCGCCGTCGATGCGCGCCAGCGTGCTCAGATCGCTGGGCAGGATGCCACGGGCCACCACGTCGTCGGAGCTCTGCGCCCAACGCAGCCCGTGGCAGAACCAGGCCATGGCGATGGCGCTCTGCCCCCGCTCCATCCGCAGCCGCCCCGCCAACTGGGCGTAGTCCGCCGCCAGCCGCAGCTGCGCGATGGGGAAGGTGCCCGCGACGTGAACCGCCTCCGCCCAGGCCACCACCGCGCGCAGCACCCGCTCGACGGTGCTCACCAGGGCGGCCGTGGGGGTCGCGGCGGTGCTCAGCCGCACCTGGGCGCTGAGCAGGCCCGCCAGGCCGTGCACGGTGTCCGGGTCCGAGGCCACCGGCCGCCGGTCCTCGGCGGCCCGGTCCACCCGCGCCAGCAGCGCCCGCGTCTCGCCCAGCGCGGGCACGGCGCAGTCCACGCGCGCGTGCAGCGGACATCGCGGCCCCTGGACGGAGAGCCGGGCCGGCCAGTCGTCCACGCCCAGCGGACCCAGCGGGCGCGGCTGTCGCCGCTCGCCCGGCACCGGCAGGAACAGTGAGGCCGCGTCCCGGGGCGAGCCGCCGGGCCAGCCCGCCGGAGAGCCGTGCGCGCCGGCCGCGATCGCCGACAGCTCGCCCCCGGCGCCGAGCACCGCGTCCAACCGGCGCACCAGGCTCGCCGGCAACTCCCGTTTCCCGCTCTCCCATTTGCTGACCACGCTGTGGTGGTAGCCCAGGCGCAGCCCGAGCTGGTGCTGGGTCAGCCCCGCGCGCCGCCGGCAGTGCCGCAGCGCTCGTCCGAACTCGGTCCACACTCCCGACACCGGGGCGTCCTTGACGGGCATGGCCAACTCCTGTCCGTGACTGCGCGCACGTCGCCCGCTGGCGACGGCGGCTTTCGCAGGGCTCACCCACCGGATGCTGCTGCGTCGGCTGAGCCCGGAGATTAACGGTTCAGGGAATGCGGCGTATATGCGCTTTACCCAAAGCTGACGCGCGGGTGCCCGCCGGTACGGCGTGATGTGGCCACGGGCCCACGTCGCGCCCGGGCGTGCCGGCGCGGTGGCGGGGCGCCGGCGCGACTCACCCCGGCCCGCCGCCCGCCAGGCGCACCGGCAGGGTGTGCGTGCTGTTGCCGATGAAGCTCGGATGCGGCGGCAACTCGGCCTCGGGCACGGCCAGAGCGAGGTCGGGGAAGCGCTCGTAGAGCATGCCGAGCGCGATCGCCGACTCCATCCGGGCCAGCGGGGCGCCCAGGCAGTAGTGCGCGCCGTGGCTGAACGCCAGGTTCCGCACGTCGGTCTCGCGCCGCACGTCGAACCGGTCGGCGTCCGGGCCGTACGCCAACGGGTCGCGCCCCGCCGCCGTGTACGAGGCGAGCACCGGGGCCCCGCGCGGGATCACCGTGTCGCCGACCGTCAGGTCGGTGGTGGGGTAGCGGAACGGGAAGTAGCTGACCGGGCTGTCGTAGCGCAGCGTCTCCTCGACGACCGCGTCCCAGGTGACCTCGCCGGCCAGCACGAGGGCGAGTTGCTCGGGGTGGGTGCTCAGGGCGCGCACCGCGTTGGTGATCAGGTGCAGGTTGGTCTCGTGCCCGGCGATGATCATCAGCAGCAGGGTGGCGGACAGTTCCTCCTCGCTGAGCCGGTCGCCATCCTCCTCGCGCGCGGCGATCAGCGCGCTGGTCAGGTCGTTCCCGGGCGCGGCCCGCCGCTCGGCCGCCACCTGGGACAGGACGGCGTACATCTCCTCGGTCGCGGCCCGCGCCCGCCGGGGATCGGTGGCCGTGCTCACGATGTCGTGCGAGAGCGCGTGCAGCCGCTCCTCGTGCGCCGGGTCCACGCCCAGCAGTTCGCAGATCACCCCGAGCGGCAGCGGCAGGGCGTACAGCTCGCGCAGATCGACCACGCCGTCGGGCGCCACCGCCGCCGCGTCGGCCAGCCGGTCGAGCAGCGCGCCGGTCCGCTCGCGCACCCGTGGGCGCAGCGCCTCCACCCGGCGCGGGGTGAACGCCCGGGTGACCAGGGTGCGCAGCCGCCGGTGTTCGTCACCGTCGGCGGTGGTCATGCCCTGGACGGTGGCGAAGGCCGTCAGCGGCCAGCCGTCCGGCAACCGCCCCGCGTGCAGCGCGGCGAAGTGGCAGGCGTCCTTGGCGACGTCGGGGTCCTGGAGGAACTCCCGCAACTCCTCGTGGCGCACGACGGCGTACGCGGGCACCTCGCCCGGCAGGACGAGCGGCACCGCCGCGCCGTGCGCGCGCAGGCCCGCGTTGACGCCGTGCTGGTCGACCCCGTGCGGGTCGAGTCGGTGCGGGAGGGTGACGGGGCAGCGCTGCTGGTCATCCATGGGCCATCTCCCGGTGGGGGCCGGTGTGTCGGAGGCTCAGCGTAGTCACGGAACGGCATATTCCCCCGGGGTCGGGATTGAGCCGAAGCTCAGAAGTACCTCAACAATCGGGCGGTTCGGGGACGTGTCGCCATCCGTTTCCTAGGCTCGTGATCATGAACGCAACACCGGCGTCCGGGCCGCCGCGCACGCGACAGCCCGTCGCGCCCCTCCGCCCGACGGCCGCGACCGCGGCCCCCGCACCCCCCGACGAGCCGCCCGCCCCCGGGTCGGCCACCTCCCGCGTACCGCTGCCCGACGAGGACCCGCGCTACTACCTGGAGCGGGGCGCCACCCTGCTGCGGGCCCGGCTGCCCGCCGCCACCCTGGAGCGCCTGGCGCGCTGGCGGGAGGCGCCCACCCCGTGGCTGGAGCTGACCGGCCTGCCCCAGGCCGAGGACGAGGTGCCGACCCCGCGCACCGGGTTCTGCGACGAGTCGCTGCTGACCGTCCCCAACCTGGTCCACTTCGGGCTGCTGCGGCTGCTCGGCCTGGACCCGGTCGCCTACCGCTGGGAGAACGAGGGCCGTCTCGTGCGCAACGTCGCACCGAGCCCCGACGCCGCCCACAGCCAGACCTCCTGGGGATACGCCGCCGGCCTGGACTGGCACACCGACGACTCGGTCCTGGACCACCGGGCGGACGGCGCGGCTGAAGAATCCATTCCGCACTTCCTGTCCTTCTACGGCATGCGCAACACCGAACGCGTCCCCACCTGGCTGTTGTCCGTGGACGAGGCCCTGTCCGGCCTGTCCGCCACCACGGTGGCCGCGCTGCGCCGACCGGACTTCGACGTGACGGCGCCCGAGTCGTACGCGGCGGCTCCCGTGGCGGGCGCGCGGCGCGCCGTCGACCAGGGCGCCGACGCGGATGCCGGGGGCGCGGCCCACGACGGCGGGCGGGCCGCCGCCGCCGACCGGCCGCCGCTGCGTACCGGAGTGCCCCTGCTGTGGACGCTGCCGGGCGGCGCGATGGGCCTGCGGTACGGGCCGGGCCGGATCACCGGCCGCACCGGGGCGGCCCGGGAGGCGCTGGCCCGGTTCGCGGAGCGGGTCGCCGGCTGCGAGGGCGAACCGATCATGGTGGAGGCCGGCGGCTTCCACGTTTTCGACAACCGTAGGGTGATGCACCGGCGGCTCCCGTTCGAGCCCGCCGCCGCGGACCACGCGCGCTGGCTGCGCCGCTGCTACGCGCGATCCGGCGCGGCCTGAGCGAGGCGCGCGAGGGGAGCGGGGGCGGACCGTGGCCCGACGCGACGGCTCGACGGCCTGAGAGGCGACCATGCACGACATATCCCTGCTGACGCTGGTCCTGCTGTGTCTGGCGGCGGCCATGGCCGGCTGGATCGACGCGGTGGTGGGCGGCGGCGGCCTGCTGCAACTGCCGGCCCTGCTGGTGGGGCTGCCGCACGTACCGGCCGCGCACGTCCTCGGCACCAACAAGGCGGTCGCCGTCGTCGGCACGACGGCCGCCGCGATCACCTACACCCGCAAGGCGCCGGTGGACGTCCGCACCGCCATCCGCATCGGCGTGGCCGCCGTCGCGGGCTCCTTCGGCGGCGCGTTCTTCGCCGCCGGCATCAACAGCGCGGTCCTCCGCCCCCTGATCATGGTGGTGCTGTTGGCGGTGCTGGCCTTCGTGCTGCTGCGCCCCACGTTCGGCGCGAGCTCCGGCGCGGGCCCGGTCACCCGCCGCCGCGTCCTGGTGGCCATCCTCGTCGCCGGCCTCGGCATCGGCTTCTACGACGGTCTGATCGGCCCCGGCACCGGCACGTTCCTGGTCATCGCCTTCGCCGCGATCCTGCACATGGACCTGGTCACGGCGTCGGCCACCACCAAGGTGGTCAACACCTGCACCAATCTGGGCGCCCTGGCCATGTTCACCGCCCAGGGCGCGGTCCTGTGGTCCATCGCCGCCCCCATGGCCCTGTTCAACCTGGGCGGCGGCCTGCTCGGCGCCCGCATGGCCCTCAAGCGCGGCAGCGGCTTCGTCCGCGTGGTCCTCGTCGTGGTCGTCGTCACCCTCGTGTGCAAACTCGCCTACGACCAGTGGCTGGCCTGACCCCACGCTGGACCACCGCCCCGCACACCGTCGCAAATCGGGCCCGACACCCTCGTGTTGGGGCCGGCCTCCACGCCCTCGGCCCACCGCGTTGACCAGGGACGCGAGCGTCGCGCGACGGGGCGCGGGCCGGGCCCGCCGCGCGGTGCCGGTCGCGCCGGGTCAACCTCGTCGTAGCGAGCGGAAGTAGCACGACAGAGGGGCACACTCCGCCACTAGCGGCTGAAACGGAGGTAATCGCTCCGTGCGCGAGTAAAAGGATCAATCGCGTGGCACTACTTTCCGTAGTTGATCGCTGGCGCGGTGGCCGGCCCGGCAGGAACGTCGGGCGGCCGTGCCGGCGTGCGCAAGACGGTTCTTCCTGGAGGTGTGTGGTGACCTTGGCGCCCCAAGGCCCGTCCGGTCTAGACAGCGATACGGATCAATCCGCCGTCGCATACGACCGATTTGATTACACGCCGTATCCGAAAAGCGTGTCGCAGGCCCGCAGGCGCGCCGCGCGCGTCGTCGCGGACTGGGGGCAACCCGCCCTCGCCGACGACGTGGCGTTGATCGTCTCGGAGCTGGCCAGCAACGCCGTGCTGCACGGGGCGCTGCGTGGACGCCTGTTCCGCGTGCAACTCACCCTGAGCCGGGCGGCGCTCCGGGTCGCCGTCAGCGACCCGAAGGGCGAGCGGCTGCCACGCACCCGGGAGCCGGGACCCGACGACAAGTTCGGCCGCGGACTGCTCATCGTGGACGCCGTGGCGGCGCGGTGGGGCGTGCGGGAGCGCACCGTCGGCAAGGACGTGTGGGCCGAACTCGACCTGGAGCGGGCCGCGCACTCCCGCCCTTGACCGGCAACGGGCCCCCGCCGTGTGGCGGGGGCCCGCCCGTTTCCGTGCCCGTCTCGTCCGTTCCGCGCCACCGGCCAGGGGGCACGCGGGCCGCCCCGCGTGAGGCGTACCGCGCGGGCCGCCCCGCGCGCGGCGTCGATCCGTGCGGGTCGGCGTACGCGCGACGTCGTCCGCACGCGGCGCACGCGCCGTGTGGCGGCGCGAGCTCCTCCGCCGCCACACCGCGCGGCCCCGTCCGCTCACGCGACGCGGGCCGCCCCGCTCACGCGGTGGGGGCCGCCCACACGCCGGTCGCCGCCGTCGCGTTGACGTAGTCGGTGATGTCGCGCGGCTCGCGGCCGAGGACGCGCTGGACGCCGTCGGACAGGTGGGCGTTCTTGCCTTCCCTGATCAGGGCGAACAGTCGACGCAGCACCTCGACGAGGTGCGGCGGCACGCCCGCGGCCGTCCACTCGGCGACGAACTGCTCCTCGTCGAGCGGGGTGTAGGTGATGTCCCGGCCGGTGGCCCGGGCGATCTCCGCGACGGCCTCGCCGAACGTCAGCAGCCGGGGCCCCGACAACGCGTACGTCTGCCCCGCGTGACCGTCCTCGGTCAGCGCCACCACCGCCACGTCGGCGATGTCCTCGACGTCGATGAACGGCTCCTGGCCCGCTCCGGTGGACAGCCGCAGGTGGCCGCCCACGACGGCCGGGTGGAAGAAGTCCTCGCTGAAGTTCTGCGCGAACCAACTCGGCCGCAGCACCGTCCACTCGGCCACCCCGGAATCGCGGACCGCCCGCTCCCCGTCGAGCAACTCCGCTTCCTCGCGCGCCGACAGCAGCACGATGCGCCGCACCCCGGCGGCCACCGCGCGGGCCGCGAACGCCTCGACCGCGCGCGCCGACTCCGGGCTGGTCAGCTCGCCCGGCGGCACCAGGTACACCGCGCCCACGCCCGCCAACGCCGGGCCCCAGGTCTCCTCTTCCTCCCACACGAAGCGCTGCCGCCCGCCCTCGGCGGACCGCGAGGCCACCCGCACCCTCAGGCCGCGCTCCCGCAGCCGCTCCACCACGCGGCGACCGGTCTTGCCGGTACCGCCCAACACCAGAAAGTCGCTGTCCCGCAGGGGGCCGTTCTCTGTCATGACTCCAGTCAAGCGGTACGCACGCCGGCCGACCATGGTCGAAAGGCTCGCCGGCATGTCCGTTCGTCCACCCCGCGCGCCCCACCCGCCACCTCCGGCGTCCGAATATCCCGCCGCCCCACGCACGGATGTCCGTTTACGCTGGCGCCATGGACGCGCTCGCCGATCTCCTGAACGGGGCACGGGCCCGCGGGGCCCTCTTCCACCAGTCCGTTCTGGCCCCGCCCTGGTCGCTGCGCTTTCTGCACGGCACGCCGCTCGCGCTGGTCACGATGGTGCGCGGGGACGCGTGGATCGCGGTCGGCGGCGCGGCCCCGGTGCCGCTGCGGGCCGGTGACATCGCGATCGTGCGCGGCCCGCAGCCGTACACGATCTCGGACCGGCCCGGGCTCGCGCCCCAGGTGCTGGTCCACGGCGGTGACGCCTGCACCTCGCCGACCGGGGAGGACCTGAGCCAGTCGCTGACGCTGGGGGTGCGGACCTACGGGCGCAGCCGCGCCGGCTCGGCGTTGCTGCTCAGCGGGGAGTACCCGCTCTCCAGCGACGTGGGTGAACGGCTGCTGGCCGCGCTGCCACCGCTGGTCGTGCTCACCGAGGAGTGCTGGGACTGCCCGCTGATGCCGTTCGTCGCGGAGGAGGTCGAGCGCGACGCCCCGGGCCAACAGGTCGTCCTGGACCGGCTGCTGGACCTGCTGCTCATCTCGACGCTGCGGGCCTGGTTCGCCCGCCCGGAGGCGCAGGCCCCCGCCTGGTACCGGGCATACGACGACCCTGTGGTGGGCAGGGCGCTGCACCTGTTGCACGACGATCCGGCGCACCCGTGGACCGTGGCCGCGCTCGCCGCCAGGACGGGCGTCTCCCGTGCCGCGCTCGCCCGGCGCTTCACACAGCTGGTCGGCGAGCCGCCGATGACGTATCTGACCGGCTGGCGGATGGCGCTCGCCGCGGACCTGCTGCGCGAGCCCGACATGACGGTGGAGCGCGCGGCGCGCCGGGTCGGGTACGCCAACGCCTTCGCGCTGAGCGTGGCGTTCAAACGGGTCCGTGGTGTCAGCCCGAGCGCCCACCGCGCCCGCGCCCAGCGCTCCCGCCCCGCCCCGCCGTCCACCCCGACTCCCGCCCCGGCCCCGACCCTCGCCCCGGCCCCGCCACTGCCCCCGGCACCGCTCGTGCCCGTCGGGCCGGCCCGGCCGCCCGCGACCCGCCGCGCCGCGCCCGCGACCAGGAGCTGACGGCCCTGGCAGCCGAGCCGCGCGGGCCCGGGCTGGCCGGGCCGCGGCCAGGGTCGTACGGCGAGGGCGAGGGCGTGGGCGACGGCGGCGGCGCGCGGCGGCGCGCGGCGCGTGCCGGGGAGGTACAGCGGGGGCGGGGCGCACGCCGGCGGCGGCGTACGGGTGGCGGGTGGTGCGCCGGGGGGAAGCGCGGGCGGGCCTCGTCCGCGTGCTACAGCCAGCCGCGGCGGGCCGCCTGCAGGCCGGCCTGGAAGCGGGTCTGGGCGCCCAGCAGCGTCATGAGCTGGGCGACCCGGCGGGTCATGGTGCGCTGGGTGATGCCGAGTGAGCGGATGATCGTCGCGTCCTTCATGCCGCTGGCCAGCATGCTCAGCAACTCGCGGTCACGCTCGTCCAACGGGCTGTCGGACGGGGCGCTGACGCCGATCGGCGCGGCCCGCTCCCACATCAGGTCGAAGCAGGTGACGATGGCCGTCAGCAGGGGCGAGGGGCGTACGGCGATCGCGGCGGAGGTCTCGCTGGCCTCCAGCACCAGCGGGATCACGGCGCTGGAACGGTCCGCGATGAGCATCTTGAGCCGGGCCGACGGCAGACTCCGCGCCTGCTCGCCCTTGGCCACGCACGCCCACACGAAGTCCATCCGACCAGGCATCTCCAGGGCCGCGGCGTCGTAGATGACCCGGCACTCCACGCCGCGCCGCAACAACTGGTCCTCGATCGGGTTGTCGTTGGCCGTCGAGCTGAAGTACGGCGGGGCGTCGACCACGAGCATCTCCCGCTCCGCGCCCAGTTGCAGCTGCTCCACCCGGTCCCGCATCGCGAGCGGGCCCTCGATCAGCTCGATCAGGTCCCCGGGACTGCTGGCCGTCGCCCCCTGGTACCGCACGGCCAGCTCCCGCAGGTGCTCCCGGAGTGCTTCGAGTTCCTGGTGGCGCCGCTCGGCGAGCACGTCGAAGGCGGCGCCGGGCGGGGCGGCGGTGTAGCGGGCGGGTCGGCCCGCGATGCGGGCGATCAGGCCCGACTCCACGAGCCGGCGCAGCGCGGGGCGCACCTGGGCGGGGGTCGCGCCGACGGCCTCGGCGAGCTGGGCCGTCGTACAGCGGGGAGTGGACAGCACGTGCGGATACAGGGCGCTCTCGGTAGCGCCGAGACCCACGGGTTCCAGCAGCGCATCCGGCATCGGCCCAGCATAGGAAGGGCGGACGCCGGCGGCTAGTTGTGGCCATCGTCTAGCTTTCGGCATTCCGGGCGAGGGGCATCCGCGCTACGGTGCACCCGAATCCAGCTGCCCGATTCATCCTGGCCGACGAAGTCTGAGCCAACCATTCGGTGACTGGTCTGGACCGCCGGAAGCGCCGCACCGTCCGACCGACGTGTACCGCGCAGTGCGGGCCCCGGGCCCGGCGCCCGTCACCGCCTGACGGACGCCGGCCGTACGCAGGAAGGGACGCGTGAGGTACGTGATGCCGACGTGGACGACGGGGGGACGTGAAGGACGTGAACCCGGCGTGATGACCGTCGCGACGACGCCCGTCCTCGCGCGACGCCGCCTCACCCTGCCCACGGTGGCCGCCTCCGTGCCCGCCGCGCGGCGGGCGGCGCGCGTCCTGCTGGCCGACTGGCTGGCGGAGGAGGAGCGGGACCTGGCCGACGCCGCGCTGCTCGTCCTCAGCGAGCTGGTGACCAACACCGTCCGACACGCCGCCCCGCGTTCGCCGTTCTCCGACGTCGCGCTCACCCTGACCCGTGAAGCGCTGGTCATCGCCGTGCACGACCGGCATCCGGTCATCCCCGCCCCCCGGTCCGTGGCGCACGCCGACGGTTGCGGCGGCCGGGGGCTGGCCATCGTCGCCGCCCTCGCCGACGAGGCGGGCGGCGAGTTGCGCGTGGTCGCCGACGCGGACGCGCTGGGCAAGACGAGCACGGTCCGCCTACCCCGCCCCTGACGCGCGACCCGGCCACTCCCATGGCCTCATCGCCGTCTGGCCACCACCTTCGTGGCCTGCCGTCCCCGCGGCCTCCCCGCCCCGACGGCCCCGCTCGACCACCTCGTAGGGCCACCCCCCCGCCCGCCCTCGACGCGCACCGGCACGCCTCGCCCGCACCCGACCCCCCGGCCCGGCGGGCGGTCACGGACCGCCCCATCCGGCCCACCCGCCCCCGGCCCCACCTGATCCGGCCGCGTCACCTCGCCCGACCTTGTCCAGTCCAATGGCGCTCGCCGCTCGCCGCTCGCCGCTCGCCGCCCGCCGCGCGCCGCAGCGCCGGCCCGCCAGCGGCACCGGCGGTCACCACGGCGAGCCCGCGCCCGACCGACGCCGCCGACCGATGCCCCCCCGCCCGACGCCCACGCCCGACGCTCCCCACGGACCACCCGCCCCGGTCGCCCCGGCGGGGGCGACCGCCGCCCACCAGCACCCGCCAGGCCCGGCCCGACCCCTCGCCCTGGTCCAGCTCACCGCGCGGACTCCGACCCCGACCGGACGGTGCCCCGGCCCCGCGCCCCGCCGCACCTCACCGTGCCAGCTCCAGCCCCGCCCAGCTCCAGCCCGCCCAGCTCCAGCCCGCCCAGCTCCAGCCCCGCCCAGCGCCGACCCCACGCTCCCGCCTCCGGCGGCCCCCACCCGCCCCCGGCGATCCGCCCGGCACGGCACCCCGCCACCGCGGGGCGCGCGGTCAGTGCCGCGTGGCGACCTCGGCCAACTGGTCGAAGGTGCGCACCAGCACCGCCCGCCGCTCCTCCCGGAACTCCGCCGACGGCTCCAGGTCGTCGATCGTGCGCTCCCATATCGCCAGGAAGTCGGCCTTCCAGCTCGCGATCACGCCGGGCTCCGGGAGGTGGTGGGTGGCGTACCCCGCGCGTGCCAGGGCGTACAACAGCTCCAGGTGGCAGGGCACGGCGTTGCCCCAGTACTCGTCCGCCTCCAGCTCCACGGGGTCACCGGACATCGCGTCGGCGACCTCGGCGACGAGCCGGCCGATGACGTCCGCGAGATGATCGGCCGCCGTGTCGCTGTCGAAGTTGCCGCTGCCCCACGTGCCCATGACGCTCCCCGCTCCCGTGCCCTCGCCCGCGTACGTGTCCACCTCACCACAGGGGTCTGACAACGGCCCCGACCGGCCGAGGCGGCGTCGCGGCGGAGAGGGCCACGGGGGGAGACGGGCCGGGGCGGGCGCGCGGGAGACGGGGCCGGCGCGGGAGGGGCGGGCCCTTGGTCAGGGGGCGGCGGTCGGGCGGGGCGCGGGCTCGCAGTCGGGGGTCGCGGTCACCGCCGTGAGGAGGACCACCGAGTCCTCGACGGCCAGCAGCGAGTTCCGCTCGTGCGGGATGGCCTGCATCTGGCCGGCGATCAGGTCACGGGCGCCGCTCTCGTTGCCGATCAGCCGTACATGGCCGTGCAGGACCTGGAGGCTCGCCGCCGGCGGGGCGTTGTGCTCGTCCAGTTCCGTGCCGGTGACCAGCGCGATCAGGCTCTGCCGCAGGGGTCCGTCGTGCAGGAACAGATGGGCGCTGCGTCCGTGCGACTCCATCCGTGCCGCGTCCAGATGCTCACGGGCCAGTGCGGTGAGGTCGTCCATGGGCCGTCCTTTCGCTGCGCTCCACGTGACCGCTTCGCAGCTTTTAGTGGGGTTTGACGGTACCGCGGGCCCGGGTGGCCCGCGCGGCTACCGTGGTACCCCGTGTGTGCGTCCGCATGCCGCGTTCCCGACCGGGCCCTCGGGGCGTACGGGCGGTGGACGGCGGGTAGTCGGACGGCCAGCCCGAGCCGAAGGAGCCGTAGCCGTGGTCCCCGACCCGTCAGACGCAGTCGCCCCCACCACCCCCGTCGAGCGACCCGGCGCCACCGCCGCCGTCCTCACGGTGCTGACCACCACCGACGCCGGCGAGAAGGCCGACGCGCTGGCGCGCGGCGCGGTCGCGGCCCGGGTGGCGGCCTGCGCGCAGATCAGCGGTCCGGTGTCCTCGGTCTACCGGTGGCGGGGCGAGGTGGTCGCCGAGCGGGAGTGGCAGGTGCTGTTCAAGACGACGGCCGCCCGGTTCGAGGCGCTGGCCGCCCATCTGCGGGCCGCGCACGGCTACGACACGCCGGAGATCGTCGCGACCCCCGTCACCCACGGCGATCCGGCGTACCTGGCCTGGGTCGTCGAGGAGACCACCCCCGAGCCGCCCGCGCCCCCCGCCGCGTAACCCCGGATCGGCCAGCCCCGCTCGCGCCGCCCCCGCGACCACCGCGCCCGCGTGCCCCGCCCGCGCCCTGGGCACGCACACGGCCGGGCCGGGGAAGCGGCTGCCGTACCCACGGCACGCCGCTCGCCCGGTGACCGCCGCCACGCCTGGGCGCCGCGTGGCCACGCGCGCGCACGCGCCGGGCCCGCCGTCGCACGCGGAACCGGCCCCCCGCGCGCCGTCCAGGTCGACGCCACGCACGCGCCGAGGCGCCCCGCCGGCCACGCCGCGCGCGAGCCCCGCTGGGCCCACGGCGACCCGGTGCCCCCCACCGACGCGGCGCACGCGGACACGACCCGCCCCGGACGGGCTGGCGCAGCACCGGCCAGGCCACCCCGACAGCCTCCGCGAGCGAGGCCGCGCGCCGCGCCCGACGCGCCGGCGGCGCGCCCACGCGGGCCCGGGGCCGCCTGCCCGGCGCCCGCCTCGCGGCCCGGTCACGGGCGCGCGTCGCGCTGGTCATCGGAGCCGACCGGCACCGGCACGGCGTTACGCTGGGAGCTTCTTTCCGCAGCTCAGAGCGAGACTAGGTGTCATGTCCGACCAGCTCCACCGGCCCGCCCCCGCCGACCGGCCCACCCCCACCGACCGGCCGGACCGGCCCGCGCCCGCCCTGCCCACGGCCGAGCTCCACCTGCACATCGAGGGCACGTTGGAGCCGGAGCTGGCCTTCGCGCTCGCCCGGCGCAACGGCGTCGCGCTGCCGTACGCCTCCGAGGACGAGCTGCGCGCCGCGTACTCCTTCACCGACCTCCAGTCCTTCCTCAACCTGTACTACGCGCTGATGGCCGTCCTGCGCACCGAGGAGGACTTCGCCGAGCTGGCGCACGCCTACCTCGCGCGGGCGCGGGCGCAGGGCGTGCGGCATGCCGAGATCTTCTTCGACCCGCAGGCCCACACCGCGCGCGGGGTGCCGATCGGGACGGTCATCGACGGCCTCACCCGCGCGCTGGACCAGGCGCCCGAGACCTACGGCATCACCACCCGCCTCATCATGTGCTTCCTGCGCGACGAGAGCGCCGAGTCGGCCCTGGTCACATTCGAGGCGGCCCGCCCCTGGCTGGACCGGATCACCGCCGTCGGGCTCGACTCGGCCGAGGTGGGCAACCCGCCGGCCAAGTTCCGCGAGGTCTTCGAGCGGGCCCGCGCGGCCGGCCTGCGGTGCGTGGCGCACGCGGGCGAGGAGGGCCCGCCCGGATACGTCTGGGAGGCGCTCGACGTCCTGCGCGTGGACCGGATCGACCACGGCGTGCGCTGCCTGGAGGACGAGGCGCTGGTCGCGCGGCTGGTCGCGGAGCAGGTGCCGCTGACCGTGTGCCCGCTGTCCAACGTGCGCCTGCGGGTGTACGAGGACCTCGCCGACCACCCGTTGCCGGCCATGCTCGCCGCCGGGCTGCGGGTCACGATCAACTCCGACGACCCCGCGTACTTCGGCGGCTACGTCGGCGACAACTACACCGCCGTACGGGACGCCCTCGGGTTGGACGCGGAGGCGCTGCGCACGCTCGCGCGCAACTCCTTCCTCGCCGCCTTCCTCGACGAACCCACCCGGGCCGGCTACCTCGCCGAGGTGGACGCGTACCCGGGCTGAGGCCCCCGGGTCGAGGCCACCGGCTTGACCTCACCATTGGTTCAACTTCTAGCGTCCTCGTCATGAGCTACTCACACAGCGACGAGGACCTGGTCAAGCAGCCCATCGGCTACTGGGGTTGGGCCGCGAGCAAGGCGGTGGTCGACTTCATCCGGGCCGGCCTGCGCGACGTCGGCCTCACCCAGCCGCAGTGGTGGACGCTGCACCAGGTGGCCGAGCACCCGACGGGCCGCACGCGCGCGGAGATCACCGCCGTGCTCGGCGGCTACCTGGACGTCGGCGACGACCTGGCGACGGAGATCGACGCGACGCTGGAGCGGGGGCTGCTGGCCCCCGACGCGTCCGGGCGGCTGCGGTTCACCGAGGCCGGCGAGGCGCTGTACGCGCGGGCCGCGGCGGTCCAGCGGGCGAACCGGGCGACCATTCACGAGGGCGTCAGCGACGCGGAGTTCCTGACCACGATGAAGGTGCTCCAGCGGATGATCCACAACACCGGCGGCACGGCCTGGCACCACTGACCACCGGTAGGGCGGGGCCGGCGCCCCGCCCGGCCGCCGCCCGCCGCGCCCGGCCGCCGCGCCGCCGCCCCGCCGACGAGGCGGGCCCGGTCGGCGTACGGCGCCGTCCCCGTCGCCAGGCGGAGGCCGTCCCCGTGCCCCGCCCCATCCGGCCGCCGCCCGCGCCCGCTCCGACCCGTCCGTGGTCCGGCGGTTACCGTCGGGGTATGAACGGCACACCACCGCCTTCCCCCGGTCAGTCCGGACAGTTCGCCCCCACCGGCCGACCCGACCGGCTCGGCGACGGGGACCAGCCCGGCCACGGCGACCGGCACCGCCAGCCCGGCCAGGGCGCCCCGCGCGACCAGCCCGACGTGCCCGGCTACTCCGCCGCCGACCTGGAGCGGTGGGAGCCCGAGCCCGACAAGCGCCCCGGGCGCACCGCCTTCCAGCGCGACCGGGCCCGGCTGCTGCACTCCGCCGCGCTGCGCCGGCTCGCCGGCAAGACCCAGGTGGTGACCCCCGACACGAGCCCCCAGGCGTGGGACGCCAGCCCCCGCACCCGGCTCACGCACTCCCTGGAGTGCGCCCAGGTCGGCCGGGAGCTGGGCGCCGCGCTCGGCTGCGACCCGGACCTGGTCGAGGTGGCCTGCCTCGCCCACGACCTGGGCCACCCGCCGTTCGGTCACAACGGCGAGCGCGCCCTGGACGAGGTCGCCCGGGAGTGCGGCGGCTTCGAGGGCAACGCCCAGTCGCTGCGCCTGCTCACCCGCGTCGAGCCCAAGCGCTTCCGTACCGACGCGGAGTCGGGCGAACCCGTCAGCGTCGGACTCAACCTCACCCGCGCCGCCCTGGACGCCGCCACCAAGTACCCCTGGCCGCGCGGCGCGCACCCCACCGACCCGGCCTCGCCCAAGTTCGGCGCGTACGCGGACGACCTGCCCGTCTTCCACTGGCTGCGCCAGGACGCGCCGGCGGGCGGCACCTGCTTCGAGGCCCAGGTCATGGACTGGTCCGACGACGTCGCCTACTCCGTCCACGACGTCGAGGACGGCCTGCACGCCGGCCACCTGGACCCGGGCGTGCTGCTCGCCGAGCCCGAGCGGCGCGAGGTCTTCGCCGTGGCCGCCCGCCGCTACGCCCCCGGCGCCGACCCCGAGGAGCTGGCCGCCGCCCTGGACCGGCTGCTCGACCAGGAGTGGTGGCCGCACGGGTACGACGGCTCCGCCCTGGCCCAGGCCCGCCTCAAGGACGCCACCAGCCAACTCATCGGCCGCTTCTGCCAGGCCGCCGAGGACGCCACCCGCACCGCCCACGGGCCGGGGCGCCTCACCCGCTACCGGGCCACGCTGGTCGTCCCGCGCCCCATACGCCTGGAGTGCGCCGTCCTGAAGGCCGTGGCCGACCGGTACGTCATGCAGCGCGCGGACCAGGAACGGCTGCGCGCCGACCAGCGCGTGGTCATCGCCGAACTGGCGCAGGCGCTGCTCGCGCGCGCCCCGCACGGCCTCGACCCGCAGTTCCGCGCGCTGTTCGCGGCGGCCCACGACGACACCGAGCGGCTGCGCGTCGTCGTCGACCAGATCGCCTCGCTCACCGACGCCTCCGCCCGCTCCCTGCACGCCCGCCTGACCGCCCCCCGGTGACCCGCGCCCCGGCGCCCGCCCCGCGCCCGCGCGCCCCGGGCCACGGGGCGCGCGGGCCGGTCCGGCAACTGGACCGTCCGGCGTAGTGCCCCTTCCCGCGGGCCGCTGGTTGCGGGACCCTCCCTGTGGCTGAGCTGGACCGAACTGGACCGACGTGGGCGGTTGGGCGTACACCAGACGTTCACGGGGGGTGCCCGCATGGGCATACACCCGCACAGGCGTACCGGGGTACCCCCCGGGGCGCGGGCGTACCGCGCGTGAGCGAGGAGGCGACAAGTGGTCGACGCACATCAAACGTTCGTCATCGTCGGAGGAGGGCTCGCGGGGGCGAAGGCCGCCGAGACACTCCGGGCCGAGGGCTTCACCGGCCGAGTGATCCTCATCTGCGACGAACGCGACCACCCCTACGAACGCCCGCCCCTGTCCAAGGGGTTCCTCAGCGGCAGCCAGGAGCGCGACAGCGTCTTCGTCCACGAGCCGAGCTGGTACGCGCAGGCCCACATCGAACTCCACCTCGGCCAGCCCGCCGTCCACCTCGACCCGGCGGCCCGGTGCGTACGCCTGGGCGACGGCACCCGCATCCACTATGACCGGCTGCTGCTGGCCACCGGCGCCGAGCCGCGCCGGCTGGACATCCCCGGCACCGACCTGGCCGGCGTGCACCACCTGCGCCGCCTGGCCCACGCCGAGCGGCTGCGCGGCGTGCTGGCCGCGCTGGGGCGCGACAACGGGCACCTGGTCATCGCCGGTGCCGGCTGGATCGGCCTCGAAGTCGCCGCCGCCGCCCGTGGCTACGGCGCCGAGGTGACCGTCGTGGAGCCCGAGCCCGGCCCGCTGCACACCGTCCTCGGCCCCGAACTCGGCGCGCTCTTCACCGACCTGCACGGCAGCCACGGCGTCCGCTTCCACTTCGGCGCCCGGCTCACCGAGATCACCGGGCAGGACGGCATGGTCCTGGCCGTGCATACCGACGACGGCGAGGAGCACCCCGCGCACGCCGTGCTCGCCGCGATCGGCGCGGCCCCCCGCACCGCGCTCGCGGAGGCCGCCGGCCTGAAGATCGCCCCGTCCGTCGGCCCCGCCCGTGGCGGCATCGCCGTCGACGCCGGCCTGCGCACCTCCGACCCGGACATCTACGCCGCCGGCGACGCCGCGGCCTTCCCCCTGTCCCCGCTCTCCGCCGCCCTGCCCGAGGGCGAGCGGCTGCGCGTCGAGCACTGGGCCAACGCCCTCAACGGCGGCCCGGCCGCCGCGCGCGCCATGCTCGGCCAGGACGTGACGTACGACCGGGTGCCGTACTTCTTCTCCGATCAGTACGACGTGGGCCTGGAGTACTCCGGCTACGCGCCCCCCGGCAGCTACGCGCAGGTGGTGTGCCGGGGCGATGTCGGCAAGCGCGAGTTCATCGGCTTCTGGCTGGACGCCGACGGGCGGCTGCTGGCCGGGATGAACGTCAACGTGTGGGACGTCACCGAGCCCATCCAGGCCCTCATCCGCGCCGGCGTCCCGCTGGACCCGCAGGCCCTGGCCGACCCGGCCGTCCCGCTGGCCTCGCTGCTCCCCTAGCCGGCCGACCCCACGCCGTGGGGCGGCGCGCGCCCCGGCGTGGGCCGCTCCCGTAGCGTGGCGGTATGTCGATCGTCACGTTCGTGGTCCCGGTGGCGGAGATCTTCGACCTGCGCTGGTCGGTTCTCCGCCCCGGGCTGCCCCGCGCGACCGCCGCCTTCCCCGAGGACGCCGCGCCCGGCGTCTTCCACCTCGCCGCCTATCCGGCCGCCGCCCCCGCCACCGCGACGCCCGCGCCCGCCGTCGCCGCCGCGACCCCCGCCGCCGGCGGGCCGCCGCTGGCCTGTGTGACCCTCTTCCCCGACCCGATGCCGCCCGCCGCGGCCGAGCTGGCCGGGCCGCCCGACGAGGCCGGGCCCGCCTACCGGTTCCGGGGCCTGGCCAGTGCCCCGGCGGTCCGGGGCCGGGGCTACGGGGCGGCCGTGCTGCGCGCGGGACTGGCCGAGGCGGCCTCCCGAGGCGCCCGCTGGGCCTGGTGCAACGGCCGCGCCGGGGCCGGCGACTTCTACCGGGCCCAGGGCTTCACGGCCGTGGGGGAGGAGTTCGACCTGCCTCCCGCCGGCCGACACCTGGCCTTCGTGATCAAGCTCTAGGCCCGCGTGGGCGGGAGTGTCAGGGGGCAGCCGTAGAATTCACGCGTGGCAGGACGGATCAATGACGACGACGTGAAGGCGGTCAGGGACGCGGTCCCGATCGACGCCGTCGTGTCCGAGTACCTCCAGTTGCGCAACGGAGGCGGCGGCAACCTCAAGGGCCTGTGTCCCTTCCACGACGAGAAGTCCCCGTCCTTCCAGGTCAGCCCCTCCAAGGGCCTCTTCTACTGCTTCGGCTGCCAAGAGGGCGGCGACACCGTCGACTTCGTCATGAAGATCGACCACCTCTCCTTCGCCGAGACCATCGAGCGCCTGGCCGCCATCGCCGGCATCACCCTGCGGTACGAGCAGGGGGGGTACACGCCGGGGCGCCAGCAGGGCGAGCGCACCCGCCTGGTCGAGGCGCACAAGGTCGCCGCGCAGTTCTACGCCGAGCAGCTCGCCAGCCCCGAGGCCGAGATCGGTCGCGCCTTCCTCACCCAGCGCGGCTTCGACCAGGCCGCCGCCGAGCACTTCGGCGTGGGGTACAGCCCGGCAGGCTGGGACCACCTGATCCGCTTTCTGCGCGGCCGGGGCTTCAGCGACAAGGAACTCCTGGTGTCCGGGCTGGCCCAGGAGGGCCGCCGCGGCCCCATCGACCGCTTCCGGGGCCGCCTCATGTGGCCCATCCGCGACATCACCGGCGAGGTCGTCGGCTTCGGCGCCCGCAAGCTGCGCGACGACGACAACGGTCCGAAGTACCTGAACACCCCCGAGACCCCGCTCTACCGCAAGTCCCAGGTCCTCTACGGCATCGACCTGGCCAAGAAGGAGATCGCCAAGACCAACCACGCCGTCGTCGTCGAGGGCTACACCGACGTCATGGCCTGCCACCTGGCCGGCGTCACCACCGCCATCGCCACCTGCGGCACCGCCTTCGCCAGCGAGCACATCAAGATCCTGCGCCGGCTGCTGATGGACAACTCCCGGGGCAAGGTCGTCTTCACCTTCGACGGCGACGCCGCGGGACAGCGCGCCGCCCTGCGCGCCTTCGAGGACGACCAGAAGTTCGCCGCCCGCACCGCCATCGCCATCAGCCCCGGCGGCATGGACCCGTGCGACCTGCGACTGGCCAAGGGCGACGAGGGCGTGCGGAGTCTCGTCGAGCACAGCACCGCGCTCTTCGAGTTCGCCATCCGCTCCGTCACCGACAAGTACGAGGTGGAGACGCCGGAGGGGCAGGCCGCCGCCCTGGAGGAGGCGGCGCCCATCGTGGCGAACATCAAGGACGCCGCCATCCGCCACCGGTACGCCGTGATGCTCTCCGGCCTGCTCGGATACGTCATCGACAACCAGTTCGTGGTCAACCGCGTCGCCCAGCTCGCCCGCTGGAACCGCGAGCGCGGCCAGCGCGGCGGCCCCGACACCCGTGGCAACGGCTCCCACGGCCGCGAGGGCGGCCCCCGCCAGCCCGGCGCGGGACTCGCCGCCGGATCGCGCCCCGCCGCGCCACCGGGGCTGCGCGGCCCCGCGCTGAACCTGCGCAGCCCCGCCCACCGCGTCGAGCGCGAGCTGCTCAAGCTCGCCCTCCAGCGCCCCGACCTGGTGGCCCCGGCCTTCGACGCGTACGGCGCCGACGAGTTCACCGCCCCGCCCTACGCCGTGGTCCGCGAGGTCATCGAGGAGGCCGGGGGCGTCTCCTCGGCCGACGGGGACTACGTGGCGCGGGTGCGCGAGGCCGCCCCCGACGACACGGTGCGGGCCCTGGTCACCGAGCTGACCGTGGAGCCGCCGCACACCCGCCGCGACGCCGACGAGGTGTACGCGGGGGTGCAGCTGGTGGCCGTGCGGCTGGCCGCCGTCAACCGGCGGATCAGCGAGATCCGAGGCACCCTCCAGCGCCTGGGCCCGCACGCCGACCCCGCCCACCTGGCCGCCGTCCAGAACGAACTGTGGGTCCTCCAGCAGTACGGGCAGTCGCTGCGCGAGCGCGGAGTCGCCGCGCTGTAGCCGTCCGGTCACGCACCGGTCCCAGAAAGTGCGCGCACGCCCCTCGTGGCGGAAGTGTGTCGTGCCCCACACTGGACCCGGTGCCTGAGCCTTCGGAGCGTGGTGGTGCCGGCCGGACAGGCCCACATTCCCCCGCATACCCACTCACGACGTACGGGACGGGTGGCGGTCAGCCCGCAGCCGCCCCGCCGCCGAACGCCGCCCACGATCCGGCGGCGATCACCCTGGAGGTCGCCCCCGTGCAGACCCGGACCCGCACCCCCGTGGCCCCCCCGGTGCCACCGCAGAGCCCGCCCTCCTGTCGCCCCAGCACCGACGACGAGGTCGAACCGGGTACCGCCCCCGCCGCCCCGGACCGCCCCGCCCCGCCCGACGCGACACGGGCCGACACGACACGAACCCGTACGACCCGGCCCCCCACGGCGAGGACCGGCCCGCCGGAGTCCATCGCGCCCGCGCCCCAGCCCGCTCCCGGGCCCACCGTTCCCGCCGCGCCCCGGCCGCCCCGACCGGACGCCGCCGGCCCCTCCTCCGACCTCTTCCGCCAGTACCTGCGCGAGATCGGTCGCATCCCGCTGCTGTCGGCGGCCGACGAGGTGGAGCTGGCCCGCCGCGTCGAAGCCGGTCTCTTCGCCGAGGCCAAGCTGGCCGGCGCCGCCGACCTGGACACCCAACTCGCCCTGGACCTGGACCGGTTGGTGGTCCTGGGTCGGATGGCCAAGCGGCGCCTGATCGAGGCCAACCTGCGGCTGGTGGTCTCGGTGGCCAAGCGGTACGTGGGGCGCGGGCTGACCATGCTCGACCTCGTCCAGGAGGGCAACCTCGGGCTGATCCGCGCGGTCGAGAAGTTCGACTACGCGCGCGGCTACAAGTTCTCCACGTACGCGACCTGGTGGATCCGCCAGGCCATGTCCCGCGCCCTGGCCGACCAGGCCCGCACCATCCGGGTGCCGGTGCACGTCGTCGAGCTGATCAACCGCGTGGTGCGCGCCCAGCGCCGGATGCTCCAGGAGAACGGCCACGAACCCACCCCGGCCCAGGTCGCCGACCACCTCGGCGTCCCCGAGGAGCGCGTCAGCGAGGTGTTACGCCTGGCCCAGGAGCCCGTCTCGCTGCACGCTCCGGTCGGTGAGGAGGACGACGTGGCGCTCGGCGACCTCATCGAGGACGGCGACGCCACCTCCCCGGTGGAGTCCGCCGCCTTCCTGCTGCTGCGCGAGCACCTGGAGGCGGTCCTGTCCACCCTCGGCGAACGCGAACGCAAGGTCGTCCAGCTCCGCTACGGCCTCACCGACGGCCGCCCGCGCACGCTGGAGGAGATCGGCCGCATCTTCGGCGTCACCCGCGAGCGCATCCGCCAGATCGAGTCCAAGACCCTGGGCAAGCTGCGCGACCACGCCTTCGCCGACCAGCTCCGCGGCTACCTCGACTGACGCGCCCCCGGGCGGCGCCCGCCGACGGCCGCCGCTAGGCCGTCGCGTTCCAGCCGAAGGCGTCGGGGTGGATCTGCTCGCGCACCGTCCCGAACTGCTGGCGCACCGACTGCCCCACGGCCAGTTCGTCCCCGGGCTCGAAGAGCTGACTCGCCGCGGCCGGCCACTGCGGCGGCGAGTGCGGCGCGAGCGTGCCGTGCTCGACCCCCAGCGCCCACGCGGCCTGCCTGGCCGCGCCGATGGCCGCGTAGTCCGCCGGCTCGGGGACCACGATCTGCGCCCCCAGCACCGACGGGGCGATGGCCTGCACGGCCGGCAGCCCGGCCGCTGGCCCCAGCAGGAACACCCGCCGCACCTCGACGCCGCGCCCGCGCAACACGTCCAGCGCGTCGGCGAGCCCGCACAGCATGCCCTCGAAGGACGCCCTGGCCAGGTGCTCGGGCTTCATGCTCTCCCGGCGCAACCCCGACAGCGTGCCCGCCGCGTGCGGCAGGTGCGGGGTGCGCTCGCCCTCCAGGTACGGCAGCAGCACCAGGCCGTGCGAGCCGGGCGTGGACTTCGTCGCCAGCTCGGACAGCCCCTCCAGGTCCGTGCCGAGCAACTCGGCGGTGCCGCGCAGGGCCCGTACGGCGTTCTGCGTGTGCACCACGGGCAGGTGCATGCCGGTGGCGTCCGCGTACGAGGTGATGGTGCCGGTGGGGTCGGCGAGGGCCTCGTGGTGCACGGCGAACACCGACCCCGAGGCGCCCAGCGAGACCACCGCGTCACCGAGGGAGACCCCGAGACCGAACGCGGCGGCCATCGTCTCGCCCGTACCGGCCGAGATCAGCAGCCCCTCCGGGGTGTGCCCGGCGGGTGCGGCGGGCGCGATGAGCTCCGGCAGTCGCACCGGGTGGCCGAGCGCGAGTTCGGCCAGGTCCGACCGGTACTGGCCGGTCGCGGCCGACCAGTAGCCGGTGCCGGACGCGGCGCCGCGATCGGTGGTCCGCCGCGCGGGGCGCCCGAGCAGCTGCCACACGAGCCAGTCGTGCGGCTGGAGCACCTCGGCCACCCGCCGCGCCGCCTCCGGCTCGGCCCGCGCCAACCAGCGCAGCTTCGCCACCGCCTGTCCGGCGTGCGGGACGGACCCGACGGCCTCGGCCCACGCGGGGCGCCCGCCGAGCGCGTCCACCAGGTCGGCGGCGGCGGTCTGGGCCCGTTTGTCGTTGCCCAGCATCGCGGGGCGTACGAGCACCCCGCCCGCGTCCAGGACCAGCACCCCGTTCTGCTGGGCGGAGACGCCGATGGCCTGCACACCCTCCAGCAGCCCGCCGTCCGCGGCCTCTCCCAACGAGAGCAACCACGCCTGCGGGTCCACGTCCACCCCGGTGGCGGGGTGCGGAGCGTAACCCTGCTTGAGCACGGCGCCCGTGTCCGTGTCGCAGACGACGACGCGCGTGCTCTCCGACGAACTGTCCAACCCGGCGACTATCCCCATGGGCCCCGATAATGCCTCATCCCACACCCCCCACCGCGCCACGGTCCGCCCCCCACCTCGCCCACCCCTCGACAACCCGCCCCTGACCTGCTCGGATCACGGCTCCGTGGCAACCCTGAAAAGCGCCCTCCCCGCCCCGCGACCCCGCCGGAGCCCGCGCGACCGAGACCGCCCGACGCCGCCCGACCCCACGCCACCCGCGCGTGCGCGTGCCCGGCCGGTACGGCTGCCCGGGCCAGGGTGCCCGGGCGCGGTGGTCGGGCTCGCGCGGCTGGTGGCACGTGCCGGGTGCGGGGTGCCGGCGCCCAGACCGTGGGTGGTGGCGGGGGAGAGCCCGGCGCGGGCGGCGCGGGGGCGTACGCGCGGAAGCCGAGGCGGTACGTGGGGGAGCCGGGGACGGCGATGAGGGGGGCGGCGCGGGGGGTGCCGCCGGTCTGTGCCGCACGCCCGAGCCGCGCGCCGAGGGCCGCGAACGACGGGAAGCGCGCAGGTGGCGGCGCGGGAGCTGGTGCGTGCGGGCGCGCGCGGGGGCGCCGGCGCGCGAGGCCCGACGGGTGAGCGGCGTGGGGCCCCACGGGTGGGGGCGCGGCGTGCGGCCACGGGTGCTGGCGGTGGGCGTACGAGGCGGGGCGGGCCCGGAGCGTCGCCCCCAGCCCGCCCCGACGACGAACAGACCTAGGTGTTGCTCGTACCCCAGTCGTCCTCCGTGGCGTTGCGCTGCTCGCGCAGCGACTGGACCCGGGCCGACACGGAGTCGGGGAGCCGGTCGCCGAACCTCGCGCTCACCGCGTCGAACGCCTTGCCCGCGGCCTCGCGCCCGCTGTGCGCGGCGGCCTCGGCCGTGTTCCGGACCGCCGGGTTCTGCGAGACGCGCTGCGCGCTCTTGCGCAACTGTTCGTACCGTTCGCGCCCGGCCCGTGCGCCGAGCACGTAGCCGACGGCGACTCCGGTGATGAACGTCAGCCGGTAGCGCATCACTCCACCTTTCCTGGCTTCTCCGCTGCCGCTGGAGCACGCGGAGGACAACAGCCCCGCTGGGTCGTGCTGCCCGCCTACCCGCGGCGGCCGGTGATCACCCTCTGATCACTCCCTGATCATCCACGGGGAACCGATTGGCGAAGCACCCCCCTGCTTGCGCTAATGTATGTGTCGCAGCGAGCGCGCGCCCCCCGGGAAGCCGGAGGGGAGCGCAATCGAGGCACACGGAGCAATCCCCTGTAGCTCAATTGGCAGAGCAGCCGGCTGTTAACCGGCAGGTTACTGGTTCGAGTCCAGTCGGGGGAGCGCGGTCCCCTGTAGCTCAATTGGCAGAGCATTCGGCTGTTAACCGGAGGGTTACTGGTTCGAGTCCAGTCGGGGGAGCTGAAAGAAGAGCCCCGTCAGGGGCTTTTTTTATGCCCGCGGACACGGATTCCCCCACCAGGGAACCGCTCACCCGCTGCCCGCAGTCCTCATGCATGCGCGATGCGGACCCTCAGGGGCAGCAGATCGTATGAGCGGCTATGCTGCGGCAGACGACGCGCACAGATGTGCGCGACGCGCCGTTACGGGGCGGTAGCTCAGCCGGTTAGAGCAGCGGACTCATAATCCGTCGGTCGTGGGTTCGAGTCCCACCCGCCCCACTCGGCACATTCGAGTTGACCTGCAGAAACGCTCCCTCAGGAGCGGTCCGCTGGCACTTCTGCCGCACGGATTCCGCCCGCGCACGGTCATGTCGGCACGTTCATGCGGTGGCCTACCGGGGCGTGGGAAACCGTTCCACGGGCTTGCGTGGGCAAACGGTCGGGCGGGCTGTTTCCTGGCGTTCCTGTGGTGGTCCGTGGCACCCGGGCCGCTTCTTCGCGTACGGCTGGAAGCGGGCGCGCCGCGTCTGACGGAAGCTCTCTCCTCGGCTCGTTCATCGCCGTGCGCGGCGCGGCATGGGGACGGGCGTTCTCTTTGATCTCGGCGGCGCGATCAGCGCTGTTCGCGACCTGATGATCCGCCATGGTCGGATCGCGCGCGGTCGGGGGAATGGCCCGGCCGTCGGCGCGTGTGTGGATGTGCGCCAACCGCTGACGGGTCTCTCGCTTCGGCCCGCGACGCGGCGTACGGCACGGCCCCGCGTCTACCCGGGCCGGGGCGCGCTCTTGAGGGCGTTCCAGCCATGGGGCGGGTCCTGCTCGGTGCGCGCGCGGGGGAGGTCGCACGCGGGGCCGTCGCCCGCCTCCTGTCTCGATCGTTCGGGCGCGCCCGTGTGGCCAGCCGGGCGGGTCGCCGCGCCGCGCACGGTGGACGGGTGTCGCGGCGACGCCTCAGGGGGGGCCGACGTTTCTCTGGCGGGGCGGCGGGCGGCGCCGCGCCGCCGCCGTCGGGTCCGCGAGGCGTCAGCGCGTGCCGCACGCGGTGACGGCCGTGTGCCGGGTAGCCCTGTGGGGCGGGTGGTCGGGGGCGAAGGCCGGAGCCCGGGGCGGGTAGCCACCTTTTTGTGGGTACTAGGCGGCGGGGGGCGGGTGGGGGAACCTGGTGGTGCGAGGCCACGGGGTCGGGCGAATCGAGTGCGGGAGGCGCGGGTCAGGAGGCCGCGTGCGTGTCGGCGGGGGGCTGGGCGGCGAGGAGGTCCAGGCGGCGGTAGCCCCAGTCGGCCACGGGGGCCAGGGCCCTGGAGAGGTCCATGCCGAACTCCGTCAGGGTGTACACGGTCTTGAGCGGCAGGACGTCGTGCACCTCGCGGTGCACCAGGCCGTCGGTCTCCATCTCGCGTAGCGCCTGAGTCAGCACCTTCTCGGTCAGCCCAGGCAGCTCTCGGCGCAGCTCGCCCGGTCGGCGCGGGCCGGATTCGAGCAGCCAGAGCAGCGCCGTCTTCCACTTGCCGTCGATCACCGCGATCGCGGCGGTCACCCCGCACACGTTCGGGTCCTGCGCCCGCGTACGCGCCACCGTCACCACCCCATCCATCGAGATCTTCACTTCTGTACGGGAGCTCAAGCATGTCCGCACACCTTCACACCACCCCCCAGTCTGCCGTCACGGTGATCGGGCTGGGCCCGATGGGGCGGGCGCTGGCCGGCGCCTTCCTGGCGGCCGGCGTGGCCACCACGGTCTGGAACCGTACGCCGGGGCGGGACCGGGAACTGGTCGCCCGTGGCGCGACCAGCGCGGGGTCCGCCGCCGAGGCGGTCGCCGCGAGCGGGCTGACCGTCGTGTGCGTGGTCGACTACGACGCCACGGACTCCGTCCTGCGGCGCCCCGAGGTCACCGCCGCGCTCAGGGGACGTACGTTGGTCAACCTGTCGGCCGACGTCCCCGACCGCGCCCGGGAGGCCGCGACGTGGGCGGCCGAACACGGCGTGCGGTACCTCGACGGCGCGATCATGACGCCGACCACCACCATCGGCACACCGGACGGCGTGTTCCTCTACAGCGGCTCGCGGGAGCTGTACCACGAGCACAAGCCGGTCCTGGACGCGCTCAACGGTGCCCACAGCCATCTCGGTGAGGACATCGGCCGGGCGGCGGCGTACGACATCGCGTTGCTGGACATCTGGTGGACGGCGATGACCGGATACATGCACGCCCTGGCCGTCGCCCGTGCCGAGGGCATCAGCGCGCGAGAGCTGGCCCCCTTCGCCCAGGGCATCGGGAAGATCCTGCCGCCGGCCTTCGACGAGGCCGCCGTGGAGGTGGACAAGGGCACCTACGCCGCCACGGTCAACCCGCTCACCTCGGCGGCCTCGACGATGGCCCACATCGTCCACACCTCGGAGGCGCACGGCATCGACGCCAGTGTCATGCGCGCGGCGGAGGGGCTGGCCCGGCGCGCCATCGGGCTGGGTCACGGCGGCGACGAACTGACGCGGCTGGCCGAGCTGATGGGGCGCCCGCTGGCGGGCTAGCGTTCCCTCCCGCCAGGCCGACGCCTCGCGTCGCGACAGGTCACCACCACGGTCGCCGGCGCCCGAGGCACGGTGCCGTGCTGCGGTCCCGCCTCGGGCGAGGCGGGGCCGTGGTGCGCGGCGGCGGGCGGGACCGGTGTGCGGGCTCACCCCGTGTGGGGCGCAGGGGCGGCGGGGTGGTCGCCGGCTTCGGCCACCCCGGCGCCGACCCTCACGCGACGTCAGAGTCGCCAGCCCCGGCGGTCCGCCAGCCAGCGCAGGGTCACCTCGCCGCACCAGGTCTGGTGTTGGCGCAGGTGCCGGGACCAGGCCGCCGGGGGGTGCGCGCCGGAGGTCAGGAAGAAGCCGGCGAGTGCGGCGAGTGCGGCGTCGAGTTGCTCGTCCGCCACGCCCCGGGCCGTGGGATGGGCCCGGAAGAGGGCGGTGGCGTCGTGGCCGTCGGCGAACGCGGCGGCCAGCAGCAGCACGAGGTCGAACCAACTGGCGCCCAGACAGGGCCAGTTCCAGTCGCAGATGGACGCGGTGCCGTCCGCGTCGATCAGCACGTTGTCCTGCCGTAGGTCGTGGTGCAGGACGGCGTCGCCCGCCACCGCCGCCCGCCATCCGGCCTCCAGGTCGGCCAGCGCGTCAAGCCTGTCCAGGGGCATCCAGTCGGGGAGCGGGAGGGCGTCGGGGCCGTCGGAGCGCCGGGTTCGCCAGTCGTCGAAGTCGCCGCTGTCGCCGACCGGCCTGAGGTCGACGTGTCGGAGTTCCCCGGAGGGGGTGGCGAGCGCCTCGGCGGTCAGCGCGTACGCGTCCAGGGTGGCGGTGAGCTCGTCCGTCCGCCACGGCGTGGCGGGCATACGGCCCCCGTCGACCGCGTCGAAGCCGAGGACGAGCCACCCCTCACGCTCCTCCTGCCAGCGCAGGCGCGGCGCGGGGACGGCATCGGGGAGTGCCCGGTTGATCAGCGCCTCCCGTCGGTAGGAGTCGGCGACGACGGTGTTGGCCGAGGTGTCGACCGTCCCCGCCATCGGCGCCGACACCGTGACCGTCGAGGCGTTCGCCTCGGTCTGGCGGCGGTGCGCCGGCGCCGGCATCCCCGTCCCTCCACGCGTGCCAGCGGCTGTGCCGGCTGGGCACGCTCGCCGTGCCGCAGCCGCGCTCCGAGGGGCGGTGTCGGCTGGCCGGCGCGGCGGGCCGTGGCCAACTCGCCTGCTGGTGCCGGTAGTTCGCCGAGGTCGTCGGCGGGGTCGCGCTCTCCGACGGTCATGCCCGGGCCGACGCCCTTCTGGCGCATGGGCGTTCGGGTTCTGGGCGGTCCCGGACGGCACTCCTCTCGCCACGCGGGCGCGACGCCGATGATCGCTGGCCAGGTCCGGGTGCCCCCCGTCCACACGCCGGCCCACCTGCGGGATCGGGGGTACGCGGGGGCCGTGACGGGCGAGGTCGGCCGGGCGGCGCTGGCTGGTGGCACGGCGCACGTGCCGTTCTTCGCCGACCTGGCGAACGCCACCAGTGACAGCCGGTACCAGCGGATCGGCTTCCGCCCGGTGACGGACTTCGCCCTGTACGCCCTCCCGGACCCGGACCCGGACCCGAGCCCAGGCCGCTGACCTGGCCGGGTGCCGTGCCTGACCTGGCGCTGTGTCTGCCCGGGTGACATGCCCGAGCGGCGGCGTGCCCGAGCTGGTGGCGTGACCGGGCCACGGCGGGTGGGGGCCCGTCCGTCGGCGCCCGGGGGCGGGTGCGTCGGGTGGTGGGGCCCGGCGGGCGCCGTGTGGCGCGCTGGTCAGGCGGGTGGGCTGGTTGAGGTCGGTGGTGCCGGTGGGGTTGTGGTGGGGGCGGCGCCCGGGGTGATGACGGCCAGTGTGGCGCGGGCCTCGTGGCGTCGCGACGCCGTGCGCGCGAACGTCGCGGTGAGGGCCAGGAGGGAGATCGTCGCTCCGTACGAGGCGACGCCTATGGCGGACAGGAGCCCGACCGACATCGGGCACGCACCCTTCTTCCCCCCGCTCGACACACGCCCGGCCCGACTCGGGGCGGGCCCGTGCCCGCACTCTAGGACAGCTACCAACGGCTCCGCCAGGGACGGGCGTTGGCCGTCTCCGGTGTGGCCGGCCGGGAGGTCGGGGCCGGACTCGGGCCGGGGCCGGTCAGTCGAGGAGCCGGCCGACCACGCGGTCCAGGGCCTCGACGTCCTCGCGGGGCAGGGCCAGCAGGGCCTCGGGCGGAGTGGAGAGGATGGCGGTGGCCCGCTCGGCGGCGGTGCGGCCCTCGGTGGTGAGGCGGACGAGTTTGGCGCGTCGGTCCACCGGGTGCGTGACCCGCTCGGCCAGGCCGCGTCGTACGAGGTCGTCCACGATGACGGTGGTGTACGGCGGGTCGGTGCCCAGGCGCTGCGCGAGCTCTCGCAGGGTGAGCGGGCCGGGCGCGATGCGGCGCAGGGCGCGTACCCGGCTGAAGCTCATGCCGAGCGCGTCGGCCACCTCCTTGCGGCGGTTGTGCCGGTCCAGCAGGAGGGTGTGGAGGCCCTGCCAGGCCCGGGTGGCCGCCTGGCGGGTGGCGTCGTCCACCCGGTGGTCCGTCTCGTGGGGGCGCTGCGTCATGCCTTCACCGTCGCTGGGGTCTGTTCGTCAGCCAACCGCCGCGCGGTGCGCTGGGCCGTGGACTGGGCCCAGCGACCAGAGGTGAGCGTACCGATCAGCAGGATCGCGCCGCCGCAGCCGGCGATGAGCCACCAGGCCGTGCGGCCCGCGTCGGTGAAGGCCGCCGCGTCCACGGCGGTGTCGGCCGCCCCCGTGCCGGTGGTCGCCGGGTGCGCGCCGGTCGCCATCAGCGCGCCGATGACCGCGACGCCCAGCGCCTGACCGAGTTGGCGGCTGGTCGAGGCCATCGCGGCGGCCACGCCGGCCTGGGAGCGCGGCAGCGAGCCGACGGCGGTGTTGGTGATGGGGGCGTTGACCATGCCGAAGCCGATGCCGAACAGCGCGTACGCGGAGAAGAGCACGGCCAGCGAGAGGTGGGCGGAGTAGGTGAGCGCCTGGAGCGTGGCACTCGCGGCCAGCGCCGCACCGGCCGCCACCAGGGGCAGCCGGGGCCCCCGGGCGGCGACGATCCGGCCCGACAGCGGCGCGCAGACCAGCGCCATGGCGGCCATCGGCAGCAGGAACAGGCCGGCGCGCACCGGTTCGAGCTGTCGTACGTTCTGGAGGTAGAGCGAGCTGACGAACAGGAAGCCGCCCATCGAGAAGAACGCGGCCACCGCCGTCACCGTCGCCCCCGAGAAGGGGACGGAGCGAAAGAGTCGCAGGTCGATGAGGGGGTCGGCGCGCCGGGGCTCGTGCCAGAGCAGTGCCAGCAGCGCGCCCAGCGCGGTGATCGCGCACGTGGTCACCAGCGGCGAGCCCCAGCCTCCGGTCGGCGACTCGATGATCGCGTACGTCAGGGTCGCGAGGAGGACGATGACCAGGAGCTGCCCGAGCGGATCGACGCGGCGGGGGCGGGCGGCGCGGGACTCGGGGACGTAGCGCTGGGTCAGGGCGAGGGCGGCCAGACCGATCGGCAGGTTGATCCAGAAGACGGCCCGCCAGCCGGCCGCCTGCACGAGCGCGCCGCCGATGATCGGCCCGGCCGCCATGCTGATGCCGACGACGCCGCTCCAGACGCCGATCGCGCGGGCGCGCTCGCGGGAGTCGGCGAAGACGTTGCTGATGATCGACATGGCGACGGGGTTGAGCATCGACCCGCCCACGGCCTGGAGGACGCGCGCGGCGACCAGCCACCCCAGTCCGGGAGCCAGGCTGCACAGCACCGAGGCCGTGGTGAACACGACCAGTCCGGCCTGGAAGACGCGCCGCCGGCCCACCCGGTCGGCGAGCGAGCCGGAGAACATCAGCAGGCTGGCGAGCACCAGGGTGTAGCCGTCGACCGTCCACTGGAGGCCGGAGACCGAGCTGCCCAGGTCGTCCTGGATGGACGGCAGGGCCACGTTGAGCGCGGTGACGTCGAGGCTGACGATCAGCAGGCTCAGGCAGCAGATGGCCAGCACCAACCAGCGCCGGTGGGGAGTGGGGTGCGGCATGGCGGCTCCTCGGACTGATTGTGTCCCTACAATCATTACGTCGATACAACTAGTTGTCCAGGGGGGCCCGCGTCCATCGGTCGGCGACGGGTGGCCGTCCCGCCCGCGCGTGGCACCGAGCGCGTGTCGCCGGCCCCCGAGGTGGGCTCGCCTCGGGGGGCGGCGGCTGCCGAGTCGTGGTGGGCGGGGGTGCGTCGCACGCGTTCCGGCTGGTGGCGCGCCAGCCGTCGGCCGTGTCGCGCGGTGGCGTGGCGCGGGACGGCGAGGCGTCGGGGTGGCGAGGCCGCCGGGTGCGCGTCGCCGTGGGCGCGCGGGGGGTCGCTGGCGCGCGGATCGTCGTACGGGGGCGTCGGGGTCGAGCGGGTGGCGTCAAGTCGCCGCCGGCGTAACCCCGTTGGCGCACCGGGCTGGGCGACGCGCGGTGTCCGTCTCTCGGTAAACTCCGGGGAAAGCGCGCGACGGGAGCTGGGGTTGCCAGCGTCCGCGGTGGTTGCGTACGCGCTCAGTTGCGCGAGCGGGATACCGCCCCGTGGCAGCGGTCCATGGCAAGGTGGTGAGGTGTCCGTGTCCGTCGATGACAGTTCTGTTGAGCTACGCGCCCAGGGCTGGCGTACCTTGGCCGCTCTGTACGCACTGATCGAGGACGCGTTGGAGCGCGCCCTTCAGCGTGAACTCGACCTGTCGGTGAGCGAGTACGGGGTTCTCGACGTCCTGTCGCGGCAGAGCGAGCGCCTCATGAGGATGAACGAGCTCTCCAGGGCCGTGGTGCTCAGCCAGTCGGCCACGACCCGGCTGGTGGGCCGGCTCGAACAGCGCGGACTGCTCTCGCGTTCCATCTGCGTGGAGGACCGGCGGGGCATCTACACCGAGGTCACCATCGCGGGCCGGGCCCTGCTGGACCAGGCGCGCCCCGTGCATGACGGCTCGCTGGCCGACGCGCTGCGCCAGGCGGAGGAACTGCCCGAACTCGCGCCCCTGGTCGGTGCCCTGGCCACGCTCCGCCCCGTCGGTGCGCCGCGCCCGGAGCTCGGCGCCACCGCCGCGCGGTCGTAGGTCGCAGCCCTGCCCTCGCCCGCCCGCCCGGACGCGGCGCGATGGGGCACGGGCCGGGGCGCCGGGTGGCCCGGCGGTGTGCGGCGGGATGACGTGTACCGGTCGCGGGCCCGGGCGCCGCGACCGGTACGTGCCACGCCGCGCTGCCCGGGGCTACGGCGTCGGCGCGCCGGTCCCGGGCTCCGGCGGCCTCAGATGCCGCAGGTCGGGGCGGACCAGTAGGGCGACGGGTCGAGGGCCACGTGGGTGTGGTCGTTGTGGCCGGGGTACCCCGGGCCGAGGATCTCCGAGAAGCCGTGCGTCCTGGACTGCTGCGCGAGACGGCAGAAGCTCGGCGAGCCGACCAGGTCGGCGGCGTCCCCGTAGAGGTGGCGGCTGTTGGACGCGCCCCCGACCGCCTTGTTGCACGCGTACGAGCGGAAGCCGCTGGAGATTCGGAGCGGGACGTCGCCCATCGCGTGCCGCATCGCCTCCAGCTTCCATAGCGTCTTGAGCGCGTTGGCCTTGGCGGTGGCCGCCGGGACCGCGCCGCCCGCCCAGGTGGAGTTGCACGTGTTGAGCTCGCCGTAGGTGAAGTGGATCGGCGTGCAGTCCGCGTCCTGGAGGGCGTAGATCTTGGCGAAGGTCTTGGGGCCCGCCACGCCGTCCGCGGCCAGTCCGTACGCGGCCTGGAACTTCTTCACGGCGGCGGCGGTGCGCGCGCCGTACTGGCCGTCGTACGAGAGCCGTTCGCCCGAGGTCACCCAGCCGGCCACCCGGATCTGCAGCTGCGTCACGTCGGCGCCGGACGAACCCGGGGACAGGGTGCGGTTCCAGGTGTAACACGAGGCGGCCTGTGCGGTGCCGGACGTGGCGCCCACGCCGATCACTGCGCCAGCCATGACCATGACAAATGAGACAAGCAAGCGTGTCGTTCGTCTGAGCATTCCGGCCTCCCGACCGTCCGTGCCTGAGTGAGCCGTCCATCCCGGCGCGTACGGCCCGGTGCGGCCGTCGCCGTGATCGCGCCCCAGCCTGTGGGCAGTGAGCTACGCGCGTCAACTCCGCGTACGGGGGGTCGTGAAAGTTCGCCTCGGCGTCGCGTCACCGCAAGGAACCGGCCGCGATGGCTCGTTCCCCCGGCGGCGGAACGGGGGAGCGCTCCCGGATCGCGGTCCGGCGGTCGGGCGCGGGCGGCGCGGGGAGATGCGGGGCGTACGCCGGCGTGGGGCGTTCCCGGGCGCGCGTGCCGCGTCGGCGGCCGGCGACCGCTCGCGAGGCGGGTCGAGGTCGGGCGGAGCCGGGAGGCGACGCGGGGCGGACCGTCGGGGCGGGGCGGCGGTGGCGGCCGACGTCCTTCGCGGCGGGCCCCTGGCGTGCGCCGGTGGCGGGCAGCGTGCGCGGGGCGTGCGGGAGTTGTGGGCGCTGCCGGAACCCGTACGCGTTCCTCGCTGCCTGCATATATCACGAACTGCGACCAAATGAATACTCAGCGAGGTGGTCGGGTAACTCGGTGACCCCCTTTCCGACGTGAGCAGCAGAGGGAGACACGGATGAACTCAACAGCGCGCGACGAGACCGCCATGGCCGCCGTGGCCCATGTGCAGGTGTTGGACGTGACGATGCAGGACGTGCTCCGCGCGGCGGGCATCCCGGTGGACACCTCCTCCGCCCGCCCCGTCGCACCCTTCTACGCGTGGGGCGAGGTCGCCCCCACCGGGGGCTCGCTGCCCGAGCGGCCGACCGCCGGCGCTACGCCCGCGGGGTGGGAGCTGTTGCCGCAGGCGGTGGTGGTCAGCGCGGTCGACGGGCTGCCGCGCCGGGCCCTGCACGTCGTACGGGACCCACGGGTGCCGCACGGCTGGCGGGTGACGGAACTCGACCTCGGGGCCGGGGTGGAGCCGGTCGAGGTGGTCGTCCTGCGCCACGCGCTGCGCTGCGTGGTGCTCGACGCCCGGGGCGCGCTGTACGCGTGCGAACTCGACCCGACGGACGGCGTCTTCGGCCCGGCCCGACGGCTGAGCGCCGACGACGGGAGGCGGTGGGAGGAACTGCGCACCGACGGCGGCGGGTTGGCGTACGCGCGGCACGGGGCGAGCCGGTACTGCCTGATCAGGGCCGGGCGGGCACAGGAGGCGGAATTCGGCTACGTCGGGCGCGGCAGCACGCTGACGGACGTCACGGTGGGCGGCGACCAGTACACCTGCGCCGCGCGCGTGACGCCCACGGACGAGCACGCCGTACGGGTCGAGTGCCACGGCGCCGACGGCGTCGGGGGCGGACAGGCGTACCTCACCGCCGAGGACGGCAAGCGGGTGCGACAACTCGTGGCGCTGTACCCGGACGGCGACGGGGCGCGGCTGCTCGTCCTCAACCGTGACGGCTCCTTCTCGCACGCCCAGCTCGACTGCCGCTCGCCGCGCTCCGGGGGGCTCACGCCGGCGCCCGTCCCGCCGCTGCCGGCCGACGTGGAGTTCGCCGACGTCGTCCCGCACCGTGGCCGGGAGCGGATCGCGGGCGGCGAGTGCGAGGTCCGCGACGTGTACGCGCTCGACACCGAGCAGCGGGTGTGGGTGATCCGCGAGAGCCGCGAGCGGCCCGGCCACTGGCTGGCGCCGGTGCCTGTCGACCACGAGGTGGGCCATATCGCCGTCGCCAGCCGGGAGCACGGGGAGCGCAACGTGGCCCTGTTCTCCTGCCACCGCGACGGCCCGCTCCTGCGGCTGCACGTCCAGCAGGCCGGCACCCGGCGCTGGCGCTCGGTCGAGGTGCGCCGGGTCGCCACCGACGGCGAGATGTTCACGGCGGACTTCCACCACGTCGAGCTGAGCGTGCTCGACGCCACCAACACCCCACTGGCCCTGCACGAGGTGCACCTCACGCGGGCGGCAGACGCCGGCGACTGCGAGATCTACTGGCGTCGGCCCGGGGTGACCGGCGCGGAGCCCACGCTGCACACGCTGACCACGGAGCCCCAGCCGTTTCGCACCGACCACGCGGGCCTGCTGCGGTTCATGGTGCGGGCCACCACGCTGGCCAGGTCGGAGGTGGTGCTGAGCGATCCGGGCGGGTCCGCCACGGCCACCATCCGGCCCGGCACCAAGACGCTCGCCTACCTCGCCGGCACGGGCACGCTGCGCGAGAGTGACGCCCGGGGCCGGCTGCCCGTCTTCGACGCCGAGGGCACGGCGCTGGCGGCGCTGGTCCCCGGCGCCGCCCCCGACCAGGTGGCCCGCACCGCCCACACCATCCGCGAGATCGCCCTGCACGCGCTGCACGGGACGCCGCCCGGCTCCGTCGCGAACCCGCTCGCCGTCGGTGACCTGTGGTTCGGCGTGGAGCGGGGCGTGGTCGGCGTCGGCGCCCTGACCACCGACGGGGCGAGCTGGTCGGCGACCGGGCTGACGTGCGCGGGACGGGCGGTCGCCGAGGGCGTACGGCTGCCCGTGCGCGGCATGGAGGAGGGCGGACGGGCCCTGGTGGCCTGCTTCGCCGGGGTCGGCGTCACCGCCCCGGAGGTGCTGGGCTGGCTGTCCACCGCGACCGACTGGAAGGCCGTGTGGGAGGCCAAGTCGGCGCTCCAGCGGGCCATGAGGCTCTCCGCGAAGGTGCTGGACGCCGACGGCTTCGCCCGGCTGGACCGGGCCGCCGACGCCTGGCTCGACGCGCGGGAGCGGGACCTCGACCGGCTGTTGGACACGCTGGCCCACGGCCTGCTCAAGGACAAGACGTTCCAGGCGAGCATCGCCGTCGCGGTGCCCCACTCGGTGGTCTTCGAGGCGCTCAACGACCCGATCGCCGGCTGGCTTGAGGAGAAACTGCAGCAACTGGGCCCGCTGACCTTCCCCGCCTCCCGGCTCGACCCGGCCCTGGAGCAGGCGTTCGCGGCGGAGCTCGGCCCGGTCCGCGAGCGCGTCCTGCACCACCTGCACGCGCTGTGGGACGCGGTCGGCGGCCTCCTCGGCACCAAACGGCAGGTGTACGGGCAGGATCTGGCCCACCTGCTGACCGTGGCCAGGGAGCACCTGCGGGTGGTCGTCGGATGCCTGCGGGAGATCGCGCACAGCCTGCTGCGGGTCCTGCACGGCGCCGTGGAGGCGATCACCAGCGTGCTCAACACACCGCTGGACGGCTCACGGCTGACCCCGCTGTGGCAGCTGGCCGCGCGTGCCGCCCGGCACGAGGAGGACGACGTGCCCACCGTCGGCGGCCTGCTGGCGCTGATGGCCGCCTACCCCGCGACCATCGCGTACAAGGTCACCGTGGGCGACGCCCAGGCCAGCATGTTCCCGCGCGGCACCTGGCCCTTCCACGGGCCCGACCGGGTCCCCGGCGGCGAGGAACAGGCCCTGGCACTGGGCGTGTTGACCAGCATGAGCACCTGCTACCAGGCGTTCGCGCTGGCCGGCATCGACCTGTGGGCCCCACGCGAGCCCGACCAGCCGCTGCTGCGCCACTTCCACGGCGGCGTACTGGTCTCGGGGCTGGCCGTGCTCGGGGCCGGCTTCGGCGACTGGACGCTGGCCACCATTCCCGGCGAGGACGTCCCCTATCCGACGCTCGGCGAGGTCGTGGCGAGCATCGGCAGCCTCCTCGGCCTGCTCGGACACCACACCCCGGCGGGCCGGGTGCTGGTCGAGGCGGCCCCCGTGGTGACCACGCTGGCCGCGCTGTGCGCCCTCCCGTTGGCGGTGCACGCCTGGGAGGACGGGCGGTTGGTCGGAGGCGCCCAGGCGTGGGGCGACACCCAGGAGTGGGCGGCGGCGCTGGGCCCGCTCTCGCCGCTGTTCTCCTTCCTCGGTCTGCCGGAGTTCGCGGGGGTGCCACACGTGCCCGAGGCACACGCGATGATCGACCTGGGGGCGCATGTCGCCGCCGCGATCGCCCAGTTCGTCGACGCGCTCCCGGCGCGGTAGCGCCACCGGTACCTCCTGCCCACCGGCCCGTCGCCGGGCGCCGTCGGCGTGTCGACCCGCTCCCGCCCGGGTGGGCCGAGGCCCGTGGCCGGGCGGGGGTGGGCGCGGGCCGGACCCCGGCGGGGTCCGGCCCGGTGTCCGCATCGCGCAGCAGCCAGCAGCGTGGATTGGGACGACTCCCACGCTACGACCGACCACTGACAACGGCCGCCCGACCAGGGCACCACCGGCCCGACCCGACAGCCACCAGTGTCAGGCCGGCGCCCCCTTCCACCACGGCGCCGGCCGACTTCGAGCGGTCACGGGCCCGCCGCCCGCGCCCCGCTCACCCCTCGCTCCCGCCCCGCTCGCCCCTGGCTCCCGCCCCGCTCGCCCCCTCGCCCCCGCTCGACGCGGCGCTCCGCCTCGCCCGTCGCCCCGCTCGGCCACCGGCACGCGACGCCGACGCCGGAGGAGGCGGGCGACGGCGGTCCGGGCCGCGCGGCGCGCCCCGTCCCGTGGCCCGGTCCGGTGCGAGGCGCCGGAGCGCTCGCGTACGCCGCCCCCCGCGCACCACTGATCGGCCACCGCGCCGTCCCCGTGGAGCACCTGATCGCCCCGCGTCGCCGACACGCGGTCACGTGCGGGGCCCGCCCACCGACTTCGCGCCCGCGACCCTCGGTCAGCGCGCACCCGCGTGCGGGGCGCCCCGGCCGTCGGGGGCGTTCCGCCCGGGGTGGTGACGAGGCGGGTCCGGCACGTTTCGCTTGCGTCCTTTCCGGGTGCCATGCATTCGTTTTCGCGGGCCCGGGAGCGGGAAGTGAGGGCGGGTCGTGGCGGAGTGTGGGGGGAAATGCGGGAAAGCGTCGGCGATACGTGTGTGGTGAGGCGACGGACATTTCCTCCCGTCTACGTGTCCGGGTGAACTCCGTACGCCGTGCACGCGGTTCGCTTCCCTCGCTCGGCGTTCCGTTACCGGTGTCCCCCGGTTCGCGGGGAGTGGTGGCAGAGGCAGCGAGAATAGGGTCGCGGGCTGCCGCGCGCGTGCCCGCGTCACCCGCGCCCCGTCGCCCGTGAAGCCGCTTACGGGAATCACGAGAAAGGGCTTCGCCGGTGCCCGCCGGGAGGCTCGGAGACGGGTGGGAACAGCGAATTCGACCGGCCCCGGGGGAGGGTCCGACGGATTTCCGGTATGCGCCCCGTACGGCCCCCTGTCGCCGGCCGGCGGGGAAATGCCCGCCGCGTACCGGTCGATTCGGCGCGGCCTTCGGCGGGCTGCCGCGCACATCGGGAGCACGGGCGGCCGGGCGCCCCGGTCGATGTGGGGCGGATGTCCCCGGCCGGGCCGGGCGGGGACGACGCGGCGGGGTGGCGCCGCCGGTGCGCGCGTTCGCCCTGGTGGCGTGGCCGGCTCCACGGCGTACCCCGGGGGCGGGCCCTGGCGGGGGCGGGCGCGCCGGGCGGGGTGGGGGGCCGCCGGGGTCGGAGGTGGGGCCGTGGGCCTGGTCGGCTGGCCGGGGGCGCGGGGGCGCTGTGCCGATGCTCACACCGGACGCACCGGAGGGATGGCACTCATATGTCTCGGCAATGAACAAGGCGTTGACCGGTGCGAAGGGAGAACGGCGGGGCCAAATCACCATGGAAATCCGGTGTGCTCGTATGCCATGATTCACCGGCGCGACGCACTGGACGCGATCCAACTGCCCACGGGGGCAACGGGATCGCTGGGAACATACTCGTCAGCATGAGACATGGAGGGTCCAGGGATGCGTGTCGCCGCACCGGGCGGTCGCCGTTCTCCTTTCTCTCTTCCGCTCGCTCGGGCGAAGGCGGTCGGCGTGCGCCGTCCTCGGACGCGATCGGCCGAATCCGTCCTCTCGGTCCACAGCCGGGCCCACCCCGATCCGCGTCGCCCGCACGCCCCAGGGAAGAACGGCGGGGATTTCTGCCAGTCGTTTCACTCGACCAATGACAAGGTCGCGGAAGGCAACGGCAGATTCCTGCTAGTCGCCCGATTCCGATTGCCCTCCTGCGCCGATCTTCGAGGCGCCGTACGGTCGGCCCCATGAGCACCCGGCCACCTCGTCCGCGGTTAGCGGCCCGCCCCCCGACGGAACGCGGTGGCCCGGCCCGCCCGGGACACGACAGGAGGCCGGCCCCCACCCGGATGCCCGCCTGCCCCCACCCGGCCGCGCCGCTCCCCACCACCACGCGAGCCACCACCACGCGGCCCACCCTCACGTGGCCGCCCACCACGAAGCCGCCGACCGTCGCGCCGCGGCCGGCCACCGGCCCGCGCCCTGTCGCCGCGCCGCCGCCCGCCCCCGCGCCCGCGTCCGTGCCCCGGCCCGGGCGGCTGGCCGGTCGGGCTCCGCCCGGATGAGGCGGCGGGGCCAGGTCGCCCCGCGAGTCTCGGTGGGAGCCAAGCGCGATGTGACGACGCAACACGGGGGAGAACATGAAGGACGGCGCGCTGCCCGACGCGGGCACGCTGGATACCGAGCCATCGGCGCTGCGCATCGGCGTGCTCGGCCCGATGGAGGTCAGGGAGCGCGGCGAGAGCCGTACGCCGTCGGCGCCCATGGCCCGGCGGGCCCTGGCCGTGCTGCTCATCCACGCCAACCGGCTGGTGACCACGTCCGCGCTGATCGAGGAGCTGTGGGAGGACGAGCCGCCCCGGCTGGCGCGCAAGACCGTACAGACCTACGTCTACCAACTCCGGCGGGCGCTGCAGAGCGCGGCGGGCCCCACCGACCGGCTGGAGACGTGCCCCAACGGCTACCGGATCAACCTGCTGGTGGACGAGCTGGACCTGTGGGAGTTCGAGCGGCGTGTCACCCAGGCGCGGCGGGCCCTGGGCAAGGGGGACGCGCTCAACGTCGTGGCCACCCTGCGCTCCGCGCTGGCCCTGTGGCGGGGCGACCCGTTCGCCGGTCTGGAGGCCGGTCCCGTGCTCGCGGCCCGTATCACCCAGATCTCCGAGGCCCGCATCAGCGCCCTCGAACTGCGCATCGAGGCCGAACTACAACTGGGCCGGCACCGTAGCCTGCTGGGTGAGCTGCGCCAGCTGACCGCCGCGCACCCGGTACACGAGGAGTTCACGGCCCAGCTCATGCGCGCCGCCTACCGGGCCGACCAGCGCAGCATGGCCCTCGACGCGTTCACCCGGCTGCGCCGCAACCTCGTCGAAGACCTGGGCATCGACCCCTCGGAGCGGTTGCAGAAGCTCCAGTGGGACGTCCTCAACGAGACCCTCGAACTGGACCAGCCGTCCGTACGCCCCGAGCCGGCCGTGCTGGCCGCACCCGCCCCCGCCGCTCATCCGGAGCCCGCCCACCCGGGCCCACCCCACCCGGCCGGCCACCCGCTGCCGGCCGGGCATCCGCTCGCGGCGGGGCTCGCGCCCCCGGTGGGCCTGTCGGGCGCCGGGCCCGCGGGGCATCGGCCGCCGGCCCAACTTCCCGTGGACACAGCGGACTTCACCGGACGCCGGGTCGAGCTGGCCCGCCTGGAGGAGCTGCTGCGGCCCGAGGCCGGCACGCGCACCGCGCCCCGGCTGGTGACCGTCCTGGGCGGCGCGGGCGCCGGCAAGACCGCGCTGGCCGTGCACACCGCGCACCGCTCCCGGGCGCTCTTCCCCGACGGGCAGGTGTACGCGCGCCTGCACGACGAGGACGACCGCCCGGTGCGGCCCGCGCTCGTGCTGCGCGCGCTCCTGCGGGACCTGGGGCACCCGGTGACCGACCTGCCGAGCGACACCGAGGAACTCGCGCGCATCTTCCGGAACTGGAGCGCGGGACGCCGGCTGCTGGTCCTGCTCGACGACGCCACCGCCACCGACCAGGTGGCGCCGCTGCTGCCGGGCGGCCCCGACAGCGCCGTGCTGATCACCTCCCGGGTGCGGCTGCCGGGCCTGCCGGGCGCGGCCACCGTGGAACTGGGCCCGATGGAGACCGACGAGGCGGCCGAGCTGTTCACGTCGCTGGCCGGCCGTGGCCGGGCCGGCGCGGACTCTGCGGTGGCCCGCCAGGTGGTGCGGCTGACCGGCAACCTGCCGCTCGCGGTGCGCGCCGCCGGCGAGAAGCTGGCCGCCCGGCCCATGTGGTCGGTCACCGACCTCGCCGCGAGATTGGCCGAAGAGGGCCACCGCATCGCCCAGTTGCGTACGGGTTCCTTCGACATCCTGGCCCGCCTTGCCAGCGCTTGCGCGCGCCTTGACCAGACCGCGTACGAGGCGCTGACACTGCTGTCGGCCGCCGGCGGCGAGCCGTTCACCATCGCCCGCGCCGCCACCCTGCTCGGCGTGGACGCCTGGAGCGCGGAGATGCTGGTCGGGCAGCTTCTCGACCACTGCGTGGCGGAGATCTGGCGCGACGGCGCCGACGCCGTGCCGCTGTTCCACATCCCCGTGTTGATCCGACTTTCGGTGCCCGTTCACACGCCGGCGACCGCCGCGTTGCACGTACTGCCCGGGGCGCGCGAGCGGGCCGTGGTGGCCGCCGGTACCACCGCGTAAGTCAACCCCTATCCCTTCGGCGCCCCTTTTCCACGCCTTGAACGCGCCTTGGCCGCCGGCCCGCAGGATCGTTCCCGGAGCGGACGCACAGCGCTCCGACATGCCTCCCCCACCGGCCGCGCCGACCGCGCCGAAGCGGCGTGCCCGGGGCCGGTGGGCGAAGCGGACAAGGGGGTGCCCGATGGGACACGGCGGATGGCCGCTGGTGCCCGCAGGGCTTGACGTGGAGATCGTCGCAGCGGGCCACGGTGACATCAGCGCATGTCGCTTCGAGGTGCACTGCGCGACCGCCGACGCCGCCGACGCCGGCCCGCGCGCCGGAACCGGCACCGACCCGGCCGGTGACGGCCGGGAGTCCCGCCACTGAGGCCACGGCCCCGCCAGGGCCGAGCGGCCGGCCGGGTCACGGCCCCACCGGGAGCCACGGCCCCACCCCCGCACGGCCCGGCCGCGCGGGCCGGCAGGACCACCTCGCACAGCACACCCACGCACCCGCGCGGTCGTGCGACGACAACGGAGGACGAACCGACATGGCAGACCTGGAGTTCGGACAACTCGACGTCCGGTACGCCGATCACGAGACGCTGGTGCTCGACGGCGGTGTGGAGCTGAGCTACGAGGTGCGCGGCGAGGGCCCCGCGATCACCATGCTCAACAACTTCGCCATGGTGAGCCCCTTCTGGCACGGTTTCACCACCCAGCTCGAAGGCGACTTCCAGCTCGTCAACTACGACCTGCGCAACCAGGGCAACTCCAAGCCCGGCACGGAGAAGGTCCGCTTCGTGGACCACGTCGAGGACCTCAAGGCCCTGCTCGACCACCTCAAGATCGACAAGACGTACCTGGTCGGCACCTCCATCTCCACCCTCATCGTGCGCGACTTCGCGCTGAAGTACCCCGAGCGCGTCGCGGGCCTGGTCCTGGTCGGCCCCGCGTTCTCGCCCAACGGCGGCCTGCGCCGCCAACTGGTCACCCGCTCCTGGGTGGCCAGCCTGGACTCGGGCGGTCTGCCGCAGTTCTTCAACCACCTGTACGCCATGGCCTTCTGCGACCAGACCATCAACGGTGGCGGCCTGCCCGCCTACCTGGCGCTGCGCGACAGCTTCGCCTCGCTGTTCACCGTCGAGGGCATCAAGGAGAACTTCCTGGCCTCCCTCGAACTCGACGACGACCCCGAGCTGCTGTCCCAGCTCGCCGCCCCCACCCTGCTCATCCTCGGCGACGGCGACTTCTCCTGGAGCGAGTCGGTCGTCGAGGACGCGCTGGCCCGCATCCCCGGCTCGCGCGCGGTGACCCTGCCCCGCGCCGGCCACGTGCCCTTCTTCGACGACCCGGACGGCTTCCAGAAGGCCACCGGCGAGTTCCTGCGCGAACTGGTGGCGGCCGACCGGGCGACCTCGGCCTGACCGCCCACCGGCGGGGGAGCGGTCCGGCGCGCGGCCGACCCGCCCGGCGCGCACCGGCCCCCGCGCCGGCCACCCCGGGCCCCGGCCACCCCCCGGACTTCGGGTGCCGCCCGGCCGCGACCCGTTCCCCCGCCGCCCCACCGCGACCCTCCGACAGCCACCGCCGCCCCGGCCGGGCGCGCTGTCACCACCCCTGGGAGACGTACTGATGACGATCCGTCTGCTGACCGGTGCCACCGGCTTCGTCGGCGGCACCGTGGTCCTGGAACTGTTGGAGCGCACCGAGGGCGTCCTCTACGCCATGGTGCGCGGCGACGACGACGAGGGAGCGACCAAGCGCCTGCACGCGGCGCTGACCGGCCTGGCCGAGGGGTACGGCCGCCCCGAGCTGGCCCCCGCCATCGTCGAGCGCACCCGGGCCATCCGCGGCGACATGACCGTGCCGGGCGGCGGGGTCGACCTGGCCACCGCGCCCCGGATCGACGAACTGTGGCACTGCGCGGCCTCGCTGCGGTACGAGGAGGAGTACCGCGAGGAGATCGAGGCACAGAACATCGGCGGCACCCGCAACATCCTCCAGCTCGCCCAGGACCTCGGCGCCACCACGTTCAACTACGTCAGCACCTCCTACGTCGCCGGCGCCCAGCGCGGCGTCATCCGCGAGGAGCGCGCCACCGACACCTCGGTCGCCAACAACAGCTACGAGCGCTCCAAGATCCAGGCCGAGGCGCTGGTGCTGGCCGCCACCGACCGGATGCGCGTCCGCGTGCTGCGCCCCAGCATCGTCATCGGGCACAGCGTCACCCGGCACGGCATCAACTGGTCCGGCATGTACGGCTTCGCCCGCCAGGTGCTGCTCTTCAAGCGCGTGGCCGGCCGCCGGCTGGGCGTGGAGATGATGCCCGACACCCGGGTGCGCCTGCTGGCCGACCCCGCGTCGCGGCTGAACTTCGTGCCGGTGGACATGGTGGCCCGCAACGCCGTCACCATCGCGCTCTCCGACTCCCCGGAGACCTTCTTCCACCTCGCCAACTCCGAGCAGCCCACCACCAGCGACGTGATCACCACCGTCATGGACCTGGTCGGCCTGCCCGGCCCCGTCTGGGCCACGGACACCGCCGACTTCACCCCGGTGGACGACGTGTTCGACAAGGGCATGGACTTCTACCGCCCGCACATGAAGAACAGCAAGTCCTTCGACCTCACCCACACCGACGCCGTGTGCGGCGCGGACGCCTCCCGGGCGCCGATGGGCATCGAGGACCTGGCCGCCTACCTCCTCTACTTCCTCCGCCAGCAGCGGGGGTTCGACGAGAGCGCCGGCCTGGGGCGCGTGGTCAAGCCCACCTCCCAGCGCCTGCGCGTGGCGTAGGCCGCGGCGGTCGCGGCCCGCACACGGCGGTCGCGGCCGTCGCCCACCCCGTACCACCCGAACCTGCCAGCGGATGCGGGCAGTGAATGGAGGACCCCAATGCACAGCCCGGAAGCGGTAGCCGAGAAGCTGCGCGCCCTGCTGGAGGACATCGTGGGCGGCGCCGTGCCGCTGGACGAGGCGGGCGCCCGCACGGTGCCGCTGTGGAACCTCGGTCTGACCTCGACCGGCTTCATGCGCCTGCTGGACGCCATCGACGAGACCTTCGGCGTCGAGTGGGACCTGCTGGACTCGGTCGACGCGGTCTCCTCGTTCGACAACCTCGTCGCGCACATCGCCGCCGAGCCCGACACCCGCGCGGCGCTCCGCGAGGGAGCCGACCAGTGAGCCGGCGCACCATGGCGCTGGCCACCGCGCCCACGGAGGCCGCGCGCCGGCACCCGAGCGCCAGCATCCACCTCGACCGGCCGCTGGACCTCTTCCCGACCGCCGGCACCGAGCTCAGCTTCGTGGACTTCCGCGACCGGGTGGAGACGGCCGCCGGCCTGCTGGCCGCCGCCGGGATCACCGCCGGCGGCCGGGTCGTCCTGGTCAAGCGGCCCAACTTCGACGTGCCGCTGCTGGCCTTCGCCTGCGCGCGGATCGGCGCCGTACCGGTCCTGGTGCACCACGCGGTCGGGGCCGCCTCACTGGGCGCGCTGGTGCGTACGGCCGAACCCGTCGCGCTGATCACCGACGCGGCCACCGAGACGGCCGGCGTGCTGGCCGAGGTGCCCGCCGACACCGCCCCCCGGTGGTACGTCGGGGACGCCGGCGCGCACGGCCGCTCGCTGGGCGAGCTGAACGCCACCACGCTGCCCGCGCCCACCGTCCCCCCGCAGGACGCCCCGCAACTGGTCACCCACAGCTCCGGCACCACCGGGGTGCCCAAGCTGGTGGTGCACTCGGTCAGGAGCTTCGCCGGGCACGCCAAGCCACAGGTCATGATCGGCCGAGTGCTGCGCGTCCACGACCCGCTGCTGATGTGCCTGTCCCCGGTGCACGCCCGCAGCATGTCGGGGATGCTCGCCATTCTCGCCCTGGGCGTGCCGCTGGGCTTCATGATCGACCCCGCGCCGGAGAACGCCGCGGCCATGATGGCCCGGGTGCGCCCCGGGCTGCTGGAGACCGTGCCCAACGTGTTCATCCGCTGGGAGGAGGTCGCCGAGAAGCGTCCCGAACTCTTCGCGGGCGTACGGATGTTCCTCAGCTCCTTCGACGCCGCCCACCCGCGCACCATCAACGCGCTGCTGCGCGTGGCGGCGCCCAAGGCCCGCTACCTCCAGGCGTACGGCCAGTCCGAGACCGGTCCCGTCACCGTCAAGCTGCACCGGCTCGGCGGCGGCTGCGAGGACGGCCGCTGCGTGGGCAAGCCTGTCTTCGGGCACACCAGGATCCGCGTCAGCGACGAGGACGGCGACACGCCGCTCGGCAAGGAGCGCCCCGGCGCGATCTTCGCCCGCTCCGGCGGCATCACCCCCAGCTACATCGGCTACCCCGACCAGCGGAAGAACGGCTGGTGGGCGATGGGGGACTACGGAATGGTCAGCAAGAAGGGCTGCCTGCACCTGTACGACCGACTGGTCGACCGCAAGGACGGCGTGGAGAGCCTGCTCGCCACCGAGGACCACATCCTGGAGGCCGTCCCGCACCTCACCGAGGCCGTGCTGATCCCGGTCGCGGACGGGCCGCCGGTGCCCCTGGTGTGCACGCGCGGCGACCTGCCGCTGGATGCGGCGGCCTGGGCCGCGGCGACCGCGGGACTACCGCCGCTGGCGGACCCGGTGCACTGCCGCTGGGACGACATCCCGCACACGGCCACCTGGAAGGTCAAGCGAGGTGAGGTCGCCCGCCGGCTCGCCGCCGGCGAACTGACCCGGCTCGCGGAACGGTAGACGGCGACAAGGAGCGCGCACGATGACCACCGATCACCGCGACGCGGCGGGCGACCCGCTGGCCTCGCGGCTGGCCGCGATGAAACGCGGCGTGGAGAAGATGATCCCGGTACCCGCCGGACACCGGGAGCCCCGGCTCGGGGTGACCGAGGCGGCCCACCAGCTCGGCTGTGACGAACACCTGGTCGAGCTGCTGGTGGCGGCCGGCCTCCCGGCCGAACCGGGCCCCCAGGGGCCGCTGTTCGACTACCACGACGTGATGAACCTGGGGCTGACGTCCGGCACCGGCCGCTCGGTCGCCGAACTCGGCGAACGCTCCTGCATGCGCCTGGCCACCGGCAAGCCGCAGAGCTGGACGGCGACCCGCAACTGGCGGGTGCGGCTGGCCGCGTCCGTGGCGGGCTCGCCCGAGGCGGTGGTGGCGCCGCTGCCGCCGGCGCCCAAGGTGCTGGGCGGCGAACTCGTCGAGTGGCAACCGGAGATCGACGGCCCCGGCACCGCCGAGGCCCGGCTGACCACCCAGGGCTCGGTGGACAGCCCACGCACCGACGCCGTACGCGACATCCACGACCAGCTCCTGGACGAACTGGCCACCGGCGTCTACCAGTACGGCTGGATTCCCGGCACGCTGCGCGCCGACCCGCGCACCGCGCTGGCCCACCGCATGGCCGACTGCGTGGTCTCGGCCTGGCTGATGCGCGAGCGCGCCCAGGAGGCGGGCCTGCGCGCCCGCACCCGCAAGGGGTTCCTGCTCGGCCTCATCGGCGTCGAGCACGCCTGGACCGAGGTGTACGAGGAGGGGCGCTGGCTGGTGCTCGACCCCGTTCTCGCCTATCTCGGCGGACGGCAACGCAATACCGCCGCCGAGTTCGCCGACTTCTGCCGTGGCTCCGTCCACAACCGCGTACTCGCCTGGGACCGGACGGCCGAGGAGCCACTGGCCGACCACGTCCCCACCAATGGCGAGCGAATTCTGGTCGACTGCCGCCCGCTGCCACTCGCCGACTGATCTGATCGTCTCCGAGACCCCTTCTCGGCGGAACCGAATCGGCCGGTTCCGAAAGCTCCACACTGGAGGATCTGATGTTCAACAGGCTGGCGGCGCTGGGGACCGACCGCAGAAAGCTGGTGCTCGTTTTGTGCCTGCTTTTCTGCGTGGTCGCCGGAGGCTTGGGCGGCAGCGTTTCGAGCAAGTTGTCGTCGGGTGGATACGAGGTGCCGGACGCGGAGTCGACCCGGGCGAGCAAGGCGCTGACCGACCGCTTCGGCACCGGCGAGCCCAACCTGGTGCTGCTGGTGCGAACCCCCGGGGGAGCGGACCGGGCCGAGACCGCCCGCAAGGGCGCGGAGCTCACCCGCAAGCTCGGCGCCGAGCCCGGCGTCCAGTCGGCCGGCTCCTACTGGACCCTGGGCAAGGACCCCGCGCTACGCGCCGAGAAGTCCGACTCCGCGCTGGTCCTGGCCCATCTGAAGGGTGACGAGGACACGGTCGAGGACCACCTGGAGAAGCTGCTCCCGCACTACGAGGACGGCTTCGACGGCCTGGAGATCCTCTTCGGCGGCCGGGCCGAGGCGTACCGGGAACTGAACGTCCAGACCCAGGACGACCTGCTGCTGGCCGAGACGATCATTTTGCCGATCACGCTGCTGCTGCTGATTCTGGTCTTCCGTGGCGTCATCGCCGCGCTGTTGCCTCTGGCGCTCGGAATTGTCGCCATTATCGGCGCGATGCTGGTGTTGCGGATTCTCGTCTCGTTCACCGATGTCTCGGTGTTCGCGATGAATATGACCACGGGACTCGGACTCGGTCTCGGTATCGATTACAGCCTCTTTGTGGTCAGCCGCTACCGCGAGGAACTCCGAAAAGGCGTGACGGTCGAGGAAGCGGTCGCCACCAGCATCGAAACCGCCGGTCGTACGGTGCTCTACTCGGCCATCACCGTCATTCTGTCGCTTTCGGCGCTGCTGTTGTTCCCGATGTACTTCCTGCGGTCCTTCGCCTACGCCGGAATCGCCGTCGTCGCGTTCGCCGCGCTGGCCACGCTGGTGATGCTGCCGGCCCTGCTGGCCGTCATCGGGCCGCGCGTCAACACGTGGTCGTGGAGCAAGCGGAGGACCAGGGCGGTCGAGGACGGCTTCTGGCACACGGTCGCCACCCGGGTGATGCGCCGCCCGATCCCCTTCGCCACCGGCGTCGTGGTCGTCCTCCTCGTCCTCGGCGGCCCGTTCCTCGGCATCAGCTTCAACCTCGCCGACGAGCGCACGCTCCCCCAGGACGCCGAGGCGCACCGGGTCAACACCACGCTCGCGCGGGACTACGCGGCCCACGAGATGGAGCCGGTCATGGTCGTCGCCGAGGGACTCGGCGACCCCGCCGACAAGCGCTCCGAGATAGCCGACTACGCCACCGCGCTCTCCCGGCTCGACAACATCGCCCGGGTGGACGCGCTGACCGGCTCGTACGCCAAGGGCCGCCAGGTCAGCCAGGCGAGCGCCACCTCCCAGCGCTACGCGGGCGAGGACGGCACCTGGATCTCGGTGGTGCCCTCCGTCGGGTCCTACGGCGACGCGGGCCAGGACGTGGTGCGCGACGTGCGCGCCACCGACGCCCCCTTCGACGTCCAGGTGGGCGGCACCGGGCCGGCCTTCCGCGACACGATGGACTCGCTGGGCGACCGCCTGCCCTACGCCGTCGCGCTGATCGCCCTGTCCACCTTCGTCCTGCTCTTCCTGCTCACCGGCAGCGTCCTGGTCCCGATCAAGGCCCTGGTACTCAACCTGCTGAGCCTGACGGCCACCTTCGGCGCCATGGTCTGGATCTTCCAGGACGGGCATCTCCAGTGGCTGGTGGGGGACTTCACGGTCACCGGCGGCATCGTCGCCACCACCCCGATCATGATGTTCTGCGTGGCGTTCGGCCTCTCCATGGACTACGAGGTCTTCCTCCTCTCGCGCATCAAGGAGGAGTACGACGCCACGGGCGACAACACCCGCTCGGTGGCGCTGGGCCTGGAGCGTACCGGCGGCATCGTCACCGCCGCGGCCGTGCTCATCGCGGTGGTCTTCCTGTCCTTCGTGGTCTCGGGCATCACGTACATGAAGATCCTGGGCCTGGGCATGGCACTGGCCGTCCTGATGGACGCCACCCTGGTCAGAGGCGTGCTCGTGCCGGCCTTCATGCGGCTGGCCGGCAGGTGGAACTGGTGGGCACCGGCCCCGCTGGCCCGCGTGCACCGGCGCCTTGGGCTCAGCGAGGGCGGCGAGGCCGCCCCGGACCCGGCCCGCGCCACCGACGCGGAGGCCAGCCGGTAGCCCACGGGGCGCCGGCGCGTAGCCCACGGGGCGCCGGCGCGCCCACGGCGGCGGGGCCCGACCAGACCCACGGGCTCCGCCGCCCGCCCACACCACCACCCGTACCGAGCGCCACCGCACCAGCGCACCACACGAGGGGAAGCCGTGACCGACCAGCCCACACCGGTTCACCGACCGCCGCTGGACTTCGTCGACCCGCCGGAACCGCTCGCCGCCGGCGCCCGCGCCACGGGCCGGACCACCGCCGGCGGGGAGGCCCCCTGATGTGGATGGCCCACTTCGTCCGCCGCCACCGCTACCAGCGCCCCGACGCGCCGGCGGTGGTGGACGGCGCGCGCGAGCTGAGCTGGCGCGCGCTGGACGAGCGCACCGACGCGCTGGCCAGCGCCCTCCTGGACCGGGGCGTGCGGCGCGGCGACCGGATCGTGGTCAGCTCCCCCAACCGGGCCGAGGTGCTGGAGGTCTACCTCGCGGCGGGCAAGGCGGGCGTGATCGTGTGCCCCGTCAACCACACCTTCCCCGCGCCCGAGGCCCGGCACATCGTCGCCAACGTCGAGCCGGTGGGTGTCTTCGCCGAACAGGCCGTCCTGGACCGGCTCGACCCCGCGTTCGGCGACGGCTGGCGGGTACCGCTGGACTCGCCCGCGTACGAGACCATGGCCACCGGGCGCGTACGGCCGCTGGCGATGCCCCGCCAGGACGACGTCTACGCCGTCCTGCACACCTCCGCCACCACCGGCCGCGCCAAGGGCGTCACCGTCACCCACCGCTCCCTGTCCGCCTGCTACACCGGCATGGCCGCCGAACTGGGCCTTGGCCCCGACGACGTGATGGTCCACCCGTGCCCGCTCTTCCACGGCAGCATGGTCATCGGGCTGGCCGTGCTGGCCGCCGGCGGCACGCTGGTCCTGGAGCGCGGGTTCACCCCGCAGCGCTTCCTGGCGGACGTGGCCCGCCACCGCGCCACCCGCGCCTTCCTGGTCCCCGCCATGGTCCGCTTCGCGCTGCGCACCCGGGCGTTCGCGGCCTCGGACCTGTCCAGCCTCACCGACGTCATGTTCGGCGGCGCGCCCATGCCCGACGAGGTGCTGCGCGAGGGCCTGGAGCGCTTCCCCTCCCCCTTCCGCAGCATCTACGGCATCACCGAGGGCGGCGGCCCCGTCGCCACCATGCTCTTCGACCGCTCCTACCTGAGCGAGCCGGCCGCCGTCGACGAGTTGCGGCTGCGCGCGGCCGGCCGGATGCTGCCCGGCGCGCACATCGAGATCCAGGGCCCGAGCGGCCAGCGGATGCCGCCGGGCGAGATCGGCGAGCTGTGCGTGCGTGGCGACGGGCGGATGGTCGGCTACTGGCGCGACGAGGCCGCCACCGCCGAGGTGGTACGCGACGGCTGGCTGCGAACCGGCGACGTCGCCTACGCCGACCCCGACGGCTATCTCTACCTGGTGGACCGGCTCGGCGACGTCCTCATCCGGGGCGGTCAGAACGTGTACCCGGCCGAGGTCGAGCGGGTGCTGGCGGCCCAGCCCGGGGTGCGGGACGTGGCCGTGGTGGGCGAGGCGTCACCGGAGTGGGGCGAGGTGCCCGTCGCGTTCGTCGCGGCCGACGAGCCGGCGCCCCGGGCGGCCACGCTGCTGACGGCCTGCGTGAGCGAACTGGCCAGCTACAAGCGCCCGGTGCGCGTCGTGTTCGTCCCCGAGGTGCCGCGCGGCACCGCGGGCAAGGTGCTCCGCCGGGTGCTGCGCGAACAGCTCACCAGGCGGCCCGACCCCGAACCAGACCCACCACCGACCGCTGGCCCACCACCCGTGGCCGCCGCGCCACCGACCGCCGCGCCGCCACCGGCCGGGGCACGCGGGCCCGTCGCCGGGGCGTCACCCGTCGCGCCACCCACGGCCCCGGCCACGGCCCCGGCCCGTACCGAGGTCGGCCCGGCGACGGACCGGGGCGCGGGCCCTGCCAGGCTGACCGACGGCGCGGACACCACCGCGCCGACCGACGGCGCGCGCGCCACCGCGTCGGCCGGCCCGGCGGACACCGCCGCGCCGGCCGGCCCCAAGGCGCCGACCGACGCCGTACCGCACACCAACGGGAGCGGCGAGGCGAACACCCCGCCCGCCGCCCCGGCCAAGGGGGAATGAGGACGATGCGAGTCGCATGTGTGGGCGCCGGACCCGGCGGGCTGATGCTCGCCCTGTTGCTGCGCCGGCTGGGCGACCACGAGGTGGACGTCTTCGAACGCAGCCCGGCCGACGCCACGTTCGGCTTCGGCGTGGTCTTCTCCCGACTGAGCCTGGCCCGGCTGCGACAGGCCGCCCCTGACGTGGTCGCCGCCCTCCTCGACCAGGGTGCCCGCTGGGAGGACGTGGAGGTCCGCCGCGCGGGCCGGGCCGTACGTTCCTCCGGGCACGGCTTCGCCGCCGTGGAGCGGCGCGCGCTGCTGCTGAGCCTGCAGAAGCTGGCCCGCGAGTCCGGCGCCCGCCTGCACTACCGCACCGAGGCCGACGCCGTCGACCTCCTGGAACGCTACGACGTGGTGGTCGCCGCCGACGGCGCCGGCAGCCGCACCCGCGCCGCCCAGGCCGAGCACTGGGGCGCCCGCCAGGTCACCGGCGCCAGCCGGTACGCCTGGTTCGGCGTGGAGCGCGCCTTCGACGCGATGACCTTCCTGTTCGCCGACGGCGGCCACGGCCCCGTCGGCGCGCACGTCTACCCCTACACCCGGGACAGGTCCACCTTCCTGGTGGAGATCAGTGCCGAGACCTTCGCCGCCGGCGGCTTCGTCGACGGCCACACGCGGCCGCCGGGCTGGAACGACGAACAGGCCATGGCGTACTGCGCCACGGTCTTCGCCGACGACCTGGCGGGCGCGCGGCTGATCGGCAACGGCTCGCGCTGGCTGACGTTCTCGCACGTCGACGCCGACCGCTGGTCGCACGGGCGCCTGGTCGGCATCGGCGATGCCGTGCACACCGCGCACTTCTCGGTCGGCTCCGGCACCACCATGGCCCTGGAGGACGCCACCGAACTCGCCCGCCGCCTGCACGACGCGTCCGGGACCGGCCTGGCGGAGGCCCTCGCCGGCTACGAGCGGGCCCGCCGACCGATCGTGGCGGGCATCCAACGGGCGGCGTGGGCCAGCCGGCGGATGTGGGAGCACCAGGAGGAGCACGCCGACCTCGACGTCGGCACGCTGATGCTGCGCCTGCTCAGCCGCAGCGGGCAGTCCCCGGCCGATCTGCTGCTGCGCCTGGACAAGGGCCTGGCCGAGCGCTGCGGGCACCCGTGGACCGCCAGGCCCACCGAGCCGGTGCCGGCCCTGGTGGCCGTGGGCGAGCCGGCCGACCCGGGCGACGTCGTGCTCGTCGGCGTGGACGACCCCGTCGCCCCGTCGCCCGACGCCGCCACCGTCGTGGTCGAACTGGGCGACGACCAGGACCCGTTGGCCGAGGCCGAGACCCGGGTGCGCGCCGCGCGCGCGGCGGCGCCCGGCGCCCGGGTCGGTGTGCTGGTGCGGGCCACCGCGCCCGCCGACGCGCCGGTGGCCGCCGCCGTCGCGCGGGTGGTCGAGCTGGCGCGCGAGGTGGAGCTGGACGTGGTGGCCGTCGCCCCGGGCGAGGGCGAGGCGGCCGACAACCGCGCCGCCCAGATGGCGCTCGCCGAACGGGTCCGCGCGGCCACCGCCGGGCCCGTCGCCTACGCCTGCCCGCCGGCGGAGCTCAGCCAGGGCTGGACCCATGTGCAGTCCGCTCGGGCGGACCTCCTCTGGACCACCACCGCGTGACCCGGTGACCGTCGTGGGGTGCCCGCGCGGCACCCGGGCTTGAAAGGAGCCGGGAGATGACCCTGCTGGAAGCCGCCCAGCCGGCCGCCGACCGGGCGGGCGAGACCACGCGGTGGACCACGCCCGCCGGTGTGGAGATCGTGCGCACCACCGAGCACGTCGGCAGCGCGAGCGCCATCCGCGGCGTCCTGGAGGAGGGGCTGTGCCAGCGCCGTGGCCTGCTCCAGTTCCGCGAGGGCGACCGGGCGATCGGCTACCTCGACCCGCCCGTCGAGGTCACCGCCTCCGGCGCGCGGGTCACCTTCCGGGCCCTGGGCGAACGCGGCCGACTGCTGCTGCCGGTGCTCGGCGCGCTGCTGGCCACGGCGCCGTCGCTGACCGACGTCAGCGACGGCGAGGACAGCGTGCGCGCGCGGGGCACGCCGCCGGCCGGGCTGTTCGCCGAGGAGGACCGCACCCGCCAGGTCGGCGTCTTCGCGGCCGTCCGGGCCCTGGTCGAGGGTCTGGCGGGCCCGGACCCGCTGCTGGGCCTGTACGGCGCGTTCGGCTACGACCTGATCTTCCAGGTCGACCCGATGGAGCGGCACCAGCGGCGTACGCCCGGCGAGCGGGACATGGTGCTGCACCTGCCGGACGCGCTGTACGAGCTGGACCTGCACAGCGACGAGGCGTGGCGGCACGCGTACGAGTTCCGGACGCCGGGCGGCGCCACCGACGGCCTCGAACGCGCCACGCCCGCCTGCGCGTTCACCCCGGGCCGCCGCCCGGCCCGGGAGCGGGACCTGGAGGTGGGCGAGTACGCGCGGGTGGTGGACGCGGCCATGCCGCTCTTCCGCTCCGGGGCCCTGTTCGAGGCCGTCCCCGGTCAGGTCTTCCGGCGCGCGGTCGACAGCGACCCGGCCGCGCTCTTCCGCCGGCTGCGGCACACCAACCCGACCCCGCACAGCCTGCTGATGAACCTGGCCGACGGGGAGTTCCTGATCGGCGCCTCGCCCGAGATGTTCGTCCGGGTCCGCCGCGACCTGGGCGCCGAGGGCCCGCGCGTGCTGGTCGAGTCCTCGCCCATCAGCGGCACCATCCGGCGCGGCGGCGACGCGCTGGAGGACGCCGAGCACATCCGGACGCTGCTCAACTCGGCCAAGGACGAGAACGAGCTGACGATGTGCACGGACGTGGACCGCAACGACAAGTCCCGGGTGTGCGTGCCGGGCACCGTACGCGTCACCGCCCGACGCCGCATCGCGATGTACTCCAGCCTCATCCACACCGTCGACCACGTGGAGGGCGAACTGCGGCCGGGTCTTGACGCGTTGGACGCCCTGATGGCGCACCTGTGGGCGGTCACCGTCACCGGCGCGCCCAAGCTGGCGGCGGTCGAGTTCATCGAGCGGCACGAGCGCTCGCCGCGCCGCTGGTACGGCGGCGCGGTCGGCCGGGTCGGCTTCGACGGCTGCCTGGAGACGGCCCTGACCCTGCGGACCATCGAACTGCGCGACGGGGTGGCCACCGTACGGGTGGGCGCCACGCTGCTCCACGACTCGCGGCCACAGGACGAGGAGCAGGAGACCGAACTGGGGGCCAGGGCGCTCCTTGAGGTCCTGGAGGAGGGCGTGGAGCGGCCGGCGGCCGGCCGGGCGCACGTGCGCGAGGCGCCGGGCGCGGGCCGCGACGTCCTGATCGTCGACCACCGCGACTCGTTCGTGCACTGCCTGGCCGGCTACCTCCGCGAGACCGGCGCCCGGGTGCGCACCTACCGCAGCGGCGGCCACCTGCCCCTGCTCGGGGAGCAGCGGCCCGATCTGGTCGTGCTCTCACCCGGCCCCGGCACCCCCTCCGACTTCGCCACCGCCGCGACGCTGGCCGAGGCCGAACGCCTGGGCATCCCCGTCTTCGGGGTCTGCCTGGGCCTCCAGGGCCTGGTGGAGTACTTCGGCGGACGGCTGGCCACGCTGCCCGCGCCCGTGCACGGCAAGCGCTCGCGCATCCTGCGCACCACCACCGACTCGCTGCTGCTGGACGGGCTGCCGCCGGCGTTCGAGGCGGGCCGCTACCACTCGCTGTACGCGGTGCCCGAACTGCTGCCCGAGCAGCTCAAGGTGACCGCGACCACCGAGGAGGGGCGGGTGGCGATGGCGGTGGAGATGCCCGCCCGCGGCTTCGCCGCCGTGCAGTTCCACCCGGAGTCGATCCTGACCGTGGCCGGGCACACCGGCCGGACCGTCATCGCCAACGCCGTGACCCACCTGATGCGGCGTACGCCGCGCGGGGCCGGCCGATGAGCGACCCCGTCCCCGCGCGCCCCCACCGGCCGGCCCGTGCCGACCGCCCGCGCCTGTCACCCGAGCACCACCGGTGTTCAGGCCCCTCCCCACTCCCATAGCGTTCCACCGGCACCTTCCGCCAGCACCTTCACCTCTATTCGCAGGACGGACGCGCATGACCTCCAGGCAGCAAGCCGTGTGCGTAGTAGGCGCGGGGCCACGTGGCCTCTCCGTGCTAGAGCGCCTCTGCGCCGCCGCACGCGAAACGTTTCGCGGCACCCGACTCCACATCCACCTCGTCGACCCCTTCCCGCCCGGGCCCGGCCGCGTCTGGCGCGTGGACCAGTCCCGGCAGTTGCTGATGAACACCGTCGCGGGGCAGATATCCCTGTTCACCGACGACAGTGTCGAGCTCGCCGGCCCGCTCGAACCCGGCCCGAGCCTGTACCAGTGGGCCCGCTCGCTGCTGGCCCCCGGCGGCGAGCGGGACCTCGGCGAGGGAGCCCACCGCGCGGCCGCCCTCGCCGAGGCGCGCGAGCTGGGCCCCGACTCGTACCCCACCCGCGCCTTCTACGGCCAGTACCTGACCTGGGTCTACCAGCGGATCGTGGCCACCGCCCCGGCCACGGTGACCATCACCGCGCACGCCACGCGCGCGGTGGCCCTGGACGACCAGGGCACGCGACCCGTCGCCGGGGGGCCGCCGCAACAGGTCACCCTGGCCGACGGCACCGTGCTCGGTGACCTCGACGCCGTGGTGCTCGCCCTGGGCCACCTGCCCGCCGACGCCGGCGCGGGGGAGCGCGCGATCGCCGAGCGGGCCCGGGAGCACGGCCTGACCTACCTGGCCCCGGCCAACCCGGCCGATGTGGACCTGGGCGCGATCGGCCCCGGCGAACCGGTGCTGCTGCGCGGCCTTGGACTCAACTACTTCGACTACCAGGCCCTGTTCACCGCCGGCCGTGGCGGCGTCTTCGCCCGCGAGGCGGGACGCCTGGTCTACCGCCCCTCGGGCCGCGAGCCGCTGCTGTACGCCGGGTCCCGCCGGGGCGTCCCGTACCAGGCGCGCGGCGAGAACGAGAAGGGCCCGCACGGCCGGCACGAGCCGCTGCTGCTCACGCCGGAGAGGATCGCCGCGCTGCGCGGCGGGCCCACCGGCGCCCTGGGCGCGGACTTCCGCGTCCAGGTGTGGCCGCTGGTGGCCAAGGAGACCGAGACCGTCTACTACAGCGCCCTGCTCGCCGGGCGCGGCCGGGCCGCCGACATCGAGGGCTTCCGCAAGGAGTACCTGGACCGGCCCTGGGGCAGCGCCGAGGAGTCCCAGGTCCTGGACGCCTACGGGCTGACCGGCGCCGACCGCTGGGACTGGGAGGGCCTGGCCCACCCCTACCGCGACCAGGAGTTCACCGACCCGGACCACTTCACGCGTTGGCTGCTGGAGCACCTGCGCACCGACCTGGAGCAGGCCCGGCTGGGCAACGTCAGCGGCCCGCACAAGGCCGCCCTGGACGTCCTGCGCGACCTGCGCAACGAGATCCGACTCGTGGTCGACCACGGCGGGCTGCACGGCGACAGCCACCGCGACGACCTGGACCGCTGGTACACCCCGCTCAACGCCTACCTCTCCATCGGCCCGCCGGCCCGCCGCACCGAGGAGATGGTGGCGCTCATCGAGGCCGGGGTGCTGCGCGTGCTCGGCCCGGCCCTGCGCGTGGACGTCACCGCGGACGGCTACCGCGCCAGCTCGCCCCACGTCCCGCACTCCACGGTGCGCGCGCGCACCCTCGTCGAGGCCCGGCTGCCCGACATCACCCTGCGCCGCACCGGTGACGCGCTGCTGCGCCATCTCCAGGACAGCGGCCAGTGCCGCGCGCACCGCGTCGCCCGGCGGGACGGCGGCTGGTACGAGACCGACGGCCTGGCCGTCACCGCCCGCCCCTTCCACCTGCTGGACGCGGCCGACCGCGCGCACCCGCGCCGCTTCGCCTTCGGCGTGCCCACCGAGGCCGTGCACTGGGTGACCGCGGCCGGTATCAGACCCGGCGTCGGATCGGTGACCCTCACCGACTCCGACGCCATCGCCCTGGCGGCCCTCGCCCTGGTCGCCGGGGCGGCGCCCGACACGGAGCCGGCCCAGCCGGCCCAGCCGACCGAGCCCGACCTGACCGAGAGCGCGGCCTAGCCACCGCCACGGACGGCCCGCGCGGGCACCGGAGCCCGACCAGCCCGCCGGGCCGCCCAGTTCACGAGCCCACGAGAGGACGCGTAAGACGAGATGACAGCCCACCGTAGGGAACCCGCCGGGGCACTGGACGCGGGACTGCTGTCCCCGGTCAGAGCGGCCACGCCCGTCGAAGCGGAGGTCGACGACCAGGCGTGGCTGCGCGCCATGATCGAGGCCGAGGTCGCCCTGGCCCGCGCCCAGGCGCGCCTTGGCACGGTCCCGACGGAGGCGGCCGAGACCATCGCCGCCGTCGGCGCCGACGCCGAACTCGACCTGGTGGCCCTGGCCCACGCCGCGCGCGAGACCGCCAACCCCGTCGTCGGCTTCGTCCAGGCGCTGACCGCGGCCGTCGCCGACCGGGACGCGCTGGCGGCCGACTACGTCCACCGGGGCTCCACCAGCCAGGACGTGCTGGACACCGCGGCCATGCTGGTCACCCGGCGCGCGGTGGGCCTGATGCTGGCCGACCTGGCGCGCTGCTCGGCCGCGCTGGAGCGGCTGGCGCGCGAGCACCGGGACACCCCGATGGCCGGCCGCACCCTGACCCTGCACGCGGTCCCGACCACCTTCGGCCTCAAGGCGGCCGGCTGGCTCGACCTGGTCCGCCAGGCCACCCACCGGCTGCGCGCCCTGGAGGCGTCCCTGCCGGTGGAGCTCGGCGGCGCCGCCGGCACCTTGGCCGGCTACCTGGAGTACGCCGGCCACGGCGACACCGGCGACGGGACGGACCGCCAGGAGCGACGGGAGCGGGCCGCCGCGTACACCGAGGCCCTGATCGCCGCCTACGCCGACGAACTGGGCCTGGCCGTACCGCTGTTGCCCTGGCACGTGCTGCGCACCCCGCTGGCCGACATCGCGGCGGCCACCTCGTTCCTGGCCGGCGCGCTCGGCAAGATCGCCGTGGACGTGCAGTCGCTGGCCCGCACCGAGGTCGGCGAGGTCAGCGAGCCGGGCCCGGCCGGGCGCGGCGCCTCCTCGGCCATGCCCCACAAGCGCAACCCGGTCCTGGCCACCCTCGTGCGCTCGGCCGCCCTCCAACTGCCGCAACAGGCCGCCGGGTTGTACGCCTGCATGCTCACCGAGGACGAACGCTCGGGCGGCGCCTGGCACGCCGAGTGGCAGCCGCTGCGTGAGTGCCTACGCCTGGCGGGCGGCGCCACGCACACCGCCGCCGAACTCCTGGCGGGCCTGGAGCCGCACCCCGCGCGCATGCGGGCCAACCTCGACCTGACCGGCGGCCAGATCGTCTCCGAGCGGGTGGCCGCCGTCCTGACCCCTCAGCTCGGCAAGGCACGGGCCAAGGCGCTGCTGGGCGCCGCCGCCCGGACCGCCGCCGAGCGCGGCCTCGGGCTCGGCGAGGTCCTCGCCGGCCTGCCCGAGATCACCGCCCACCTCACCGAGGAGGAGATCCGCGCGCTGCTCGACCCCGCCCGCTACACCGGGGCGGCGGCGGCTCTCACCGACCGGGCCCTGCGGGCGCCGGACCGGGGCACCACCGACACACCGGCCCGGCCAGACGCCGGGCCGCGAGGGAGCGCCACACCATGACCCCCACCCCCCACCACCCGTCCCGCCTGCCGTCGCTGACCGGCCTGCGCTTCGTCGCCGCGCTGATGGTCTTCGCCTTCCACGTCGCGTGGGAGCGCTTCTTCCGCGACCCCGGAGTACAGGGCGACTACGCCGACGTCGTGAACAAGGCCGGCTGGATCGGCGTCTCGTTCTTCTTCGTGCTCAGCGGGTTCGTCCTGGCCTGGTCGCGCCGTGCGGGGGACACCGCGCCCCGGTTCTGGCGCCGCCGCCTGGCCAAGGTCTACCCGGGCCACCTGGTGACCGCGCTGGTGGCCTTCTGGCTCATCTCGCGCACCGACGGCGCGCTGGCCGCCGCCGGCACGGTCGACGCCGACGAGGCGCTCACCAACCTGCTGCTCGTCCACTCCTGGTGGCCCGAGTACGACATCTTCCTCAGCGGCAACGCCGTCAGCTGGTCGCTCGCCTGCGAGATGTTCTTCTACCTGGCCTTCCCGCTGCTGTGGTGGGGCGTCTCCCGGGTCCGCGCCGCGCACCTGTGGCCCTGCGTGGCGGTGGTGACCGCCGCGATCATCTGCGTGCCGCTGGTGGCCAGGCTGGTCACGGCCGAGCCGGTGATGACGCTCCCCGACGGCGTCGCGAGCCTCAAGCAGTACTGGTTCGTCTACGTCTTCCCGCCCGCGCGCGCCCTGGAGTTCGTCCTCGGCATGCTGCTGGCCCGGGTGGTGGCCGAGGGCAGGTGGTTCCGGCTGCCGCTGGTCGTGCCGATCGCGCTGTTCGGCGTCGGCTACTACCTGGCCTCGCAGGAGGTCCCCTACCTGTACAGCCTGGTGGCGGCCACCATCGTCCCGATCGCGCTGCTGATCCCGGCCGCCGCCGACGCGGACGTGCGCGGTGGCGGGAGCTGGTTCGCCAGCGGGCCGATGGTCTGGCTCGGCGAGCGCTCGTTCGCCTTCTACCTCGTACACCTGCTGGTGCTGCTGTACGGCCACGACTGGATCGGCCGTGGCAGGAACTGGGACACCGGCCAGGCCGTCCTCGTCATCCTCGGCTTCCTGCTGGTCAGCCTGGCGCTGTCGGCCGTGCTCCACGCGCTGGTGGAAAAGCCCGGCACGCGCTGGCTCAGCGGCTCCCGCCCCCGGCCGGCCCCCCAGGGCGACGCCGGCACGCGGCCGAACGCCACCGGGGACGCGGCCCCGACGCCGGACGCGGCCCCCGCGCCAGGCGTGGCCGGCACCCCGCGGGCCACGGGCCACAGCGACGAGCGGGTCCCCAGCACGACCTGACCGCCCGGCTCGCCCCCGGCCCGCTGGCCCGGCCCCATCAGCCCCGCGCCCGCGCCGTGGCGGGCGCGGGCCCGTCGACCGGCGCCGCGCGGGGGGGGGCGGCCCGCGGGGCGGGCCCCCCCCCGCGGGATAAAAAAAA
>NZ_JBHVJC010000015.1:31130-192283 GCF_042799315.1 Streptomyces sp. NPDC057702 | reverse complement strand
AAGGCGCGGGACCTGACGCGGCGCAAGGGGTTGCTGGAGACGGCGTCGTTGCCGGGGAAGCTCTCGGACTGTCAGTCCAATGACCCGACGAAGTGTGAGATCTTCATCGTCGAGGGTGACTCGGCCGGTGGTTCGGCGAAGTCGGGGCGTAATCCGCAGTATCAGGCGATTTTGCCGATCCGGGGCAAGATCCTGAATGTGGAGAAGGCGCGGATCGACAAGATCCTGCAGAACACCGAGGTGCAGGCGTTGATCTCGGCGTTCGGTACGGGTGTGCACGAGGATTTCGATATCGACAAGCTGCGCTATCACAAGATCATTTTGATGGCGGACGCCGATGTCGATGGGCAGCACATCAACACGTTGTTGTTGACGTTCCTTTTCCGGTTCATGCGGCCGTTGGTGGAGGCGGGGCACGTCTTCCTCTCGCGTCCGCCGTTGTACAAGATCAAGTGGGGTCGGGACGACTTCGAGTACGCGTATTCCGATCGTGAGCGGGACGCGTTGATCGCGGCCGGGCGTGAGGCGGGCAAGCGGATTCGGGATGACTCGGTCCAGCGTTTCAAGGGTCTTGGCGAGATGAACGCCGAGGAGTTGCGGGTGACGACGATGGACGTGGATCACCGGGTGCTGGGTCAGGTCACGTTGGATGACGCGGCGCAGGCCGACGACCTGTTCTCGGTACTGATGGGCGAGGACGTCGAGGCGCGACGTTCCTTCATCCAGCGCAACGCCAAGGACGTCCGCTTCCTCGACATCTGAGTCCTCGGCGCCTGGGTCGACGACGGCCGGACCCGCCCCACCGCCCGCACCCGGCCCTCCCCGTACCTGGAGCGCACGCGTGAGCACTCCGCCCCCCGTCCCGTTCGCCCGGCCGCCGACGCGCTCCGGTACCGCGACGGTCCGGGCCCCGCACGGACTCCCGCGTGGCGGGGTGAGGCACCGGTCGTGGCGCCCCGTGGGCATCGGAGGGGGCCGGTCACGGGGGAGGCCCGGTGCCCGTCACACCGTCGACCGCACCGCGTCGAGGAACTCCGCCCACGTGGCAACGCGGCGGCCCGGCAGCGCGTGCTCGCGGCTCAGGCGCAGGGTGGAGCTGAGCGGGTGCGGGGAGTCCATGATCGCCTCGTTGCGGGCGGCCAGCCGCGCGAGTTCGGCGGCGGTGGGCATCCGGTCGCTCTTGGCGCCGTTGCAGCTGGCGTGCACCGGTGCGAGGTTCCACAGGACGTCCAGGTCGGGTCCACGCCACCCACCGACGCTGGCCAGCCGGCGCATCAACGCGTGGGGAAAGACGTGGTCGACGGCCGTGGCGTCGTCAGGGGCCAGGACCTCCTGGCAGATCAGGCAGCGCCCGTGCTGGAAGCTCACGGTCGCCTCCCGTACGCCGGTCACCGAGCGGCGCCGGTGTACGTCGGTGACGCTCAGGGTCTCCCAGTCGACCGCGACCCCCTCCCGGACCAGGCTCACCCCCACCTCGGCGTCGAAGGCGCACTCCACGATGCTCCACCGCGCGTCCAACTCGCCCGCCAGGCCGGCCGCCTGCTCCGACTCCGCCACCCGCAGCAGGTCGGGGGTCAGCCGCAGCACCCGGTCCCGCCCCCGCCCGGTCAGCGCGTAGAAGGTGTGCGGCGCCGGACCGCCGCCCCGCAGGTTGTGGAACGTGCGGAGCACCATCTCGGGTATCGACTCCGCCGCGGCGGCCACCAGCCGCTCAGTGGGCTCGCCGGCGGCCAGGGACGCCGGGCTCTCCCGGCGGGCCACCGTGAGGAAGTCCCGCTCGCCAAGCGGGGTGTTCGGCGACGCCTGGGCCGCCCGGCCCACGCGCTCGGCCATGGCCATGCCGTACGCGGCGGCGAACTCGGCCAGCGGGACCGCGTCCCGCCCGCGCCGGCCGAACTCCAACAGCGTGCGCCCCAGCGCGAACTTGTACGTGCGCGTGTTGGCGCCCATCAGCACGACCAGGCGCCAGGACGCGCGCGCCGAGGCGTCCCCCGCGTAGAACTCCCGCCCGATCACTGCGCGTCCCTACCGAGCACGACGGACTGCCACCACACCTCGGCGCGGCCGAGGCGGTCCGCTCCCTCCGTCACGGAACGGACGAGCCGCAGACCCGCGCGCTCCCCCTCGGCCGCCACCTCCTCGGCGGGCACGTCGAACATCTCGCGGTCCACGGGCGGGGCGCCGCGCCGCAGCGAGATCACCAGCAGCCCGCCCGGGGCCAGGATCTCGGCCAGGCGCGCCATGGCCCGCCCGCGTGCGGGCGGCGGCAGGTGCATCCACACCGCGGACAGCAACGCCAGGTCGAAGCCGCCGTCCACCAGCGGCAACTCGGGGAGCGCGTCCGCTACCCAGCGCACCCGCCCGCCCGGACGCAGGCGCCCGGCGACCTGTCGCAGCTCGGGCACCGGCTCGACCGCGGTCACCTGGTACCCCAGCGCGGCCAGCGCCGCCGCGTCCCTCCCGGTGCCCGCGCCGATGTCCACCACCCGCGCCGGCGCTGGCGGCAGCAGGTCCAGCACACCGCCGTGCACCTCCGCGAAGGTGACGCTCTCGTACCGCCGCCCCAGCAGCGCGGCGTTGCGCGCGTAGTAGCGCTGGACGCCCACGCCCGCCCGGTCCCGCCCGGCCGCCGGACCGTGCCGGTCGCCGTCCTCACTCGCTCCGTCCATGGCCGCACGCTACGCGCCCCCTCTGACAACGGGCGTCGTGGCCCCGCGCGGGCGCCCGCCGCCCACCCGGCCGCCCGGCCCGCGCCCCGACCGCCCCCGGTGGCGCGGCACCCCGTGCCGCGCGGGTATGGGGCACAGTGGACACGGCCACCCCATGCCGGGGGTTCCGCGCTGGGCAGGTACTAAGCTCCCTCGCGGACCAGGGCGAGCGGTCGTGGCCAGGGGCGGCTCGTCGCCGGCGACGGCACCGGGTGACGACCGCGCGGAAAGGCGGGTACGCCGTGCTGCAAGGGCGACGGGACAGCCGGTTCGGACGGCTGCTGCGCTATGGATTCACCGACCCCGAGGCGGCCGGGCGGCTGCTCGACGCGCCCGCGCTCGCCGCCGTACGGGCCGACCCGCTGCTGCTCGACGCGCTGGGCGCCACCGCCGACCCCAACCTCGCGCTGATGGGCCTGGTACGGCTGGCCGAGGCGCTGCCGGAGGACGAGCGGCAGACTCTGCTCACCACGGTCACCACGGCCAAGCCCCTGCGCGACCGGCTCCTGGGCGTGCTCGGCGCCTCCGAGGCGCTCGGCGACCACCTCGCCCGGCACCCGGGCGACTGGCACTCGCTGGTCACCTACGAGTCCGCCGACCTGCACCCCACCACGCCCGAGTTCGAGCAGGCGCTGACCCACGGCGTGTGGGGCGCGCCGCCCCAGGGACTGGACAGGCCCGACGCGCTGCGCGCCGCCTACCGTGGCTGCCTGTTGCAGATAGCGGCCCGTGACGTGTGCGGCACCACCGGCGTGGCCCAGACCGCCGCCGAACTCGCCGACCTGGCCACCGCCACCCTGCGTGTCGCCCTGCGGATCGCCACCGAGGAGGCGCCCGAGGACGCCGCCGCGTGCCGGCTGGCCGTGATCGGCATGGGCAAGTGCGGCGGGCGCGAACTGAACTACGTGTCCGACGTGGACGTCATCTTCGTGGCCGAGGCGCCGCAACGACCCGTGGCGGGCGGCGCCGACGACGCGACGGCCGGCACGGCGGGCGACGCCGAGTCGGCCGCGCTGCGCGCCGCCACCCGACTGGCCGCCCGACTGGTCCGCGTCTGCGGCGACGTCACCGCCGAGGGCACCATCTGGCCGGTGGACGCCAACCTCCGCCCCGAGGGCCGCAACGGCCCCCTGGTCCGCACCCTGGCCAGCCACCTCGCCTACTACCAGCGGTGGGCCAAGACCTGGGAGTTCCAGGCGCTGCTCAAGGCCCGACCGGTGGCCGGGGACGTCGCGCTGGGTCAGTCGTACGTGGACGCGCTGGCCCCGATGGTGTGGCAGGCGGCCGAGCGCGAGAACTTCGTGGCCGACGTGCAGCAGATGCGCCGCCGCGTCGTGGAGAACATCCCGGCCGCCCAGGTGGACCGGGAGATCAAGCTGGGCCCCGGCGGCCTGCGGGACGTCGAGTTCGCCGTGCAACTGCTCCAGCTCGTCCACGGCCGTAGCGACGCCTCCCTGCGCAGCGGCAGCACGCTGGACGCGCTCGCCGCGCTGGCCGCCGGCGGCTACGTCGGCCGCGCGGACGCCGCCGCGCTCGACGAGGCGTACCGCTTCCTGCGCGCCATGGAGCACCACATCCAGCTCTACAAGCTGCGCCGCACCCATCTGGTGCCCGAGGACGAGGCCGACCTGCGGCGGCTGGGGCGCTCGCTGTCGCGGCCCTTCGACTGGCCGCGCACCGAGCCGGTGACGCGGCTGCGACAGGAGTGGAAGCGGCACGCGCGCGAGGTGCGCCGCCTGCACGAGAAACTCTTCTACCGGCCGCTGCTCGACGCCGTCGCCCAGCTCGAACCCGGCGAGACCCGGCTCAGCGCCAAGGCCGCCGGCCAGCGTCTGGAGGCGCTGGGCTACGCGGACCCGGTCGGCGCGCTGCGCCACCTGGAGGCGCTGGCCTCCGGCGTGACGCGCAAGGCCGCCATCCAGCGCACCCTGTTGCCCGTGCTCCTGGGTTGGTTCGCCGACTCCGCCGACCCGGACGCGGGACTGCTGGGCTTCCGCAAGGTCTCCGACGCGCTCGGCAAGACCCCGTGGTACCTGCGGCTGCTCCGCGACGAGGGCGCGGCGGCCGAGAACCTGGCCCGTGTCCTGTCGGCCGGCCGGCTCGCCCCCGACCTGCTGCTGCGCGCCCCCGAGGCCGTCGCGCTGCTCGGCGACCCGCAGGGCCTGCGCCCACGCACCCGGGCCCACCTGGAACAGGAGGTGCTGGCGGCGGTCGGCCGCGCGGACGGGCCCGAGCAGGCGGTGGCCGCCGCGCGGGGCGTACGCCGCCGTGAGCTGTTCCGCACCGCCGCCGCCGACCTCATCGGCGCCTTCGCCCCCTACCACGAGCACCCCGGGCACCCCGGGCACGCGGGGGGAGCCACGCCCCCGGTCGGCGGGCCGCCCGCCGCCCCGCCACCGGCGCGCGGTGGCGAGTCCGCCGCGCACGGCCCCGGCGCGTCGGCCGGCGGCGCGCCAGCGGCCGGCCTGGACGCGGGCGCGGCGGCCGACGCGGTGGGCGCCGCGCTCTCCGACCTCAACGCGGCGACCATCGCCGGCGCGCTGCGCGCCGCCGTGCGCGACGCGTGGGGCGACACGCTGCCCACCCGGTTCGCCGTCATCGGCATGGGCCGCTTCGGCGGCCACGAGCTCAGCTACGGTTCCGACGCGGACGTGCTCTTCGTCCACGAACCACGGCCGGGCGTGGACGAGCAGGAGGCGGGGCGGGCCGCGTTCGCCGTCGCCAACGAGATGCGCCGACTGCTCCAGCTCCCCACCGCCGACCCGCCCCTGCTCATCGACGCCGACCTGCGCCCCGAGGGCAAGTCCGGGCCGCTGGTGCGCACCCTGGCCTCGTACGCCGCCTACTACCGGCGGTGGGCCAAGGTGTGGGAGAGCCAGGCGTTGCTGCGGGCCGAGCCGGTCGCCGGCGACGTCGAGCTGGGGGAGCGGTTCATCGAGCTGATCGACCCGCTGCGCTACCCCGTCGACGGCCTGGCCGACGACGCCGTGCGGGAGATCCGCCGGCTCAAGGCGCGAATGGAGTCCGAGCGGCTGCCGCGTGGCGCCGACCCCACCACCCACACCAAGCTCGGCCGGGGCGGCCTGTCCGACGTCGAGTGGACCGTGCAGCTCCTCCAGCTACGACACGGCTGGGCCGAACCGGGGCTGCGCACCACCCGCACCCGGCCCGCGCTGGCCGCCGCGCACGCGATCGGGCTCATCGACACCGACGACGCGCAGACCCTGGACGAGGCGTGGGTGTTGGCCACCCGGGTGCGCAACGCGGTGATGCTGGTACGCGGCAGGCCCGGTGACACCTTCCCCGCCGACGGCCGCGAGCTGGCGGCCGTCGGCCGCTACCTGGGATACGAGCCGGGGCACGTCGGCGAGATGGTGGACGACTACCGCCGTACGACGCGACGCGCCCGCGCGGTGATGGAGCGGCTGTTCTACGACTACGCGGGCTGAGCCCGCGCCCCGGCGTGGGCCGCGCCTCCGTCGGGCGGGGCGGGTGCCCGGGTCAGGGGCGGCGTGGCGCCGGGTCGGTGTGGTCCTCGGCCGCCCCGTCCGCGACGGGCCCCCGGTCGGTGTCGGCCGGCGTCGGCGGCGCGGGGTCCTCCTCGGCGGTGGGCTCGCCGGGGAGGGAGCGGTGGGCGACGGGGCTCGCGATGTGCCGGGGCAGCCGGTAGGGCGAGGCCGCGTACCACAGGGTGGCGACCGCGAAGCCGAAGCCCAGGCACAGCAGGCCGCCCACGGCGTCGAGCCAGAAGTGGTTGGCGGTGGCGACGATGACCACGAGCGTGGCCACCGGGTACAGCACGCCGAGCGCCCGGACCCAGCGCGGGCCGGCCAGCGCGGCGATGGTGATCCCGCACCAGGTGGACCAGCCGATGTGCATCGAGGGCATGGCCGCGTACTGGTTGGAGACCTCGGCCAGGTTGCCCGAGGCCAGCGAGCCCCAGGTGCGGTGGACGATGACGGTGTCGATGAAGTCCATGTCCGGCATCAGCCGGGGCGGGGCCAGCGGGAAGAAGTAGAAGCCGACCAGCGCCACGGCCGTGGTCGCGAACAGGACCAGGCGGATCGCCGCGTACCGCCCCGGGTGCCAGCGGTAGAGCCACACCAGGACGCCGACGGTCACCACGAAGTGCAGCGTCGCGTAGTAGTAGTTCATGCCGACGATCAGCCACGTCACCGAGTCGACGCCGTGGTTGACGCCGCGCTCGATCGCCAGCCCCAGGTGCTGTTCCAGATCCCAGATCCACTCGGCGTTGCGCAGCGCGGCGCTCTTCTGCGCGGGCACGGCGTTACGGATCAGCGAGTACGTCCAGTAGCTGACCGCGATCAGCAGGATCTCGAACCACAGCCGTGGCCGGCGGGGCGAACGGAGCCGGGCGAACCGGGTGCGGGTGGCCGACGGACGGCCCGCCGCGCGTTCCCCTATGGGTGGCGGGGGAGCTCCCGTCCGGCCTCGCGGAGTCCTCGAAATCGCTTCACCCATAGAAGAACAGTCTGCCAGACTTGTCCGCTCGACAGATCACCCGAGGGACGGGTACCCGCCGCTCAGAGCCCGATCCGACCCCCCCGTTCCGCCCCCGTTCCGCCCCGGGACGGGCCCCGGCCGGCGGCCGGGGACGGACCCTAGGTGACCCGTGGCGCGCGAGCGGTGGAATCGCGTACCACCAGCTCCGGCAGGAACACGAACTCGCCGTAGAGCGGAGCCGAAGCGGCGCTCGCCGCGTCCGCCGAATGGGCCCCGCCGATCTCCTCCAGCAGCGCCCGCACCGCCGCCTGCCCCATGGCCCCCACGGGCTTGCGCACCGTGGTCAGCGGCGGGTCGGTGAAGGCGATCAGCGGCGAGTCGTCGAAGCCGACCACCGAGACGTCCCCGGGGACCCGCAGGCCGCGCTCCCGGGCGGCCCGCACCGCGCCCAGCGCCATCATGTCGCTGGCGCACACCACCGCCGTACAGCCGCGCTCCAGCAGTGCGCCGCCGGCCGCCCGGCCGCCCTCCAGGGTGTACAGCGAGTGCTCGACCAGCTCCGCGCACGCCCGCGCGCTCACCCCGAGCCGCTCGCGCATCACGTGCTGGAACCCCTCGATCTTGCGCAGCACCGGAACGAACCGCCGGGGCCCGAGCGCCAGGCCGATCCGCTGGTGCCCGAGGGCGGCCAGATGGGTGACGGCCAGTTCCATCGCGGCCCGGTCGTCGGGGGAGATGAAGGGCGCCCGCACTTGCGGCGAGTAGCCGTCCACCAGCACGAACGGCATGCCACGGGCGCGCAGTCGGGCGTAGCGTCGCACGTCGGCCGTGGTGTCCGCGTGCAGCCCGGAGACCACGATGATGCCGGCCACGTCCCGGTCGACGAGCATCTCGGTCAGCTCGTCCTCGGTGGGCCCGTCCGGGGTCTGGGTGGCCAGCACCGGCGTGTAGCCCTGTCGGGTCAGGGCCTGCCCGATGACCTGGACCAGGGCGGGGAAGATCGGGTTCTCCAGCTCGGGTGTGATCAGCCCGACCAGTCCGGCGCCACGTCGGCGCAGCGCGGGCGGGCGCTGGTAGCCGAGGGCGTCCAGCGCGGCGAGCACGGAGGCGCGAGTGGCCGTGGCCACGCCGGGCTTCCCGTTCAGCACCCGACTCACCGTGGCTTCGCTGACCCCCGCCTGGGCTGCGATGTCGGCGAGCCGTGCGGTCATGGAGTGGGACTGTACCGGTCGCCCGGCGCCGTGCGCACCGCGGGCGCGAGAGCCGCCGACGCCTGTCGTACGGCACCACCCGGGCCACCGGAACAGTCCGTCCCTGCAAGTTCTTGCAGCGGTCGCGGCGGTCCGTGACTGCCTGCGGAGACCGTGCTGAGCTGGCTGTCAAGGGCGTACGGCGGCGACGGGGTGGGCGCGTGGAGGCGGGAGGTCGCGGGCCGGGTGGAAAAATTCCGCAAGCTCTTTCGGTGACCTTGCAACCCTGTTACGTTCCTCGGCAACCCGGACTCGCGCCGGGCCGGCGAGCCGGTCGCCCCCCGCCGCGACACCGGCCCGCGACGCCACCCCGCCGGCCCGGCGCACCCCCACGGCGCCCGCCCTCCCACACCCCCACACCACCCGCCTCACTCCCCGGCACCCCGCCCCGGCCACCGCGCACCCCGTACGCCGGCCGCACCCCGCCGCGACGACGGGCCGACCCCGCGAGGCCGGCGCCACCGCCTCCCGCACCCCGCACCCCGCACCCCCCGCACCCCGCACCCCGCACACACCAGGGATGACATGACAGAGCACCTCGCCGCCCCCACCGGCCCGGCGCCGACGGGCCAGCCCACCCCCACCCCGCGCGCCGTCGCCCCGCCCACGCCGGCCGCTCCGCCCCCCGCGCCGTGGTGGCACGACGCCGTCATCTACCAGGTCTACCCGCGCAGCTTCGCCGACGCCGACGGCGACGGCATGGGCGACCTGGAGGGCGTCCGCCGCCGCCTGCCACACCTGCGCGACCTGGGCGTCGACGCCGTCTGGCTCAGCCCCTGCTACGCCTCGCCGCAGGCCGACGCCGGCTACGACGTCGCCGACTACCGCGCCATCGACCCCGTCTTCGGCACCCTGGCCGACGCCGAGGCCGTCATCGAGGAGGCCCACCGGCTCGGCCTGCGGGTCATCATGGACCTGGTGCCCAACCACTGCTCCGAGCAGCACGTCTGGTTCCAGCGGGCGCTGCGCGAGGGGCCGGGCTCCGCGCCGCGCGAACGCTTCCACTTCCGCCCCGGTCGGGGCGCCGGTGGGGAACTGCCGCCCAACGACTGGGAGTCCGTCTTCGGCGGGCCCGCCTGGACCCGCGTCACCGAGCCCGACGGCACGCCGGGTGAGTGGTACCTGCACCTGTTCGCGCCGCAGCAGCCCGACTTCAACTGGGACCACCCCGCCGTACGCGACGAGTTCCGCTCGATCCTGCGGTTCTGGCTCGACCTGGGCGTCGACGGCTTCCGCATCGACGTCGCGCACGGCCTGGTCAAGGCGGCCGGGCTGCCGGACGCCGGGCACAGCGGCCAGCTCAGGCTGCTCGGCAGCCAGCCGTTGCCCTTCTTCGACCAGGACGGGGTGCACGCCATCTACCGGGACTGGCGCACCGTCCTCGACGAGTACCCCGGACCGCGCATCGGCGTGGCCGAGGCATGGACCCCCAGCGCCGAACGCACCGCGCTCTACCTGCGCCCCGACGAACTGCACCAGGCGTTCAACTTCCACTACCTCACCACCCCGTGGGACGCCGCCGCGCTGCGTACCGTCATCGACGCGTCGCTGGCCGCCCTGCGCCCGGTCGGCGCCCCCACCACCTGGGTGCTCTCCAACCACGACGTCGTACGGCACGCCACCCGGTTCGCCGAGACCAGCCCGGAGCAGGGCCTGGCGCGGGCGCGGGCCGCCACGCTGCTGACGCTGGCGCTGCCCGGCTCGGCCTACCTCTACCAGGGCGAGGAGCTCGGCCTGCCGGAGGTCACCGACCTGCCCGACGCGGTGCGGCAGGACCCCTCGTTCTTCCGGGGCGACGGGCAGGACGGGCTGCGCGACGGCTGTCGGGTGCCGCTGCCCTGGTCCGGCCAGGACCCGCCGTACGGCTTCGGGCCCACGCCCGGCGGCCCCAGCTGGCTGCCGCAGCCGGCCGCCTGGGCGCGGCTGAGCGTGGCCGCGCAGACCGGCGACCCGCACTCGACGCTGGAGCTGTACCGGCGGGCGCTGGCGGTACGCCGCCAGCAGCCGGCACTGGGTGCCGGGGACGCGGTGCGCTGGCTGCCGGCGCCCGAGGGCGTGCTCGTCTTCCGGCGCGAGGCGCCGGAGGGCGGCGTGCAGTGCGCGGTCAACACCACGCCCCACCCCGTACGCCTGCCCGAGCCCGGCCCGGTACTCGTGGCCAGCGCCGAACTGGGCCCGACGGCCGGGGGATCGCGCGAGCTGCCCGCCGACACGGCGGTGTGGTGGGCGGTGTGACCCCACCCCGGGGCGGGAGCACACCGCCCGCCCCGCCGCCGGCCCACGGTCCGGGGCCCGGCCGAGTGTGGTGGCTCAGCCGCGCAGGCGTACCCCGTACCGGGTGCGCAGGCGACTGATCTCCCAGCACGCCAGGGCCGTCACCGTGGCCGGGCCGCCGACGAGCAGCGTGTACGCCAGGACGGGTGGGCCGGTGGGGCGGCCGGTGACGACCGCGCACACCCAGACCAGGACGATGGTCAACAGGGCCGGGGCGGCGGGGTGCACGTCGGCCGCGCCGAACCCGGTGCGGGTGACCGTGAGCGAGGCGAACAGGAACAGGAACACCGACCACACGCACACCCCCAGGCCCGCCATGAGCAGCGCGAACGGCGGGAGCCCGCGCACCTCGTCCGGAGTGAGCCACACCAGGCCGGCGAACAGCGCGGGGACCAGGGCCAACGTGCCGAAGAAGCAGAGGAGTTGACGCAGTGGGCCACGCAGGGCGGCCCGCATCGCGGGGCGACGAGCCGGCGGCGCGCACCAGATGAGGACGCCGAGGACGACCGGCCCGCTGGCGATCAGCAGCCAGGGCGCGGCCAGGAGCGTGACCCACCGGTCCGAGACCTGCTCGTCGATGTCGTCGGCGGAGCCGAAGGCGGCCAGGACCACGAGCGTGAAGCCCACCGCCGCCCACATCCGCAGCGCCTTCAGACGCGCCACGTCCGGATCGTGTACGGGCACCGGGCCGCTGCCGCGCACGAAGACGTGCCAGGCGGCCAGCCGGCCGAGCCGGGCGAGGGCGTAGAGCCCCAGCAGGGGGGAGAGCATCAGCAGTACCGGCGTGAGGAAGAGCAGCACACCCGCCGGGAGTCGGATCAGCAACCGCCACAGCGCCGGCCAACCACGCGGCCGGGACGGGGTGTTCGGGGGCGGAGGTGGAGGTGGGGGCGGTGGCGCGGGTCCGCCGCCCGGCGGGCCGGGGACGGGTGGATCGGCTCCCTGGCGGACGGTGGTCATCTCCGCGCACCTCACCCTCTGGCGCTCACGCGCCGGCTGGACGGCCCTCCCCCGAACAGGACGCCCGCCCGGCTCGACACGGTTGCGCGCGCCACCTCCTCACACGCTGACACGCGGCCGCCCGGGCGCGCGCCGGGGCGCGCCGCAAGACGGCGCGCCACCAGGCGGGTTGGGCCGATCGGGCGGGACGAGGCGGCCCGGTCAGTCCCACCAGAAGGACCAGTTGTGCTTGCCCACCAGGTGCTCCCGCGCGTACCGCTCCAGGGTCTCGCTGTCCTGCCAGACGTTGTCCGGGCAGAACGCGAAGTGCTCGGCGGCGATCGGCAGCGCCTCCTCCAGCGTGCGCGGCGGGTGCGGCACCGACACGTGCAGGACGTCGAACTCCAGCGCCACCACGCGTATCCCGAACCGGTCCTCCCAGGAGCGCAGCACGGCGGAGAACGCGGCGGCGTCCTCGTCGTAGTTCAGCGGGCCCAGCCAGCCCACCGCCGCCAGGATGTCCGCGCTGCGCCCGGCCGGCACCAGGGCGATCCGGGGGGCGGTGAGGATGTCGTACTCCACCAGCGCGGCGGCCACCTCGGCGGCCCGCTCGTCCGGGTCCACCCGGGCCGAACAGGCCGGCGCGAGGCCGGGCCAGGCCGTGCCGTACGGGGCGAGCACCACGGCGTCGTCGGGGCCCTCGTCCGCCTCGCGCGCCGTCTGCCCCGCGCCGCGCCCGCGCCAGGAGCCCTCGTCCTGGCCGTCCGCCAGCTCGCCGTCCGCGCCCTCGTCGAAGGACTCGGCCCGCTCGGGAGTGCCCTCGCCGGAGGCCGACGCCGGCCGCTCCTCGTCCTCCTCCGGCGCGGTGTTGTCCGCCCACCACTCGGCCAGCAGCGCGGCGGCGTCGAACCGGGCCGGGTCGGAGGACAGGTCCGGGCCCAGCTCCTCGTTCCACGGCTGGTCCCCGTCGCTCTCGCGCGACCCGCCGAGCAACACCGGGTGCAGCCCGGCCGCCTTCAGCGCGGGCAGCAGCTGCCCCCAGGAGTCCTCCGTGGCCGGCTCGGTGGCCCGCCACAGCAGCGGCTCGTGCCACGGGCCGTCGACGGTGAGCCGGTGCAGGGTGCCCGGCGGCAGGTCGAAGTCGAGCCCGAGGGAGCGTCCGGTGGGGTCGGAGGCCAGGGTGTGGAGGGGGCTTGGAGGTGTCGCGTGCGTGGTCACGGGGTGACGCTACCCCCGGTGTCTGACAACTCGGCGTCGAACAGGCGTCCAGCGATCAACGTCGCGGCGCGAAACCGGCAGCTCACCGGGGTGCGCGGGCACCTCGCCCGGGCACGCGGGCAGCCCGCCGGGGGTCGCGCGGGCAGGTCGTGACACCGGCCGGGGCCGACGCGCGCCCGCGCTCACCACCGCCCTCAGCCCGGCGCCACCTGGGGCGTCACGGAGATCGGGGGCGCCGGTGTCATCAGGCCGGCCAGCCGCACGAGCAGGTCCGCGAACAGCCCGTCCGAAGGCTCGCGCGCGATCAGTTCGCGTACCAGCGCGGCCATGTCCGCGTCGGCCGCCGCGCCCACCGCCGCCAGCGCCGCGAAGTCGTGCACGAGCTGTACCTCCAGCTCGCCGCGCGGCACCGAGCGTCCGTCCAGCCACAGCAGCGCCGTCGTCTCCGCCAACGAGACCCACGACCTGACGACCAGCGCGAGCCGCGCCGAGGGCCGCTCGACGTCCAGATGCGCCAGGATCTGCTCGTACGCCGCCTGCCGCACCGCGTCGACCGTCGCGCGGGCGCTGCCCACGGGGTGCGGTTCGCCGCAGCCGACCGCCGCCGCCGGGCCGCCGCGCATCAGGGCCGCGAAGCCGGGGCCGTGGTCCTCGACGAAGTCGAAGAAGCGCGCCATGACGCGCGCCAGCCGCTCACTCAGCGGCCCCTCGCGCGGCTCGACGAAACGCTCCCGCAACTCGTCGCCGGCCCGCCGCAGCGCCGCCTCGTACAGGCTCTGCTTGCCGCCGGGGAAGTAGTGGTAGACCAGCGGCCGGGAGATACCGGCGTGTTCGGCGATCTCGTCGATCGACACGTCCTCGGGGGACCGGTGACCGAAGAGGTCGAGCGCCACGGTGATGAGTTGTTCGCGTCGTTCTTCCACGCCCATTCTGCGGCGCGCGCTCTTGGCCATGGCGCCATCCTAGTTGGCCGACGCGCCCCCGGGCGGCCCCCGTTCGCCGCCCGCGCCACGCGGCGCGGCGGGCCCCCGGCGCGCCGGCGCGGCAGCCGTCGCCCGTGGTCAGCGCGGTGGTCGGAGGCGTCGCCGGCCCAGGCCACCGACGCCCGGCCTCAGAGGTCGAGTACGAGCCTGTCGCCCCGCGCGCGCGAAACACAGATGAGCATCTGGTCCGCGCGCTCGGCGTCCGTCAGCAGCGCGTCGCGGTGGTCGACGTCGCCGGCCACCACGCGTTGCACACAGGTGCCGCAGAAGCCCTGCGCGCAGGAGTACGCCAGGTCGGGCAGGGCCTGTTCGCGGACGGCCGTCAGCACGCTGGTGTCCGGGCCGACGCTGACGGTGGCACCGGAGCGGCGCAACTCCACCTCGAACGCGCTCTGCGCGCCGGCGGGCCGCCCGGCCCCGCCCGGCGCGAACCGCTCCAGGTGCAGCCCGCCGCCGGGCGGGTCGGCCGCGCACAGCTCGGCGAGCGCGTCCATCAGCCCGTCCGGTCCACAGCAGTAGACCGCCGCGCCCTCGGGCGCCGTGGCCAGCGCGCCCGCCAGGTCGGGCGACCCCCGCTCGTCGGCGGGCACCAGCGTCACCCTCCCCGGCCCGCCGAGCTCCGTCACCTCGGCCACGAAGGGCATGCTGGCCAGCGAACGCCCCCCGTACAGCAGCGTCCACGGCACCCCCGCCGCCGCCACGGCGCGCAGCATCGGCAGGATGGGCGTGATCCCGATGCCGCCCGCGACGAAGACGTACGCCGGCGCCGGCACGAGCGGGAAGCGCTCGCGCGGCTCGCCGACCTCGATCTCCGTGCCCTCGCGCAGCTCCTCGTGCACCTCGCGGGAGCCGCCACGGCCGTCCTCGACCCGTCGGACGGCGACCGTGTACGCGGTGGTGTCGGCCGGATCGCCGCACAGCGAGTACTGCCGGACCGCGCCCGAGGGCAGGACGAGGTCGAGGTGGGCGCCGGGCCGCCAGGGTGGCAACGCGTCGCCGGCCAGCCGCAGGCGCACCACGCCCTCGGCCACCTCCCGCCGCTCGGTGACCACCACACGCCGCCGCGCGCCGCCGGGCCCGGCCCGGCCGCGCCCGGACACCGGGTCGGCCAGCGCGGGCAGCGGCCACAACGGTGAGCGCGCGATCCGGCGGCTCAGCGCGCACCGGACGGCCAGGGCGGCGACGCCCAGCGCCAGGGCGGTGCGGGGCCGGGGCAGCGGGACGCGGGCCACCTCAGGCACCTCCGGCGGGGCGGGCGGAGCGCGACCTGGCCTCGGCGGCGCTCGCGGCGGGCGAGCTGGCCAGGTAGGCCAGGGCCTGGGCGGTGCTGCACTCCCGCGAGGGGTGGTAGTCACGGCTCAGGTAGGCCGGTACGGAGCGCGCGATGGCGCCGGTACGCGGCAGCAGGCCCTGCCGCCCGGCGCGGACGAACTCCCGCAGGCTGGCCTTGCCGTCACACAGCGTCGGGTCGTTGGCCATGAAGAACCTGATGCCGCGTTGCCACATGAAGACCAGCGCGGTGAACGCCGTGCCCCAGGTCCGCACCCGGCGCCGGTAGCCGCCGTCCACGTGCGTGAACAGGTCGAACGCCACCGACCTGTGCTCGACCTCCTCGGCGCCGTGCCACCGCAGCAGGTCGAGCATCACCGGGTCGCAGCCCTCGCGGTCCAGCGCCTCGGCGCTCAGGATCCAGTCCCCGAGGAAGGCCGTGTAGTGCTCGATGGCCGCGATCAGCGCGACGCGCTCCAGCAGCCACCAGCGGCTCGCCCGGCCCGGCGGCAGCGTCCGGTCGCCGAGCAGCTTCTCGAAGAACCAGTCGACCTGCGCCGTGTACGGGGTCGGGTCCAGGCCGAGCTCGGCCAGGTGGGGCAGGACCTGGTCGTGCGCCTGGGAGTGCGTGGCCTCCTGGCCGATGAACCCGAGCACGTCCGCGCGCAGCCGCTCGTCGCGGATGAGCGGCAGGACCTGCTTGTAGACGTGCACGAACCAGCGCTCGCCCGCGGGCAGCAGCAGGTGCAGCACGTTGATCGTGTGTGTCGTGGACGGGTCGCCCGGCACCCAGTGCAGGGGAGTACCGGACCACTCGAACGTCACGTCGCGTGCCGTGAGCGGGGTGTACTCCGAGGCCACGGGGGCGGGCCGCGCCTTGGCCGTATTAGACATGCTGTCAATGTACTGGCGGGTAAGTGTATGCGACAGGGTGTGCGCACCAGTTTTCTCCCCGCCGTTCCGCTCCCGCCCCGGCCCGCGACAGCGGACGGGGCCGCACCGACGAACGCGGTGCGGCCCCGGGGACCGGCGGCGCGGGCCGAAGAACCGACGGGTGTGGCCCCACCGGCACGCGGCCGTGGCTCAACGCAGCGGCGTCAGCCGTTCGCCGTCGGCCAGGGTGGCGCTGAGCTCCGGGCGGGCGCCGGGCTCGACCGGCAGAGCCAGCAGCCGGCCCAGGGCCGAGCCGCTCATCGTCCCGTCCCACCGGATCGAGGCCACCGCCGGGTCACCCGCGGCCAGCACGTACCACTGGCCGGCCGGGGACTTCCACAGCACGCCGGCCAACGCGTGCGGAGCGCGCGGCCCGCACGCCGCCGAGTCCTCCGCGCGGGCGGCGGCTGTGCCTGGCGCGTCGGGGCGGCGCGCGGGCAGTTGGAGTTGGGCCAGCGTCCTGGTGCCCGTACCGCGCCAGGTCTCCGCCCTCACACACACCCAGTCGGCGCTGCCCGCGGCCTCCGGCAGCGGCTGGGTGGCGAAGCGCCAGGCGTTCACCTCGCGCACACCGGCCCCGCGCAGGGTCGACAACTGGCAGGCGGTGCGCGCGAGGTCGCGGCGCGCCCGCTCGCCCGCACCGGCCGCGCCCGCCGCCTCCGACGCGCCTCCCGTCTCCGGTGCGCTCGCGCCCGGGGGCGGCCCGTACGTCAGCCGGGCCGGGGCGAGCTCGCCCAGGTCGGTGACCAGCTGCGGGCCGAGCTGAAGGGCCGGCCAGGACGCGCAGTCCCGGGCTTCGGCGGGGCTGCGCACCGGGGCCGTGACCCCGTCCGCGCCACGCGCGAGGGGGCGCGCTCGATCCAGCGGCCTGAGCAGGTCACGCAGCCCCACCGCACGCACCCAGGGCGCCGTCAGATAGCGCACGTTCCCATCGACGCGGCCGACGACCAACGCCGTCGCCGACGCCTGGTCGGCGGCGTCCGCACGCCCCAGGTCGAGCAGCGCGCCGCCGCCGTCCCCGCTCCTGGCCTCCGCGTACCGGACCACCCGCAGCCCGTCGTGGAAGAGCACCACGGCCGCCTGGTCCACCGTGCCCGCGAACAGCAACCGGGGCGGCCCGGCCGGCGGTCCGGGCAGCGTGCCGGGCGTGGCCGAGACCCGCACCGAGCCACCGGGCCGCGCCCACACCGCCAGCGCGCGCCGCAACAGGTCCCGATCCTCCAGCCGGTCCCCACGCGCGGGCCAGGTGGCGAAGTCGGGCCGGCTGACCGTACGCCAGGCGCCCGGCTTCGCGCGGGTCAGCCTGCCCGGGTCCAGGGCCGCGTCGACGGCGGGGTTGCGGGCGTACGAGGGCGCCGCCGCGCCACTGGGGCCCCAGCCGTCACCGGGCAGCCCGAGCAGCACGCCACACACCGCCAGGGCCGCCGCCGCGGCCAGCGCGGCCCGGGTGTGCTGGCGGCGGCGCCCCAGGTCGGTGGGGCGGGCGCGCAGCGCGCACGGGTCGAACTCCGGCGAGCTCAGCAGCGGATGGTCGGCTCCGTCGGTCAGCGGGCCACGGCGGCGCTGGTCGTCGGCCTCGGCGAGCGCCGCGTCCGGATCGCTGACGCCGGCCTCCGCCAGCACCCGGCGCAACGCGTCCTGGTCCAGCCCGTCCAGGTCGCGCAGCGCGAAGGCGGCCCGGCCGGGACCGGAGAGCGCGCCCAGCGTCTGGTCCAGGGCCATCGCGTCGGACCCACCGGAGTGCGGCGCCAGCCGCAGTCCCCACACCTGGGGCAGCAGCGGCGGCAGGCCAGCCCGGGGCGGCAGCTCCCACCGCCGCCGTGGCCGGGCGGCCTCCAGCGCGGCCCGCAGCACCCGCACCCGCAGCAGCGCGTAGCCGCTGTCCTGGGCGCGCGCTCCGCGCTGGCCCGGCAGTCCGGACGCGTACGCGGCGGCCGGCGCGCCGTGGTGGGGCGCGCCGACCGGTGTCGTGGCGTCGGTGCCCGCGCCGCGCGGCAGGGCGCGCTGGGCCAGGGCGTGCGCGGTCAACACGCGCCGGGTACGGGGGAGGTCGGGTGGGAGGACGACGTAGCCGATCCGGACCAGATGCGCGTAGTGCGTCGCGAGTGCGGTTTCGGCGAGTTCCGGGTCGAGGGGGCTCGAAGGCTCGCTGGGGGGCGCTGTCGTCTGCTGTTCCACGGCCCGTAGAACGAGCGAGGCATGCGATGGTCACCTGAGCCGGGTGGACGCGGGGCCCGGCGTGCGGGCCCCGCGCCGTGGGCCTACCGCACCTGCCAGTCGCTGAGCTCGACCAGTCCGCGCGCCCCCGAGCCGCCGTGCGTGGCCGTCATGAACAGGCCCACGTCCTGGCTGGCGGCGGCGCCCGGCACGGTCACGGTGGCCACGGTGCGCCAGGTGGCCCCGTCGTCGGTGGACAGTGCCCCGGTGAAGGCGCCGGAGGGCTCGCGGGTCAGCCGCAGCAGGACCGGGGCCTGGACGCCGGCCACGCGCCGGTTGGTGTCGATGGTGCCGTCCCCGTCGGAGTCGTAGGAGAGCACCACCCCGTTGCCGGGCGTGACGGAGAGGTTGAGGAATCCGGTGGAGCGGCTGGCGGACAGGTCGTCGCGCACGATGACGCCGGCGCGCGCCCACGCCCCGGTGGCCGGCTGGCTGTCCACCCGCACGCTCACCACGCCGCCCGGCGCCAGCGACCGCGGCCGGTAGAGCGCGCCGAACTCGGCCGTGCCCTTCCACAGGTCCCGGCCGCCGCCCTCGATGGCGTACCGCTGGCCGAGCTGGCCGAAGACCGCGTCGTTGGTGCTGACCGTGCGCAGCCCCGGCTCCAGCGGTCCCGCGACGTAGAGCGCGCCGGTGCGCACGTCGGTGACCCGGTCCTCGCCGCGCGGGCCGTAGACCGTGCTCAGCTCGTAGGGCAGCGGGCGCAGCGGGTCCTTGAGCGGCGTGCTGGGCGCCCTCAGCCGCCAGTGGGCCGTGGCGTGGCCGGCGGCCGGGACGCTCGGCACCGAGGTCGGGCCCTGCGGGGTGGCGTCGGGGCCGGTGAGGCGGAAGTCGACGCGGCCGGTGGGAGCCAGGCCGTTGATGTTGTGGAAGTCCGCCGTCACCAGGGCGGTGCCGCCCGGTTCGAGGGTCTCCGGGTCGGCGCTGACCTCGATGGCGCCCTGGTAGGGGGCGCGGGCCAGCACCTCGCGGACCCGGCTCGCGGTGCGGTGCGCGTCGCGCGTGGGCCGCTGCGGGTAGCTCTTGCGCTCCCGGGTCCACGGCTCCTCGATCGCGTACCAGTCGAACGTCTTCGGCGCGCGCCCCTCGGCGAGCGCGTCCTCCAGCTCGTCGAGGTAGGCCCGCCACTGCGGCAGGTGGAAGTCACCGATCAGACCCTGCCAGTCACGGTTGCCGTAGTTGGCCAGCCGCCCCGTGTCGGCGGTCGGCCGGTCGGCCCAGGTGGTGATCAACGCCCGCGCGGAGTGCTCCAGTTGGACCTGCTCGGCCTCGCTGGAGGCCATCCGCTTGGCCTCCTCCAGCCACGGCCCGAGCAGGAACCGGCGGTGGGCGCCCGACATCTCCTCGCTCAGCTCCATCAGCCGCAGCCACAGCCGGGACAGGGCGCGGAAGGCGGTCAGGTCGCCGCGCCGGTAGGCCGACTGGAGCTGGGGCTGCAACTGCCAGGAGCGGTTGGCCAGCACCTGCCGGCCCAGGTCCGTGATGTCGTGCCGGTAGGTGTCCGAGCCGCGCAGCGCGGGGCGCACGCCGAGCAGGGCGGCGAAGGCGGTGTCGAAGACGGCCAGGTCGAAGGCGGGTTCACGGGTGGCGTAGTAGGTGCCCGAGCGCGCGCCCAGGTTGGGTCGCGCCGCGAAGATCGAGTCGTGCGGCCGGCCGTCGGCGCTGCTGATCCGGTACGCGCTCTCGCGCAGCGCGGCGAAGGCCCGCCGGGCGTGCTCGTCCCGGCCGCCGAAGCGGGCGTCGGCGTACGTCTCGAACCAGGCCGTGCGGTCCACGGCCGCCTCGCGCCAGGCCAGCTCGCTGAAGAGCTCGAAGGCCGCCGGATCGCGCTCGGCCGCCTCGGGCATGTACGCGGTGCCCACCAGGTGGCTGTCGGGCTTGTCGCGCCAGAGCGTGAACCGGTCCGCCCACATGTGGGTCTTGGCGCCGATCGTGGTGCGCCCGCCGAAGTTGGGGATGGTGCCGAAGGCGTACGGCGTGCCGCCCCAGTCCTTCTCGCGGTCGCCGATCCGCTCCAGGTCCGAGAGCCCGTCCACGATCAGCAGCCGGCTCTTGTCCACGGCGTCCAGCAGTTCCCGGCGCGGGTTCTGCTGCCAGCCGAGAATCACCCAGACGGCCTCGGGGCGGGCCGCGTCCAGCGCGCGCTGCACGGCGCGGGCCGCGTCGGCCACCGGCACGTCGCCGGCGGTGCCGCCCTCGTGCAGCAGGTCCATCTTGTAGCCGACGGCCGGGCCGAACAGCTCCTCCTGGTGGCGGTAGAACGCGGCGGCGACCCGCTCGAAGACGGGCGTACGCGGGTCCAGCCACTCCGGGCGCGGCAGCCCGTTCCAGGTGCCCTGGGTGACGGTGCGCCCGCCGGGGTTGCGCTCGGCGAAGCCGCCGGGGACGGTGCCGAAGTAGCCGGGGAAGACGGGCGACATGCCCAGCTCACGCAGTCGGTCGGCGATGCGCCGGCCCAGCGCGGTCCGCTTGGCCAGCAGCTCGGGGCTGACCGGGCCGGCGTACTCGCTCATGTTCTGCAACATCCACCAGGGCTGGTGGGAGGGGGCGGGCAGCCAGGTGCGCAGCTCGGTGTCGGAGTAGCCGAACTCCTGGAGCAGCCGGTGGTAGACCGCCTCCTGGCCCGCGGTGACCAGCACCTCGTTGCAGCCGTGCAGCGCGAGCAGGTCGATCATCCGCTCCCAGCGCTCCCAGTCGGCGTACGGGGCGGTGTACCCGTCGTGGGTGTCGTTGAAGGCGAAGCGGTGCGGCAGGGCCGTGGAACGGCTCAGGCCCTGGCCCGGGGCCGGCAGCCGCTCGGGCAGTTCGAGCTGGCTGCCCGACCAGGACAGATGGGCGTGACAGGTGTACTTGAGGTACCAGTGCACGCCGGTGAGCAGCGTCGCGGGGCTGGTGCCGGCGACCTCGACGCGGCCGGCGGAGCCGGTGACGGTGAAGCGCTCGCGCCGCGCGGGCCCGTGCCGCCGCCCGGGGCCAGGTCCGCCGTCGCGGCCCGGCCCGCCGTCCAGCCGCCGCAGGTGGAACTGGTCCGCGTGCTCGGGCAGCAGCCGGGCCAGGGCCGCGTGGGCCGGGGCGAGCGGGAACGGTTCGCCCGGGGCGGCGTCGGCCGTCAGCGGGGTGGCGCCGGCCCCGCCGCCGTGCGCGGCCAGTGCCGCGGTGACGCCGAGGGCGCCGGCGGTGCCAAGGACGGTGCGTCTGGTCAGGTCACTCACGGATGCCCCCAGGCTCGTCAGGATCGGCGGACACGTGCGAGGGCACGGTAGCCGCTGACACACCCCGGGTCGAGACGCCGCGAGGGGTGTCGTCAGCCGTGGTCCAGGTAGGCCAGAACGGCCAGAACGCGACGGTTGTCGTCGTCGGACGGGGGCAGTCCGAGCTTCCCGAAGATGTTGGAGGTGTGCTTGGCGACGGCCCGCTCGGTGACGTAGAGCTGCGCGGCGATGGCCGCGTTGGACCGACCCTGCGCCATCAGCTCCATCACCTCCTTCTCGCGGGGGGTCAGGTTGCCCATCGGCTTGTCCTGCGCGCGCCGCGTCAGGAGCTGCGAGATCACCTGCGGGTCCATCGCCGTGCCGCCGCCGGCCACGCGGCGTACCGCGTCGATGAACTGGTCGGCGTCGAAGACCCGGTCCTTGAGCAGGTAGCCGATGCCGCCGCTGCCGTCGGCGAGGAGTTCGCGCGCGTACAACTGCTCCACGTGCTGGGACAGGACCAGCACCGGCAGCCCGGGCCTGGCGCGGCGCGCGGCCAGCGCGCACTGGAGACCCTCGTCGGTGAAGGACGGCGGCAGCCGTACGTCCACCACGGCCACGTCGGGCGCCAACTCGGCCAGCGCGCGGGTGAGTTCGGGGCCGGACTCCACCGCCGCCGCGATCTCGAAGTCGTACGCCTCCAACATCCGCACCAGGCCGTCCCGGAGCAGAAAGAGGTCTTCGGCCACGACAACGCGCACGGCGTACTCCAGCACAGGGGGTGGCCGTCGGCCTTCCCGACGGCGGGTTCGCCCCGCACTCTACCCAGCGCTCCCGAGCCCGCGACCAGCACGTGGACGGCTCCGACCACGCCTTTGCGCCGCGTACTTGGCGCACGGGCGGCGGGCCGTCGGGGGCGGGGCTCAGGCGGAAGTGGGGCTCAGACGACGGCGGGGCCGGTGGCGGCGGGGCCCTCCAGCAGCGCGGCCGGCCCGCCCGCGGGCAGCCGGTCGGCCACCGGGGCCCAGAAGTCCTCCCCGGGGTCTGCCGCGACCTTCACCCGCGCACCCCTGGCCCACGTCGCGTCGAACGCCAGCCGCCACGAGTGCAGACAGGTCCGCGCGCCGCCCGCCGCGGCCTGCTTGTCGAACAGCGGATCGCCCACCAGCGGAAAGCCGATCCAGGCCAGGTGCACCCGGATCTGGTGCCGGCGCCCGGTGACCGGCGCGATGGCCAGCAGCGTGTGCCGCTCGTCGGCCCACAGCCGGGTGAAGTGCGTGATCGACGGATACGTCTTGACGTGCGTGAACACCTTCTCCTCCGGCACCCGCCAGCAGCCGTGCGCGAACGCGTCCGCCGTCTCGGGGTCCGTGGTGATGTCCTCGCGCTGCGCGCCGACCCGCACCCGGTTCTTGCGGCCCACGCTCAGCGGCATGTCGATCGTGCCGCGCGCGGGCAGCCCGCCCGGCCGGCCGTCGGAGGGCACCAGGGCCAGGTACGCCTTGTCCACGGTGCGCTTGTTGAACTGCCGGGTGACCTCGGACTGGATGCGCTGCTCCTTGGCGAACAGCACCACACCCGAGGTCACCTTGTCGATGCGATGGCACGGGATCAGCGTCTCGCCGGCCTCCTCGGCCAGCCGCACCAGGTCGCTCTCGTGCCGCTCGCCCATGACGGAGATGCCGGCGGGCTTGTTCACCACGAGGAACGCCGCGTCCTCCCGCACGATGGAACCCGCACGGTCCCGGATCTGGGTCCACTCGTTCATCTGCATCCATCTCAGGTCCACGACGCGGCCAGGCGCCAGCGCTCGGCCCATGCTCCCAAACCGCGCGGCGCGCGCGAAATCCAGCCGGCGCCCCCACCACCGGGCCGCCCGACCCCGCCCCCGTCCGTCACCCGCACCCCCGCCCGCGCCACCCGACCGCCGCGCGTACGCCATCGGCCCAGGTCAGCCGGGTCAACCGGGAGTGGCGGCGGGCGGCCGGCGGCCGGCACGAAACGGGGCGGGGCCGCCACCCACGGGCGCGGCCCCAGCCGATCGGCCCGGGGGTCATCTTTGGTCAGGCCGGGCCAGTCTCGGACACTTCGGGGCGTCCTCGGTCACACCGGGTCGTTCCCGGTCGCGCCGGTTCCCGATCAGGGGCGATGCGACGCGACGGGGTAGGGCTCGCACGGGATCTCCATGGTCACCATCGTCGGCCCGCCGACCGGACTGTTGACGGCCAGCAGCCCGTCGAAGGCGCCGAGCCGCCGCTCGATGCCGGTCAGCCCAGAGCCGGCCGAGGTGTCCACGCCGCCCCTGCCGTTGTCGGTCACCGCGATCCGCAGCGCTCCGCCCGCGTGGTGCACATCCAGCCACACCTTCTCCGCCCGCGCGTGCTTGGCCGCGTTCGTCAGCACCTCGCTGACCGCGAAGTACGCCGCCGACTCCACCGGCTCCTCGAACCGCCCCGGCAGCTCCACGTCCACCTCCACCGGCACGGCCATGCGCAGCGCCAGCGCCCGGACGGCGTCACCCAGGCCGCGCTCGGCCAGCACCGGCGGGTGGATGCCGCGCACCAGGTCCCGCAGCTCCGACAGGGCCTCGGCCGAGTTCGCCCGGGCCATGGCGAGCATCTTCTTCGCCTGCTGCGGGTCCTTCTCGATCAGCGCCTCGATGGTGCCCAGGCTCATGCCCATCGCCACCAGCCGGGCCTGCGCGCCGTCATGCAGGTCGCGCTCGATGCGGCGCAGCTCGGCGGCCGAGGTGTCCACCGCGTCGTGCCGGGTCGCGGTCAGCCGCTCCACCCGGGCGGCCAGCGCCATCTGCGGGGTGGGCGCCAGCAGCCCCCGGGCCAGCGTGAAGTGGGCGCGCTGCAACATCGGGTTGGCGAACACGCCGACCGCGATGAACACCAGGCCCAGCAGGGCCGCCAGGCTCGCCGTGAACTGCGAGGAGACCGGGATGAAGGCGTACCACTCGTTGCCGCCCGAGTGGACGATCGGCCGCCAGACGCCCGCCGCGAGCACCGAGCCGTAGACGCCGTAGGGGATGAACACGAAGGAGAACAGCGCGGTGACGAAGCCCGCCGTCATGTCCGTGAACAGCCACAGCAGGTCGCGCCAGGTCGCCGGGTCCTTCAGGAGCAGCGTGCTCCGCTCCACGACGCCGGCCACCCCGGGCCGCAGGTCGGCCGGGAAGGGACGGTAGGGGCTGGGGATGCTCACCCCGGCCCAGTCACCCGCCCACGCGCGCCGCCAGTTGGCGAAGCCGCGCACCGCGGCCACCACGTACGGGGTGGTGATCAGTCCGATGCCGAGCACGATGAAGACGATCGACAGGATGGAGAGCACGAACAGCGTGATCGAGCCCGCGAGGGTGATGAACATCAGCGCCAGCCCCTGGGCTGACACGCGCAGCGCGTTGCGGACTCTCATGTGTGCTCTCCCCGTCGTGGGCCACCTCACCCGTACTTCGGGCACTCTCCAGTCTGGCCGCCCGACCCATTGTGAGGCACTGGCGCCGGACCCCGAGTCGGGGTGTACCTAGCACCACCCCACCGACCTCGCCTTTTGCTTCGGGCGTTGGGTGCTTTGGCGGCTGGGGCGGAGGGCCGGCGATTTCTAGGTTGAGGGACGTGACGCATCCGGTCCTTACCTCAGGGGGAGAAACGCCATGAAGCAGAACCTCGCGGCCCGGCTCGGCGGGTGGAGCACCCGCCACCGCAAGACCGCGATCTTCGGCTGGCTGCTGTTCGTCGTGCTGCTCGCCGTCGTCGGCGGCGCGTCGGGCATGGTCGAGATAACCAATTCCGAGAACGGCGCGGGCGACTCGGTCAAGGCCGAGAAGATCCTGGAGGACACCGGGCTGGAGACCCCCGCCAGCGAGATGGTGATGGTGCGCAGCGCCGAGCCGGACGGCTGGCGTCGGGTGGCCGGTCAGCTCGTCGCCGACATCCGGAAGACCGGCGAGGTCGAGCGGGTCAAGGATCCGATCCGGTCCGACAGCGGGCGCGAGGGGTTGATCACCTTCGACATGAAGGGCGACGCGGACACCTCGGGCGACCGCGTGGACCCCGTCATGGACGTGGTGGACCAGGCGGCCAGGTCCCACAAGGAACTGGAGGTCTACCAGTTCGGCGAAGCCAGCTCCGCCACCTGGCTGGAGACGGTGCTCGGGGACGACATGAAGAAGGCCGAGTTCACGGCCGTTCCGCTGGCGCTGGGCATCCTGTTCGTGGTCTTCGGCGCCGTGGTCGCCGCGCTGCTGCCGGTGATCCTCGCGCTGACCGCCTGCGTCGCCACCTTCGGCGTACTGGCCCTGGTCAGCCACCAGATGCACCTGACGCCCACCATCAACTCGGTGATGTTCCTGGTCGGACTGGCCGTCGGCGTCGACTACTGCCTGTTCTACCTGCGCCGTGAGCGGGACGAGCGGGCCGCGGGCCGGGACGCGGAGAGCGCGCTGCGGATCGCCGCGGCCACCAGCGGACGCACCGTGCTGGTCTCCGGCTTCACGGTGATGGTCGCCATGGCCGGCATGTTCTTCTCCGGGCTGCTGCTGTTCAAGGGCTTCGCGGTCGCCACCATCGCCGTCGTCTTCATCGCGATGCTCGGCTCGGTGACGGTACTGCCCGCGATGCTGTCCTGGCTGGGCGACCGGGTGAACAAGGGCCGGCTGCCGTTCGCGGGCCGGGTCGCCCGGCGTCGGGCCGCCCGACCCGCCAGGACCGGCCTGGTCACACGCATGATCCGGCCCGTCGTGGCCCGGCCGAAGGTGTTCGCCGCCGTGGCCACCGTCCTGCTGGTGGTCCTGGGGGCGCCGGCGCTGGGCATGAAGACCGAGCAGCTCGGCCTGGAGAAGCAGTTCGGCAAGGACGCCGGCATCGCGGTGGCCTTCCGCGAGATCACCGACACCTTCCCCGGCGGGCCGACCCCGGCCCAGGTGGTCATGGCGGGCGACGTGGGCGCGCCCCGCTTCACCGCCGCCGTCGACGCCTTCCGCGAGCGGGCGGCCGACACCGGCGAGTTCGGCAAGGCGATCGAGGTCACCGTGCACCGGGACAAGGGCGTCGCGGAGATCGACGTACCGCTGGCCGGCAACGGCTCGGACGCCGCGTCCAAGCGGGCGCTGTCCACGCTGCGCGACGACGTGGTGCCCGCCACGCTGGCCGACGTCACCGACCGGGTGTACGTCACCGGCGACCTGGCCTCCTCGGTCGACTTCAACGACCAGCTCAAGGCGGGCATCGTGCCGGTCTTCCTGTTCATCATCGCCATGACGTTCGTCCTGATGCTGGTCTGCTTCCGCTCGGTGCCCATCGCGCTGGTGTCGATCGTGCTCAACCTGCTGTCCGTGGCCGCCGCCTACGGCGTGATGGTCGCCGTCTTCCAGCACGGCTGGGGCGCCGGACTGCTCGGTATGGAGAAGGTCGGCGCGATCGAGTCCTGGATGCCGCTGTTCGTGCTGGTCATCCTGTTCGGCCTGTCGATGGACTACCACGTGTTCGTCGTCTCCCGCATCCGGGAGGCGCACGACCGGGGCCGCTCCACCCGGGCGGCGATCGTCGAGGGCATCCAGGCCACCGCCGGTTCCATCTCCGGCGCGGCGGCGATCATGGTCGCGGTGTTCGCGGTCTTCGCGATGCTCTCCATGCAGGACATGCAGCAGATGGGCGTCGGCCTCGCGGTCGCGGTCCTGCTGGACGCCACCCTGGTCCGCATGGTGCTGCTGCCCTCGGTGATGGCACTCCTCGGCGACCGCAACTGGTACCTGCCGCGCTGGCTCGGCTGGCTGCCGCACTTCTCGCACGGCGAGGAGCCGACGGAGCCGACCACCCGCCCACTGACCCCCCAGCCCGCGACGGCCGCGACCCCCGGCCCGTACGACCAGCGCCCCGGCCACGACCCGAGCCACGCCCGGGGCCACGCCCCCGACCAGGGATACGCCACCGGCCACGGCCGCCCCTACGACGCCGGAACGCACCGCCCCTGAGCCCCGCGCCCCGCCGCCTCCCCCGTGAGGGGCCGCGCACCCGGGGCCGGTGCGAGGACCGGACCACCGGCCCCGCCCCAAGCCGCTGTCGGACACGGAACCCCGTGTCCGACAGCGGCTTCGCGCGATGGACACCCGCACCACACACGGGCGACGGAACGGGTCCGGGTCGGCCTTGCCTTGTTTGGCCTTGCCTTGCCTGGCCGAGGAAACTGACGCGCACGCCGCCCGCGCGGCGGCCAGGCCGCTCGCTGGGCCTGGGCCCGGATGTCGGTGACGCGACCGTGTCGCGTACGGCGTTCGCCCGGTCGGGACGCCGACGTCGGGCACCTGATCCCGTCGCGTGCGCCGCTCGCCGGGTCGGGGCACGGGTGTCGGGCACCTGATCGTGTCGCGTGCGCCGCTCGCCGGGTCGGCCCGGATGTCGGTGACGCGACCGTGTCGCGCGTGTCGGCCGGGGCGCGGGTGCCGCCGCGCACCGGCCGTGGTGTGGACCTGGGCCGCGGTGGTCGCGGGAGGCGGTCGCCGCCCGGTGCGGCGTCCGCGATCCGTCGCCCCAACGTGCCGCGCACGTCGGCCGCCCGTCGGACGCGGCGCGCGGGCCTGTGTGCGGGGGGTGCGGGTCGGTGACCCCGTCGCACCGGGGCCCGCCCCGGTGCGGGATCGGACCTGGGGCGCGCTCAGGCCGCGGTCGCGACGGGCTCCACCCGGCGCGCGACGGCCTGCAACATCTCCAGCCGCACCAGGCCGGCGCCGCCCGCGCGAATCGCCAGCCAGTACGCCCCGAAGATCAGCCGGGAGCGCTCGTCCGTGCAGCGCACCCGGGTCTCGATGGTCATCAGGCTGCCGTCGCCGTCGGCGACCACCCGGGCCCCGGTGACGGTCTTGGCCCAGCCGGGCTCGACGAAGTCGGCGAACGCCTCGGGGTCGCCGTCCGGGATCGGGGCCGTCTCGGGCCGCACGTGCCAGAACTTGGCGATCTTCCCGCGCACCTCGGACAACGCGCCGCGCTCCAGCAGCGGGACCGGGGCCGTCTCCGAGACCCGCCCGCTGAGCCGCAGGGTGCCCAGCGAGCGGATGCCGGTCAGCATCTGGGTGATGTGGAGTTCCTCGGCGGTCAGCTCCTGGAAAGCGCGCCAGGCCGCGCCCGGATCGGCCGCGATCCGACGGCTGTAGTGGGACCGGAAGTCGTGCTCGGGCATGAAGCGGTCGAGTTCCATACGGGCACGCTATACCGCGCCCCGCCCCACGGACGGCCGCCCGTGGGGGGTGAGTTAGCCGATGGGCGCGTACTTGTAGCCGACCCGGCGCACGGTCACGATCGCCGCCCGGTGCTCCGCGCCCAGCTTGCGGCGCAGCCGGGCGATGTGGACGTCCACGGTCCGGCCGTCGCCGACGTGTCCGTACCCCCACACCGTGGTGACGAGCTGGTCACGGGTGTGCACCCGGTGCGGGTGCGCCACCAGATGCGCCAGCAGCTCGAACTCCAGGTACGTCAGGTCCAGCGGGCGGCCACCCACCACCGCGGCCCGCTGCTCGGGGTCGATCTGGATCAGCGCGTCGCCGTGCGTGGGCGCGGACGGCGCGGCGGCCACGGGCGCGGCCCCCGGGCGCCGGTCGGCGGGCACCAGGACCAGGTAGCCGACCATCGGCGGCTGCCCGGGCAACGAGGGGAGGCTGTGCGCGGGCGCCGGCAGCCAGGTGGCGTCGGCGTGCAGGAGGTCCGCGACCGGCGGCAGTTCGTCCGGCGCCACCGCGCGTAGCCGCTGCCGAGGCGGCTGTGGCCGTGTCGCGCGCAGCGGGGCGGCGGAGGACGCGGTCGAACCGGTGGGCCCGGGGGAGAGGTGAGCGGCCGAGGAGGCGGAGGAACCCGTGGGGACCGGGGAAACGGTCGAAACGGAAGAAACGGCCGAAGGGGACAGCGAGCGTACGTTGGTCATGAGAGGTCAGCTCTTTCGCGCAGAGGGCGTCAGTGGACGTCGTGCGCGCGGGCAGGGCTGGCGGCCGGGAAGCCGGCGTCCACGGGGGACGTCAGGCGTCAGCGCAGTGAGCGGGCCCGCGCGTCAGAGCGCGCGACAACACTCACGATCGAAGTGGTGCCCCTGGCGAGAAGGCCAAAACGGCTCAAGGTCGCTGCGACCTGTCGCGATGCTGTGGAGGCTGGCCATGCCCCTATTGAAGCAGACAATCCGACGGGGGTCCCGGCTCGGTCGCAGGTCACATCGTCCCCCCGCGTCTCACCCGGCACTCGCGCGTCACGGCGAACGCACGCGCACACCCGGCCCCCACCCCCCTCCCTCCCCGGTGCGCGCCCGGGGGTGTCCGGAGCGTGCCGGGGGCATGTCGGGGGCGTGTCGGGCGTGCGTCCGGGAGCGGACCCCGGGTGGCGAACGCCGGTGGTGTGGGGCGTGGGGCGGCGTCGCGGTGCGTGGCGAGCGGTGCGACGGGGCGGCGCGGGCTGCACGGTGTCCGCCTCCCCCGCTCCGCCCCTCTTCCCTCCCGCCCTCTTTCCGGGGGCGGCTGTGAGGCGGCGGGCGAGGTGGTCGGGTCGGCGGTGCGCGCGCGTGGCGGCGGTGCGGGGCGATGGTCAGCGCACCTGGTGGGGCTGTGGGGGCGGGGCCGGGTGGGAGGTGGCGGTGTGGGGTGTGGGGGAGCGGTGGCGGGTCGGCGGGGGTGGCTCCGGTGGCGGCGCGGGGGCGGCGGTTGGCCGGCTCGGGGGCCGGGTGCGGGCCGGGCCCGGAGAGCCCGTGGCGGGGAGCGGAGAGTTCCGGCACCCGCGTCGAGGTCGGGGGCGGGCGCCGGTTTTCGGACATGCCGACGGCCTGTCGGGCGGCGGAGGCGCGGAGTCCGGTGAACTGTCGACGGGCCCTCAGAACCCTTGTGCGCCAGGCAAAGGAGGGGCTCAGCGAGGTGGTACGGGCCTGTCATGAGCGTGCCGACCACCGGCAAAGTTTCCCCCTGGTCTGCACCACTTGTCGGTGTTGGCTGGCAACATGTCGACTATGACCACAGGGCTGGCGTCCCGCGCCGTACGAGCCGCGACCTTCGCGGCCGTATGCGTGATCGCCGCGGCCGTGGGTCACTCGTTGGCTGCCGGAGTGGGCGTCACACCGCTCGCCCTGGGCAGCGCGTTCGCCGGTACGGCCTCGGCAGCCTGGTGGCTCGCCGGGCGCGAGCGGGGCGTGTTCGCGGTCACGGGGGCGACCGTGTTGTCCCAACTCGCGCTCCATGTGCTGTTCTCGCTGACGGATCGTTCCGCCGCCGCGGCGGCCCACGCGGGCCACATATCCGGGGCGGCGAACGAGCAGCGTGCCGGACTCCTCTCACCGTCGGGGCGGCCGGGTGCCGCGGTCGCCGCCGACCCTCTCGCACAGCCTCCTCCCGCCGGCGGCGGGGGCGGTGGCCCCTGGGGCATCGACGCGAGCGACCTGGAGGGGCTGACGCCCTTCTGTCACGGCTGGGGCATGCTGCTGGCGCACCTGCTGGCCGCCCTGGTCTGCGGACTGTGGCTGTGGCGCGGCGAACGGGCCGCCTTCCGCCTCGGTCGCGCACTGGCCGCGGCCGTCTTCGTCCCGCTGCGCACCGCGTACAGCGGTCTGGCCATCAGTCCCCGCCGGCGACCCCGGTCGCGCCCGGTGCGCGTCTTCCGCGTCCGCCGGGCCCGGTCGGTCCTCCTGCGACACGTCCTGGCCGGCCGAGCGCCGCCCCGCCCCGCCTCGTACTGAACGTGCCGTCACCCGCGCCCCGACGGGGCGCCGTCGTGGGGTGACGGGCGCAGTTCCGATGCCGGTGGCCGCCCCCGCGAAGGCGACCCCGTGAGGCGTCGGCTCCAGGCCCCGCGGTCCCTCGCCGTGCGTCGTGCCGCATACGCGCCGTGTCCTGGGCGACACGGCGGCCGTCGGCGTGGCCGGGTGAGGTGTGCGGAGCTGTCATCGCCGGGCCGTGGTCATCCATGGCGCGGCACACAGCCCCCCAAAGGACTCCGTTGCGATGATTCCTGCCCAAGTCCGGGCCTGCCCCGGACCGTCCCGCCCCGCGGACGACGAGGAAGTGACCAACTGGGCGCTGGCGGCACGGGATGGCGATCCCGCGGCCGTGGAGCGCTTCGTACGCGCCACCTACCGGGATGTCTGGCGGTTCGTCACCCACCTGAGCGCCGACGTGCACAGCGCGGACGACCTCACCCAGGAGACGTTCCTGCGGGCGCTCCACTCCCTGCCGCGCTTCGCCGGCCGCTCGTACGCGCGCACCTGGCTGCTGTCGATCGCCCGACGCGTGGTCATCGACCGCTACCGATCCGCCGCCGCCCGCCCCCGTGTCGCCGACGCCCCCAACTGGCAGTCGGCCGCCGAGGGCGCGCAGCCCTCCGGGCTGCCCGGCTTCGAGGAGGGCGTCGCCCTGCTCGACCTCCTCAACACCCTGGAACCCCACCGACGCGAGGCGTTCATCCTCACCCAACTCCTGGGGCTGCCGTACGCGGAGGCCGCCGCGGTCGTCGGCTGCCCGGTCGGCACCGTGCGCTCCCGTGTGGCCAGGGCGCGTGAGGACCTCATCGCGCTGCTGCGCACCGCCGAGGTGTCGGGGGTCGCGTTCGCCGCCTGACCGGGGCGTCGGTTGTGTCGCCGTGCCCGCGCGCCGCGCCAGAGCGGCGCGCGGGGCACGAGCACGCCCTCGCCCGACGCGATCCGGCCACCCGGCGTGGCCAGATCGCATGAGCTTCTCGATCCGGCCACCGGGGTATGCCCCGGTTGTCCGGACCGTGCTGCCCGCTCGGCCACCGTCCGGCACGTCGTGAGTGCCATTCCCCCTCCCACGTCTTTCTCACCTAACGTTGCCTCACCTTTTCTCTCACCCTGAGGAGAATTCTGTGACCCCGGAGATTGAGAACGCCTTCGCCGCGATCCGGAGCGAGTACGGCTCGGACTCCATCGAGCGAGTGGAGGAGATGCTTGACAGCAAGAAGCAGCAGCGGCACCCGTTGCAGCAGGGGGCCAAGTGGATCATGCCGGGTATTTCCCAGCAGCCGTGGCACGATCCGTACGGACATGCCGAGCACACGCCCTTCATAGCCGCCCTTGAGGAGCACCACGGTTCGATCAAGTCGGAGCTTGAGACGGCGTGGGCCGCGCGCCGCGAGGCATTCTCCAACTACGAGCACTATCTGACGCCGCAGGACAACTGGCAGGCCCTCTACCTCTACCGCAAGGGCGGCCTTGTGGCGGAGTCGCAGGGACCCGCGCCGACGGCGTACAAGGTGCTCAAGGATTTCGCCGTCGACACCGAGAAGATCTGCCCGCTCCTTGAGTGCCATTTCTCCACGCTGCTGCCGGGGGCGGCCATCAAGCCGCACTCCGACCTGTGGAACTTCAGCATCAACCTGCACCTGGCGGTGGACATCCCCGAGGGGTGCGGGATCAAGGTCGCGGGCGAGACCCGCTCCTGGGACGAGGGAAAGTGCCTGCTCTTCGACTACTCCTTCGAGCACGAGGCGTGGAACTCGGGGACCCGGCCGCGCACCTGCCTGCTGGTGGACCTGTGGCACCCGGACACCACCGTGCCCGAGCGCGCGGCCCTGGTGGCGCTCATCACGGAGATTCGCACGTTGATGGGTGAGAGCTGACCGACCCCCCGCCCCGGCGGCCCTACCCCTCTTACTGCCGCCGTTCGTCACCTGTGACGAACGGCGGCAGTTGTGCGTCACGAGGCGGATGGTGGTGAACGCGAGGTGGACGCTGGGCGAGGAGTTCACGACGGTCCGTAGCCGTATATGCTCCCCCGACCTGACGGCGCGATCTCGTGTGCCGGGGGGAATTCGTTGGGCCGGGTATCGGGCGGGCGGGTTCGCGACCCCCCCTACCGCACGCTGCGGGTCGGCTCCCGGTGGCCCAGTGGGCTTTTGGGTGAACGGCTCCCGACATCCCTCTATGCGGACGCAAATCGCTCGTCAACTGTCCAACGGGTAGACAGCTTGGTCTATGCCAAGGCAGCATGTGATGAAGAAGTTCGCGCCTGTCGGGAACTCGATGGCTTTCCGGTACGACTACCGAAAAAGGCCCTTCCTGGAGCCCCGGAATGGCACCCTCCGAATGACGGTGGGAATGCTCTTCGGGTGCCCGCATTTCGGCTCTCTAGCCGCTTGAATCGGTCATCCCTGCCGCTGTACGCTCGCCTGGCGATGGCCGAAAACTGTCTGTTCTTAGGTGCACGCGAGACCGTTGAACCGGGCAAATAGCTCGAAGTGCAACGATGTTTCGCTCACTCTTTCACGGGGCAACGCCCTGGCCCGCCGGATGTTCCTGCGAAGGGAGAGAGGGGAACGCGCCACCCCGCGTGGCCGATTTCCCGCTAGGCATGAGGACGCTCGGTGACGCCTTACCCAGAACCGCAACCGGGATCTGAGCCAGACCGAAAAGAAGGCCAATTGCTTGCCGCGTCGTTGGGGGTGAGCAAGCATCCAGAACACGTCGCCCATTGGCGTGTGGCCAGGTGTTCGCGGGCTGGGGAGGCCCGTCGCCGGGGCCGGTCCTCTCCGTGTGGGGTGCAGCGTTTCGGCGCCCACGGGGATGACCCCGCCGTACACATCGCAGTGATGATCCACCGCACAGAGGCATGGGGAACCGCTGTCACGCTTGCAGCAGGTTCCTAAGGGGGAATGTCCGAGGATGTCCGCAATAACGTCGTCAGTCGCACCACCTCGTCAACGGCTTGGGCTGTCCCTGCTCGTGTTGGCCGCCGCGCAGCTCGTCATCGCGCTCGACTTCAACATCGTCTACGTGGCCCTGCCGAGCATCCAGGACGGTCTCGGCTTCTCCGAGCAGGACCTGCAGTGGGTGGTCAGCGCCTATGTCGTGGCCACCGGCGGGTTCCTGCTGCTGGGCGGCCGGGCCACCGACCTGTTGGGCCGGCGGCGGATGTTCGTGTTGGCCGCGGGGTTGTACGCGGTCTCCTCGCTGATCGGCGGGCTGACCGACACGGCGTGGCTGCTGATCGCGGTGCGTGCGGTACAGGGCATCGGCGGTTCGCTGCTCTTCCCCGCCACCCTCTCCCTGATCAACACGATCTACGAGGAGGGGCCGCGCCGTAACCGGGCGCTGGCGGTGTGGGGTGCGGCCGGTGCCGGCGGTCTGTGCTTCGGCTCCCTGCTCGGCGGCGTCCTGGTCGAGGCGTTCGGCTGGCCCTCGGTGTTCGTGGTCAACGTCCCGCTGGCCGGGGCGATCGCGCTCGCCGGCTGGCTGCTCTTCCCCGTCGATCCGCCGCTCGCGCGCGAGCGTGACTTCGACGTCCTGGGCGCCGTCACCGCGACCGCGGGCATCACGCTCCTGGTCTTCGTGCTGGTCCGTGGCCCCGAGGTCGGCTGGACCAGCAGGTCGACCCTGGTGTGCGCGCTGGCCTCGGTGCTGCTGCTGGTCGCGTTCGCCGCCGTCGAGGCGCGCGCCCGTGACCCGCTCACCCCGGCGCGGCTGCTGACGCACCGTTCCCTGGTGGCCGGAATGGCGCTGGCCGCGGTCTTCAACGCGACCTTCGCCTCCGTCCCGTACTTCCTCACCCGCTACTTCCAGACCGTGCACGGCTACAGCGCGCTGGAGACCGGACTGGCCTTCCTGCTGCCGGCCGTCATGGTCGCGGCCGGGACACAGGTCGGCGAGCGGGCCATCGCCGCCTTCGGCGTACGGGCCACGCTGCTCGGCGGGTTGGCCCTGGGGGCCGCCGGCGCGCTCGCGCTCGCCGTGGGCTTCACCGACGACGGCGCGTACGGACGCCTGGTGCCCGGGCTGGTGCTGCTCAGCCTCGGGCAGGGCGCGGCCTGGACCGCACTGTGGATCGTGGCCGCCACCGGTGTCGGGCCCAACGACCAGGGCATCGCCTCGGGGTTGGCGTCCACCACGCTCCAGGTGGGTGGCGCCATCGGCCTCGCGCTGCTGGTGGCCGTGGCCAACACGCGCGCCGACGGGTTGGCCGGCGACGCGCTGCGCGAGGGGCTCATCGACGGCATCCGCCTGGTCAGCTATCTGATCGCGGCCGGCATCTGCTGTGGAGCGCTCGTGCTCCTGGCGCTCAGGAAGGCCCCGCGCCGGTAACGACCGATGGGCCCAACGGCCCTACGTCACCGCCCGCCGTACCGGTCGGGCCCATCCCACCCACTCCCGTCCGCGACCACTTTCGCCTGCCGATTGAGGAGACCGCCGTGCCCAGCGCCGCCGTCCCACCGCCGAATCCCGACGATCGAGCCACCGCGCACGGCCCGCGCGCGGTCGGCGCGCGGCCGGAGCGCGCCGCCGTACTGTGCGGTCTCGCGGGCTGGGTACCACCGCGTGTCGTCACCAACGACGACCTGTCCCAGTACCTGGACACCAGCGACGAGTGGATCACCACGCGCACCGGGATCCGGCAGCGGCACTTCGCCGAGCCCGGCCAGGCCACCTCCGACCTGGCCGTCGAGGCCGGACAGCGCGCACTGGCCGCGGCCGGTGTCGAGCGGGTGGACGCGGTCGTCGTCGCCACCACCACGCCCGACCGCAGCTGCCCGGCCACCGCCCCGCTGGTGGCCCACCGACTCGGCCTGACCGGGGCCGCGGCCTTCGACGTCAGCGCCGTGTGCACCGGCTTCGTCTACGGCCTGGCCACCGCGGCCGGTCTGATCACCGCCGGTGTCGCCGGCAGCGTGCTGCTGATCGGCGCGGACACCTACACCACCATCGTGGACCCGCTGGACCGCGCGAACGCGATCATCTTCGGCGACGGCGCCGGAGCGGTCGTCCTGCGCGCCGGCACCGCCGACGAACCGGGCGCCGTCGGCCACTTCGACCTCGGCAGCGACGGCGCCGAGGAAGAGATGATCATGGTGGCGGCGGGCGGCTCGCGACAACGTTCGCAGCCCGACTCGCAGCCCACCCGCGCCGAGCGGCACTACACGATGGAGGGCCGGGCGGTCTTCCGGCACGCGATCACGCGCATGTCGGCCTCCGCCCGCGCCTCGCTCGACGCCGCCGACTGGAAGGTCGACGACGTCGACCACCTCGTGCCCCACCAGGCCAACAAGCGCATCCTGCGCGCGGTCGCCGACGATCTCGGCCTGCCGCGCGAGCGCTGCGTCTCCCATGTCGAGTCGGTCGGAAACACCGGTGCCGCCTCCATTCCGCTGGCGCTCGCGGACGCGGCGGCCGGCGATGTGCTCAAGCCCGGCGACCGGGTCCTGCTCACCGCCTTCGGCGGCGGCCTGACCTGGGGTTCCTGTGTCCTGCGCTGGCCCGAACTGACGCCCCCTACGCCACCCGCGACTGCGGCAGCCGCACCCGTAACCGCCCAAGAGGGAGGACCTCTCGCACCATGAGCGCCACCTACGACCAACTCATCACCCTGCTGACCAAGCTGCACGAGGCGCCGCCGGAGGACACCACCCCGGACGCGACCTACGCGGATCTCGACGTCGACTCGCTGACGCTCGTGGAGATCGTCATGCACGTCGAGCGCGAGCTGGGCGTGAGCATCGAGGACAACGAGCTCTACCCCGAGCTCAGCCTCGGCGCGACGGCCAAGCTCATTGACGAGCGGCTCGCCGGATAGCCGTACACGTCCTTCCCGAGCCCATTCCGACACACCCGGTTCCACCCCTATTTCCTCGAAAGGCAGTCACCATGGAGATCGTTCCGCAGGAAGGCAAGAAGCTCGGCGCGGCCGTGCACGGGTTCGACTACGCCACCGCTTCTGACGCGGACATCCAAAAGCTCAAGGAAACCGTTTACACGAAGAAAATCGCGGTGCTCAAGAACCAGGATCTTGACGCCGCGCAGTACCTGGCGCTCGGTAAGCGGCTCGGCCAGCCGGTCACGTACTACGAGCCGATGTACCAGCATCCGGACGTGCCCGAGGTCTTCGTCTCCTCGAACGTCCCGAAGGACGGCAAGCAGATCGGTGTGCCGAAGACCGGGAAGTTCTGGCACGCGGACTACATGTTCATGCCCGACCCGTTCGGCATCACGCTGATCTACCCCCAGGTCATTCCGCAGAAGAACCGCGGCACGTACTTCATCGACATGGGCCAGGCGTACGAGGCGCTGCCCGAGGACCTGAAGAAGGCGGCCGAGGGCACCCGCTGCAAGCACTCGGTCCGCAAGTACTTCAAGATCCGCCCGCACGACGTCTACCGGCCGATCTCCGAGATCATCGAAGAGGTCGAGACCAAGACGCCGCCGGTGCTGCACCCCACCACCTTCACGCACCCGATCACTGGCGAAACGGTCCTCTACCTGAGCGAGGGCTTCACCGTGGACATCGAGGACGCGGAGGGCAAGCCGCTGGAGACCGACCTGCTGCACGACCTGTTCAAGGCCACCGGGCAGCTGGACGACACCTTCACCCACCCCAACATCCACCTGCAGAGCTTCGAGAAGGGTGACCTGCTGGTCTGGGACAACCGCAGCCTCATCCACCGCGCCCTGCACACCACCGCGCCGGAGCCCACCTCCTCCTTCCGCGTCACCGTCCACGACGAGCACAAGCTCTACGACGGACTCACGGTCTGATGGGGACCCCCACCGCCGAACGCGCCGTCGACACCCAGCCGTCGGCACCCGAGTGGTACGCCACCGACCACGCCCTGCTCGCCCCGGTGCTGCGCCCCTACAAGGAGAACTGCAAGTACCTGCTCTCCGCCGAGGTCAGCGCCAATGCCGGACGCGGTACGGCACGCTGTGAGTTCGCGATTCCGGAGTCGTGCTACATCGACGACACCGGGCATCTGAACGCGGTCGAGGTAAACATCTGCTACAACCAGATGATGTATTACCTGGTCGCCAAGTCCGTGCAAGAGGGACTGATGCCGGGATTCGCCTCGTGGACCATGGACGACTACTGGCGGCACCAGCTGCCGGACATACTGATCGCCCGATTCGGTAGTAACTTCCGGCGACCGATCAATCCCCGTTCGTTCTCCGGTGAGATGACGTTCCTCTCCCTCACCCGACGTACGCCCGGTGGCGGCGATCCCATGCTGCTCGCCGAAACGTCGTACCGGTACTGGGACGCCGACGGCGGGCGCTGCGACGGCGAGGCGACCCTCGCTTTCGTGGGTGTCGCTTAGCCATCACCTTTACCCAGCGACAACACCCGACGCGATGCGGGCCGCCGACACAAAGGCGGCGGCCCGCGTCGCGGACCGAATGCGGAGGCGCAGGACATGGCCGATTCCACGATGACGCGTACAGCCGGCGACCGGCTCTACCACCCGAATCTGCACACCCTCGACGAGACGGCACGCTTCCACGCCGAGCGGCAGCCGGACGTGGCGGCCGTGCTGTGCGAGGGCCGCGTCCTGACGTACGGGGATCTCCACCAGGAGAGCAACCGCATCGCGCACGCCATCGAGGCCGCGGGACTGGCCCCCGGCGCGCGCGTCGCCTACCTCGGCAAGGAGTCCGAGCACTACTACGAGATCCTCTTCGGCTGCGCCAAGAGCCAGACCGTACTGGTCCCCATCAACTGGCGGCTGACCGCACCCGAGGTCAGCCACATCCTGCGGGACTCGGGCAGTGAACTGCTCTTCCTGGAAGGGGAGTTCGCCCCCGTCATCGACCGGGTGCCGGACGCGGCACCGGCCACCGTGGTCCGGCTGGGCACCGGCGCCGGTGCCCCGGCCGCCGGTCAGGACGCGCCCGGCGTCGCGGCCGTCGACTTCGCCGCCTGGAAGGGCGCGCACCCCGACACCGAGCCGGGGCGCCCGGCGACCCCGGAGACGGCCGTCGCCCAGATCTACACCAGCGGCACCACCGGGCTGCCCAAGGGCGTGGTCCTCGCCCACCGCAGCTTCTTCGCCATCCGCGACGCGCTCGCCTCCCAGGGCCTGGACTGGATCGACTGGCGCGCCGGCGACATCGCCCTGATCGGCATCCCCGGCTTCCACGTCGGCGGCCTGTGGTGGGCCACGCAGAACTTCAGCGCGGGCGTGACCGTCGTCGCCATGCGCGCCTTCGCGCCGCACCAGGCCAACGCGCTGATCAGGGACCTGGGAATCACCACCGCCTGCGTGGTGCCCGCGATGCTGCGCATGATGCTCGCCGAACCCGGCGTCACCCCCGAGGACTTCCGCACCCTGCGCAAGATCGTCTACGGCGGCTCGCCCATCTCCGAGGCGCTGCTCGAACAGAGCCTGGCCCTCTTCGGCTGCGAGTTCGCCCAGATCTACGGGCTCACCGAGACCGGCAACACCGCCGTGTGCCTGCCCCCGGCCGACCACGTACCCGGCCACCCCCGGATGAAGGCCGCCGGCCACCCCTACCCCGGCGTACGCGCCAAGATCATCGACGACCAGGGGCGGGAACTGCCCGTCGGCACGGTCGGCGAGGTGTGTCTGGCCACCCCCGCCCGCATGGTCGAGTACTGGGGCCTGCCCGACAAGACCCGCGAGACGCTGGTCGACGAGTGGATCCACACCGGCGACGCCGGCTACCTGGACGCGGACGGCTACGTCTTCATCAGCGACCGGATCAAGGACGCCGTGATCGTCGCCGGCGAGAACGTCTACCCCGCCGAGATCGAGGGCGCCCTGGAGGCCCACCCCGGCGTCCGCGAGGCGTGCGTGGTGGGCGCGCCCGACGAGCGCTGGGGCGAGACCATCCACGCCTTCGTCGTCGCCGCCCCCGGCCACCAGCCCACCCCCAGGGACCTGCACCGCTTCCTGGTGGACCGGCTGGCCAGCTTCAAGCTCCCCGCCAAGTACGAGTTCATCGACCAGGTGCCGCGCAACCCCAGCGGCAAGATCCTCCGCCGCGAACTGCGCGACCGCTTCTGGAAGGACGCGGACCGCAAGGTCAACTGACCGCCGTCGCCGCACGCCCCCGCCCCGCTACCCAAGAGAGAACGACATGTCTGAGCCCTTGACGCTGGCGACCTTCCGCGCCGACCTCGCGGAGGTGCTGCACCAGCAGCCGGATGAAGTAGACCTCAGCGAGAACCCCCTGTACGCGGGCCTGGACTCGCTGCGCATCGTCACCCTGGCCGAGCGCTGGCGCCAGGCCGGCGCCGAGGTGAGCTTCGTGGAGCTCGCCGAGCGCACCTCGTTCGCGCAGTGGTGGGACCTGATCTCCGAACGCCAGGCGGGAGCCCAGCATGCCCAGGCCTGACGGTACGCCGAGCACGACGGCCCCCGCCCACCCCGGCGCGCCGGCCGCCGGCCAGCGCCATCCGCTGCTCGCCGCGCAGGAGGGCATCTGGACCGGCCAGCAACTCGACCGGGAGAGCCCGGCGTACAACACGGCCGAGTACGTGTGCATCGCCGGGCCCGTGGACACCGGGGCGTTCGTGGCCGCGCTGCGCCAGGTCGTCGCCGAGACCGAGGCGCTGGGCGTCCGCTTCACCGTCGAGGACGGCCAGCTCTGGCAGGTCACCGCGCCCGTCACCGACTGGCAGCCGCACGTGGCCGACCTGACCCCGGAGGCCGCGCCGCGCGCCGCCGCGCTGGCGTGGATGGCCCGCGACATGGCCCGCCCCGTCGACCTGGAGCGCGAACCGGTCTTCGGACACGCCCTGTTCCAGGTCGCGCCCGACGAGTTCTGGTGGTACCACCGCGTCCACCACATCGCGCTCGACGGCTTCGGGCTCTCCCTCGTCGCCCGCCGCGTCGCCGAGGTCTACACCGCGCTGGTCGCCGGTGAGCCCACCGGCCCCAGCGGCTTCGGCACCCTCCAGTCCGTCCGCGACGAGGAGAGCGCCTACCAGAGCTCACCCCGGCGGGACAAGGACGGCGCGTACTGGGCCGGGCGCTACGCCGACCGGCCCGCCGTGCCCACCCTCACCCATGACTCCGCGCTGCCCGCCCGGACCTTCCTGCGCCAGGTCACCGACCTGGCCCCGGCCGAGGTCACCGCCCTGCGCGCGCGGGCCGACGAACTGTCCGTCACCTGGTCGGACGTGCTGCTCGCGATCACCTCGCGTTACATCCAGCAGGTCAGCGGCGCCGCCGAGGCCGTCCTGAGCGTGCCCGTCATGGGACGCCTGGGCTCGGTCTCGCTGCGCGTGCCGTGCATGGTGCGCAACGTGCTGCCGCTGCGGGTGGCCTCCGGCGACACCGACAGCCTGGCCGACCTGGCCCCCCGGGTGGCCGCCGAACTGCGCGCCGGCCTGCCCCACCAGCGCTACCGCTACGAGCACCTGCGGCGCGACCTCAAGCTCGTCGGCGGCAAGCGCCGTCTGTCGGGTCCGGGCGTGAACATCATGCCCTTCGAGTACGACCTGCGCTTCGCGGGCCACGCCAGCACCGTGCACAACGTGTCCGCCGGCCCCGTCGACGATCTGTCGGTCAACGTCTACGACCGGGCCGAGGGCGCCGGGCTGCGCTTCGCCTTCGACGCCAACCCCGACCTGTACGACACCAGCGCGCTGGCCGGGCACCAGCGCGGGCTGCTCGCCCTGCTGCGCGCGGCGCTCGCCGAGCCGCACCGCCCGCTGTCCGAGCTCGGCACAGCCCCCGCCGCCCGCCCCGCGCCGGCCGCCACCAGCGAGGCCGCGCCCACCGCGCCCTGGCCGATCGTGGACGGCGAGCCGCTGCGCGCGCCCGCCCGCCCCGTACTCGACCAGATCACCGAGCGGGCCACCACCCACGGCCAGGCCACCGCCGTCGAACACGGCGACCAGCGGCTGAGCTACGTCGAACTCCACGCCGCCGCCCGCGACCTGGCCGAGCGCCTGACCGCGCGCGGCCTCGGTCGGGGCGCGCTGGTGGCCATCGCCCTGCCCCGGGGCATCGAGGCGATCACCGCCATCCTGGGCACGCTCTACGCCGGCGCCGCCTACTGCCCGCTCGACCTCGGCGCCCCCGCCTCCCGTACCACCGCGCTGCTGGCCGCCGCCGACACCGCCGCCGTGCTGACCACCACCGACCACCTGGCCAAACTGCCGGGCGGCGGCGCGAGCGCGGACCAGGCCACCGGGCCCGCCGTGACACTGGCGGACGACGCGCCGGCCGTGCCCGTCCTGCTCCTGGACGCCGAGGCCACCGCGCGACCGACGCCCCCCGCCGAGCCCGCCCCGCCGACCGTCGGCGCCCCGGACGACCTGGCGTACGTCATCTACACCTCCGGCTCCACCGGCGCGCCCAAGGGCGTGGAGATCGGCCACGGCGCGCTGGCCCACTTCGTCGCCGGCGCCACCCAGCGCTACGCACTGGACTCCCGGGACCGGGTCATGCAGTTCGCGCCGCTGCACTTCGACGCCAGCGTCGAGGAGATCTTCCTGACGCTGTGCGCCGGGGCGACGCTGGTGGTGCGCACCGACGAGGTGACCGAGTCCGTCGCCACCCTCGCCGGCGCCTGCGAGCGGCTGCGGATCAGCGTCCTGGACCTGCCCACCGCGTACTGGCACGAGGTCGCGTACGCGCTGGCCACCGGCGCGGCCACGCTGCCCGCCTCGGTGCGCGCCGTCATCATCGGCGGCGAGGCCGCCGTGCCCGAGCGCGTGGACGGCTGGCGGCGCGCGGTGGGTGACTCGGTGCGCCTGTTCAACACCTACGGGCCGACCGAGGCGACCGTCGTGGCCACCGTCGCCGACCTGCACGCCCCCGAACTGGCCGCCGGCGACGTGCCCATCGGCCGACCGCTGCCCGGCACCCGGGCCGTGCTGGTCCCCGTCGAGGGGTCGGAGTCGGCGTCCGGCGAGCCCGGCGTGGTCGGCGAACTCCACCTGCTCGGCGACGCGCTGGCCCGTGGCTACCGGGGCGCGCGCACCGCCGACGCCGAACGGTTCGCGCCACTGACCGCCCTGCCACACGCGCCCCGCGCCTACCGCACCGGCGACCTGGTGCGGCTCGCCGACGACGGGCTGCTGCGCTTCGTCGGCCGGGTCGACGGCGAGTTCAAGATCAGCGGACACCGGGTGCACCCCACCGAGGTGGAGGCGGCCCTGCTGCGCCAGTCCGGCCTGCGCGAAGCCGCCGTGATCGGACAGATCCTGCCCGACGGCACCCGCCGCCTGGTGGCCCACCTGGTCGCCGACGGCCCCGCGCCGCAGCCCACGGCGGTACGCGAGGCGCTGCGGGCCGTGCTGCCCGCCGCGATGATCCCCTCCGCGCTCACCTTCCACGAGCGGCTGCCGCTGACCGGCTCCGGCAAGATCGACCGCAAGGCGCTGGCCGCCCTGGACACCGCTGTGGCCGCCACCCCCGCCGACCAGCGGGCCACGGCCGACGCCACGCCCGAGGCGGGCGACCCACTGGAAGCGGCCATCGCCGGTGTGTGGGCCCAGGTCCTGGGCGCCGACCACATCGCCCCGGGAGACGACTTCTTCGACCTCGGCGCCCAGTCGCTCCAGGCCATCCAGGTCGCCAACCGGCTCGGCGTGGAACTGGCCCGCGAGGTCAAGGTGGCCTGGCTCTTCCAGTACCCGACGGCCGCCGACCTCGCCGCGCACCTGGCCCGGCAGGCCGAGGGCTCCGCCCCGGCGACCGGCGCCCCGGCCGCCGCCGAGTCGGGGGCGGGCACGGCCGGGGAGGCCGGGCTCCCCGCCGCCGTCCTCGCGGTGGCGCGCGACGCCGTCCTGGAGGCGGAGATCGCGCCGGGCGCCGGCGCCGCCGGGGCCACGCCGGTGGACCGCGCCGCCCCGCCGCGCCAGGTGCTGCTCACCGGCGCCACCGGCTTCGTCGGCGCCCACCTGCTGGCCGAGCTGCTGACCAGCACGGACGCCGAGGTCGTGTGCCTGGTGCGGGCCAGCGACCGGGAGCAGGCCACCGCCCGGCTGCGGCAGGCGCTGGACGAGCAGCAGTTGGCCGTCGGCGAGGCGGCCCGGCGCATCGTCGCCGAACCCGCCGACCTCGGCCGACCGCACCTGGGGCTCACCCCGGCGCGGCTGGCCGAACTCGCCGCCAGCTGCGACGCGATCTTCCACAACGCCGCGACGGTCAGCATCATGCGCGAGTACACCAGCCTGCGCGCGGCCAACACGGAGTCCACCCGTGAGCTGCTGCGCCTGGCGGCTCCCCGGAGCGTCCCCTTCCACCTGGTCTCCACGCTGTCCACGGCCCCGCCCCACAGCCAGAGCCCCGAGGTGCCCGAGGCGTTCCTGCCGCCGCACGCCGGTCTCATCTACGGCTACCAGCAGAGCAAGTGGGCCTCCGAGCGACTCCTGGAGCAGGCGGCGGAGCGTGGCCTTCCGGTCACCCTGCACCGGCTGGGCCGCGTCGTCGGAGCCCCCGACACCGGCTTCGTCAACGAGCGCGACTTCGTCTGGAGCGTGCTGCGCGCGGGCATCCCCGCCGGCATCGTGCCCGACCTCTTCGAGGCCGAGGTGTGGACCCCGGTGGACTACGTCGCCCGCGCCGTGGTCCACCTGTCCCTGCGCCCCGGGCCCGACGCCGACGTCGTGTTCAACCACGCGCCGGCGCCGCAGCTGCGACTGGACGACCTGTACACGTGGGTGGCCGCGTACGGCTACCGAGTGCGCCGGATGCCGCTGGCCCAGTGGCGCGCCGAACTGCCGCGCGCCGCCGACGTGGCCACCACCACGCTCGCCTTCTTCGACACCTTCGACGGCCCCGGCGACCCGGTGGCCGGCGCGGGCGGCGACGGGGCGGGCGCGGCCGGCGACGCCGGGCCCAAGGCGGCGGCCGAACCGGAGCTGCGGCTCGGCGACATCCGCGCCGACCACGTCCTGCGCGGCCTGGCCGGAACCGACATCAGCTGCCCGACCACGGACCGCTCCCTGGTCTTCCGCTACCTGGACCACTGCGTCAAGACGGGCACGCTGCCCCGCCCCACGGGAGGTGACCGGCCGGAACCCGTCACGGCGGGATAGCGCGTCTCGGGAACTGGGTCGGACTCCGCCACGACTACTGAGGCGGAGTCCGACCACCCCCGAGGAGCCCGCATGCATAGGAAACGGCCCGCCATGGCGGTGCTGGCCGGAGCGCTCTGCCTGGTCACGGCGGCCTGCGGCCAGAGTTCGACGTCCACCACGACCGAGAACGCCGCCCAGGGCGAACGCGCCGGCGCCGGCTATCCCGTCACGCTGGAGAACTGCGGACGCGAGACGACGTACGAGAAGGCGCCCAGCCGCGTCGTCGTCATGAACGGCGCCTCCGTCGCCGAGGTCTCCACGCTCCTCGCGCTCGGACTCGGCGACCGGATCGTGGCCAACCAGCAGTCGTACGGAGCCTCCGAGGTCCCGGGCCGCGCCCAGGCCATCGAGAAGCTGCCCGACGGGGGCGTCAAGCCCAACGACGCGTTCGACATCCCGCGCGAGGCCATGCTCGGGCTCCGCCCCGACCTGGTGATCTCCACCACCGCGTACGGCTTCTCCTCGGGCAACGGCTTCGCCACCCGCGACGACCTGTCCTCGGTCGCGGCGAACAGCTACGTCTCGCCGCAGGGCTGCGACGAGGACACCTCCAAGATGACCATCGACGACAGCTACCAACTGCTGCGCGACCTGGGCAGGATCTTCCAGGTCCCGTCCCGCGCGGAGAAGCTGATCGCCGACTCCAGGCGCCGCATCGCCGAGGTCACCGACAAGATCGGGACCCAGGACGGGGGGCGCCCCCGGGTGATGGTGGTCTTCTCCAACATGTCGATGGGCGCCAACGACTTCAGCTCCGTGGCCGCCAACGGCATCTGGAACGACATCCTCGCCAAGGCCGGCGGCACCAACGCCTTCGCCAACGTCACCAAGAACACCTTCGCCGACCTCAGCAAGGAGAAGGTCGCGGCCGAACCGGTGGACGCGCTGGTGGTCATCGGCTACCAGGACAAGAACCCCGCGGCCTTCGCGCGCAAGCTGCTGAAGGACTTCCCGCAGTGGCCCGCCGCCCGGAACAACCGCTACGTCACCCTCTCCGACTCCGCCTACCTGGGGCCCAGCAACGACGTGGCGGTGGCGAAGATCGGGGCCATGCTGCATCCGAAGGAGCTGGGGGAGCGGTGAGCGCGCAGGCCGCCGAAGGTCCCCGCCCGCCCCGGATACCCCGCCCCCGGGCCGCCGTCGCCGACCCGGGCCGCGCCGCGCGGTCGCTGGCCGGCGCGCTGCCCCGGCCCTTCGCCGCCCGCGGCGCCACCGCGACCCGCACGCGCGCCACCCGCCCCGCCCCGAGCGCGCCCCGCCCGGTGCGCGGCCCGCGCATCCTCAAGGTGCCCACCGGGCCGTTGTTGTTCGGCCTGCTCGTGGTGCTGGCCGCCACGATGATGGTGGCCATCAGCATCGGCTCGGTCACCATCCCGGTCGCCGACGTCTGGCAGATCGTCTGGCACCACCTCACCGGCGCCGGCCAGGCCGCCGACCCCGCGACCGACCAGATCGTCTGGAACTTCCGCACCCCCCGCGTGGTCCTGGCCGCCCTGGTCGGCACCGGACTCGCGGTCTCCGGCGTGGTCCTCCAGGCGGTGGTCGCCAACCCGCTGGCCGACCCGTACGTCCTCGGCGTCTCCTCCGGCGCCTCGCTGGGCGCCGTCATGGTCATCACCATGGCCGGTGGCGCGCTGGGCGGGCTCGGCGTCTCGGCCGCCGCCTTCGCCGGCGCCATGCTCGCCGTCGCGCTGGTCTTCGTCCTCGGCCAGACCGGGGGCCGCCTCGCCCCCACCCGCCTGGTGCTCTCCGGTGTGGCCGTGGGCTACCTCTTTCTCGCCGGCACCAGCTACCTCCAGCTCCAGGCCACGCCCACCGAGTTGCGCTCGGTCATGTTCTGGATGCTGGGCAGCGTCGCGGGCGCCCAGTGGGGTCAGCTGAGCCTGGTCAGCACCGTCGTGCTGACCAGCACGGTGTTCCTCTCGCTCTTCGGTCGCCAGCTCAACGCGCTGCTGGCCGGTGACGAGTCGGCCACCGCGCTCGGAGTGGACGTCCACCGGCTGCGGGCCGTGCTGCTCGTGCTGTCCTCGTTGCTTACCGGCACCGTGATCGCCGTGGCCGGCGGCATCGGTTTCGTTGGCCTGATGATTCCCCACCTGGTCCGGCTGGCGGTCGGCGCGGATCACCGCAGGCTGCTGCCGCTGGCGGCGGTGGTCGGGGCCATCTATCTCGTGGTGGTCGATCTGTTGTCGCGCACTGTTAACCGGCCAAATGAGTTGCCGCTGGGGATCCTTACCGCCCTTTTCGGGGCACCCTTCTTCCTGTGGCTGCTGCGTCGTAACAAGACGTTGGATGCCTCGTGAGTCGCGTGATGCGATCCAGGGCCGCCTGCCTGCCCCGGGCATGCGCGCCCCCGACCCCGGCCCGGCCGGCGGCCCCCGAGCGGGGAGCCGTACGGGCCTCGGCGAACGGGAGCCACCAGCTTGGACACCGTATGAGGAGCGTGAGGCCATGAAGCTCACCGTGGACGGGCTCCACGTCACCCTCGACAACCAACCCATCCTGCGCGACGTCAGTCTCGACGCCGAGCAGGGCGACATCGTGGGCCTCATCGGCCCCAACGGCAGCGGCAAGTCCACGTTGCTGCGCGCCGTCTACCGCTCGCTGCGCCCGGCGCGGGGCGTGGTGCGGGTGGCCGGCGACGACGTGTGGAAGCTGCCCGCCCGCACCGCCGCCCGACGTACCGCCGCCGTCCTCCAGGACGGCAACAGCAACGCGGCGGGCCTGTGCGTCCAGGAGATCGTCGCGCTGGGCCGCACCCCCCACCACGGGCTGCTCGGCCGCGACGGCACCGAGGACCGCCGGGCGGTGGAGGAGGCCATGGACGCCTGTGGCGCCCGTCCGCTGGCCGAGCGGGACTTCAGTTCCCTGTCCGGCGGCGAACGTCAACGTGTGCTGCTGGCCAGGGCGTTGGCCCAACAGCCGAAGCTGCTCGTGCTCGACGAACTGACCAACCACCTCGACATCCGGGCCCGGTTCGAACTCCTGGACCTGATCCGGGGCACCGGCACCACCACCCTGGCCGTCCTGCACGATCTCGACCTCGCCGCCCGGCTCTGCGACCACCTGGTGGTCCTGAACGACGGCGTGGTCGCGGCGGCCGGCCGGGTGCTCGAAGTCCTCACCAGCGACGTGCTCCGCGAGGTGTTCGGCGTGCGGGCCGTCGCGGAACGGCACGCCGACGGCGTCATCCGCATCACCTACGGCGCCGACCCGCTGGCCACTGGCCACCCGCCGGTGGCCGAGTCCGTGGCGGCGGCGGGGGAGCGCACGGCGCCACAGCCGGTCACGCCGGAGACCTCACCGTCCCTGGCGCCGGCCGACCACCAGAGCCAGACCCAGGCCCCGGTCCCGGGCTGACCCACCCCGCGCCATCGGGCCGCCCGACCGCGTCCACCCGGCCCCACGCCGCGCACCACCGCACCACCCCGGAGCCGCACCACCGCACCAACCGAAGAGCCGCACCACCGCACCACGGCACCGTCGCACCACCGCACGGCCGTACGAGCGCACCACGGCAAGGCCGCACCATCGCGAGGCCGCACGACCCGCACGTCCGTAAGTTCGGCGGGAGCGCATGTCCCGGTTCGGTCGGAATCCGCCGCGCCGCGCGTCCGCCTCCGCCGCGCATCCGCGAGGAACCGCGCCCCCGTGCCCGCCCGCCCGCGTGTCCCCACGCGCGGCCCACGGCCGGCCACGTCGTACCACCGGCACACCAGCGTCCGCCGCCCGGTCATGTTCCACTGCCCCACCGCGCGGCACCGCCGGCCCGTGCCCCGCTGTGCCCGTACGCCCCACCGCACAGCACCCGTACCACCGCACCCATCGCGTGACCGCACCACCGCACCACGCGCACCACCTACCGTCCCCCCATCACGAAAGCTGGTCTCCTTCCATGAACACCGTCACGAACACCGTCGCGCCCGTGAACGTCGGAGTGCTGTTCTTCGAGGAAGTCGAGGAACTCGACGCCGTCGGCCCCTGGGAGGTCCTCGGCTACTGGGCCCACCACGTCGCCGCCTTCCCCGTCCGGGTCTACGCGATCGGCCGCGAGCGCGGCGTGGTCCGCTGCTCCAAGGGCCTGGGTCTGACCATGGACTACGACGTGCGGGACGCCCCGCGACTGGACTTACTGGTGCACCCCGGCGGTGACGGCACCAACGTCCTCCAGGAGGACGCGGACCACCTGAAGTGGCTGCGCGCGCTGCACGGCGACGGCACCCTGATGGCGAGCGTGTGCACCGGCTCGCTGGTGTTCGCCGCCGCCGGTCTGCTGGCCGGCCAGCCCGCCACCACGCACTGGCGCTACGGCGACTTCTTCGCCGAACTCGACTCCTCGGTGGACGTCCGCGTCGAGGAGCGGTTCGTCGACAACGGCACCGTCGTCACCAGCGCCGGCGTCTCGGCCGGCATCGACATGGCGTTGCACCTGGTCAGCCGACTGGACAGCCCCGAGGCCGCCGAGACGGTGCGCCAGGGCATCCAGTACGCCGCCTGACCCTCCGGCGCCACGCCAGCCCGTCCGCCGCCCCACCCCCCACACCAGCACGGCGCTACGCCACGCCCCCGGCCGGGCACGCCCCGGCCGGGGGCACGGTCCCGCGCGCCGCGACCACATCCCGCGCGCCGCGCCCACCCCGGGTGCGTGGGCCGGCCGGGGCGCGGGTCGGCCGGCGGGGCGGCGGGGCAGACAAGTCGCTTGTGTGTGCGGCGAGTTCAGTCGCGCGAGCGCGCCAGGGCCTCGCGTACCGCCTCGTCCGAGCGGGCCACCACGGCCGTGCCGTCGTCCGCCGTGATGATCGGCCGCTGGATCAGCCTGGGGTGTTCGGCGAGCGCCGCGATCCACCGCTCGCGCCCGGCGGCGTCGCGCGGCCAGTCGCGCACGCCCAACTCCCTGGCCACGGCCTCCTGGGTGCGCGTGATGTCCCACGGCTCCAGGCCGAGGCGGTCGAGCACGGCCCGGATCTCGTCCTGGCTCGGTACGTCGTCGAGGTAGCGGCGAACGGTGTACTCGGCGCCCTCCGCGTCCAGCAGCGTCAGCGCGCCACGGCACTTGGAACAGGCCGGATTGATCCAGATCTCCATGCCGGCAACGGTACCGCCCCCACGCCTCCACCAACCCGCCCCGACCCCGTCTGGCCTGGGGCGATTGTCAGTGCCCTGACGTAAAATAAGGGAGTAAGAGAGAGGGCGAACGACCGCATCTGGAGGACGCTGATGGCCGTTGCCGCAACACCTCTTCCGTACCTGCCGGACCTGCCGAGCTTTCCCACGCTGCCGAAGAAGCGCGTGCCCGCCGGGCACCCGCGCGAGTGGTACGAGTCGCACCACCGCCGCCTGAAGGCCATGCGCCTGGCCATCGCCCTGCTGCACGCCGGGGTGTACCGCCCGGAGCAGGCGTCCAACCGCAAGATACGCACCATCGCGGCCCGGATCGGCGTGCACCCGCCGTCGGACACGACCTGCCACATGGTGCGCTCCCTCATCCACTTCGACGACTGACCCACCGCCGTCAGCGGCCCACCGCCCCGCGCGCCCAGCCGCGGGGTGGTGGGCCGTCGGCGTCGGGGCCGAGGCGCCCGGGCCGAGTCGCCGGACCCCGGGGCGCCGGGGGCGTGTGACGTGTCACAGACAAGACGCCGGCACGGTCGCACGCAACTCCGTTACCCGCCAGTGGAGTTGCCGGGGCCGAAGCGACGGAACGAGCGCCGCGAGCCGGGCGGGCGTGCCAGGGTGGGCGTCCGGGGCGGGCGCGCGGCGCCGGGCGTCGCGCCGGCCCGCACCGGCCGACCCGTACGTGGAGAGGACCCCCCATGGGCACTGCGCGAGCGACGTCGCTCGACCAGGTGGTCAACACGACCCGGTACCCCCTGTCGGACCTCGCGGCCCCCGCCGCCCGCGCCGTCGTGGACCGCGCCCGGCGTGAGCTGGCCGCGCACGGCTGCACCGTGTTGCGCGACTTCGTCCGCCCGGGGGCGCGCGCGGAGTTACGCCGGGAGTGCGCGGGGCTCGCGCCCCGGGCCCACACCGACGTGGAGACGGTCAACGTCTACAACATCCCCGTCACGGCCGACCTGCCCGCCGACCACCCCGGCCGGACGCTCTTCGAGCGCGGCAACGCCTTCGTCGCCCGGGACCACATCCCCGACGACAGCCTGATCAGCCAGCTCTACACGCACCGGGCGTTCCAACGCCTGCTCGCCCGCTGCTTCGGGCTGCCCGCGCTGCACGAACTCGCCGATCCGCTCGCCGGACTGGTGCTCAACGTCGTGGAGCCGGGCCGGGGCCACCCGTGGCACTTCGACACCAACGAGTTCACCGTGAGCATGCTGACCCAGGAGCCCCACGAGGGCGGCCTCTTCGAGTACTGCCCGCACATCAGGTCGGCGCGCGCGGAGAACCTCGACGCCGTCCGGGACGTGCTCGCCGGCCGGGGCGAACGGCTCGTGCGACGTCTGCCGCTGGGGCCTGGAGACCTCCAGCTCTTCGCCGGCCGGTACGCGCTGCACCGGGTGAGCCCGGTACGCGGCGCCCGCGCCCGGCACTCCGCGATCTTCGCCTACGGCCGACGCCCCGGCGTCGTCGGCAGCGTGGCCCGCACCCGCCAGCTCTTCGGCCGCGTCCTGCCGGTCCACCACGCGGCCGAGGCCACCCGCGACGACGAACTCCTCGACTGACGGCCCCGCCGCCCGCGCCGCCCCGCCCCCACCGTGCCACGGGCCGACCCGCCCGTGGCCGGCTCCGCGACGCGACACGAGGCCCACCCCGTCCGCGTAGGACGCGGCCTCGCCCCCCACGCGCGGACGACGGGCCCCCGGTGTGCCGACCACCGGCGGCCACCTCTAGCCTCACCACACCTGTGAGGCAAGCCAGTTGAGCACGCCCCGCGCTGCGATGCCCCACCGTCTCGCCGTACGCCCGTCCCGTACGGCCGTCCGTCTCCGTACGTCCGCCACCCCGCGTCCCGTCCGCACACCACCCCGACGACCGCCAGAACCGCCTCGCCCCCGCTCTCCCCGCCCCGTCGCCCCTCCCGTCCGACCCGCCGCGACCGTGCCGGTCGTTGTACTCCGTACGGGCCGCCGAGCCAGTGCCCCGGTCGCCGCTCGTACCGACCACGGCGCCCGCCGTGCGACCACCGCGTCTGAAGGAAGCAGCCCATGCACACCAGCCAGGAACCGGACCCCACCGCCGACGGCCGGCCGTCCGCGCCCGACCCGGCCACCGCGTCCACCTTCGCGTACGAGGACACCCTCCCGCGCGTCCCGCTGCCCACACTGGACGAGAGCTGCCAGCGCTTCCTCGACTGGTGCGCGCCCCTGCTGAGCGCGCGCGAACGGGAGGCCACCGAGGCGGAGGTGGCGGCGTTCGCCGCCGAGGGCGGCGTGGGGCGGACCCTCCAGGCGGCGCTCGCGGAGTACGACGCGTCCGAGGGCGTCCACAGCTGGCTCGACACCTTCTGGCCGTACCGCTACCTGGGCCGCCGCGACCGCATCGCGCTCAACGCCAACTTCTTCTTCCTCTTCCAGGACGTCGCCTTCCAGGACACCGCGCGACCGCAGGTGGAGCGGGCCGCCGGGCTCGTCGCCGGGGCCCTGCGCTACAAGGCCGAGCTCGACCGGGAGCGCGTGCCGCCGCTCCTCCAGCGCGGCCAGCCGCAGACGATGGAGCAGCACAGATACCTCTTCGGCACCACCCGGATTCCCGGCCTCGAACAGGACACCGTCCGCGCCCCGTACACCGCCGAGCGGCCCGGTCCGTGCCGGGCCCGGCACATCGTGGTCTTCTCCCATGGCACCGCGTTCCGGCTCGACGTGCTCGGCCCGGACGGGACACCACACAGCCTGGCGGACCTGGCCGAGGCGCTGCGCGCGGTACTGGCGGCCGGCGCCGAGCCGGCCGCGCCCGGGACGTCGGTGGGCCACCTGACCACCCTGGCCCGCGCCGAGTGGGCGACGGCGCGCACCACCCTGCTCGCCCACCCGGACAACGCGCGGGCCCTGGAGGAGATCGAGGCCGCGCTGTTCTGCCTGTGCCTGGAGGACTTCGCCCCCGCCGACGTCCAGCGGGCCTGTGACGAACTGCTCCACGGCGACCGGGGCAACCGCTGGTTCGACAAGGCGCTGTCCTTCGTCGTCTTCGCCGACGGCCGTGCGGGAGTCAACATCGAGCACTGCGAACTGGACGGCACGACCGTCCTCAGCTTCGTGGACGCCGTCCTTGGCACCCCGCCCGCCGAACACGCCCGCCGCTCCGGCGCCCGCACCCAGGGCGCGCCCACGCCCCACCCGATCCACTTCACGCTGGACGCGGCGCAGCGGGCCCAGATCCGCTCGGCCGCCGACTCCTTCGCCGCCTACGGCGCGCACACCGCCACCCGCGCCGTCTCCTTCGACGACTTCGGCGCCCGGGACGCCAAGGCCCTACGCGTCTCGCCGGACGCCTTCGTACAACTCGCGTACCAGCTCGCCCACCAGCGCGCCAAGGGACGACTGGGCACCACGTACGAGTCGATCGCCACCCGGCAGTACCGGCGCGGGCGCACCGAGGCGATGCGCGTGGTGACCCCGCGGACGCTGGAGTTCGTCGCGGCCATGACGGACCCGGCCGGCGACGCGCCGACCCGGCGCGCCGCGCTGCGCTCGGCCGCCGAGGCGCACGTGGCGCGGGCGCGGGAGTGCCAGGTGGGCCGGGCGCCCGAGCAGCACCTGTGGGAGCTGGAGCTGATCCAGCGCCGCCGTGGCCCGGACCTGGGCGTCCCCGAACAGCCGGCCCTCTACCGCAGCCCCGGCTGGCGGATCATGCGCGACGACTACCTGAGCACCAGTTCCGCGCCCTCGCGGCACATCCAGTACTTCGGTTTCGGCTCCACCAGCAGTCGCTGCGTCGGCGTCGCCTACGTCCTGCTGCCCGACCGCTTCCACGTCTACCTGAGCACCCCGCGCCCGGTCGCCGACCAGATGCACGCCTTCGCCGACGAGCTGCGGCGGGCGGTGGCGGAGATGCGGGAGCTGCTGGCCGAGCCGGCGGGGACCCGATGAGCGGGTCACCTCGGCGCGCGGGCCCGCCACCTGCCATCCGGGTGACCCCCGGCCGGCCCCTCGCGGGTGGGTAGCGCCGGGTCGGCCGGCGGGCCGGCCGGGCGCGCCGGGGCCCGTGCGGCAACGGCCGTGGGCGCGCGGAGGTCGGCCGACGTCGGCGCCCGCGCGGCCCCGGCCCCTCCACCCCCGCGTGCCACGCCCACCCCGGAGCGTGCCACGGTGGGGAGCGGCGATTCGGCCGCGAGATGACGGACACACGAGCTGTGGGTTAATTTTGCTCCCGGAGCGCCACGTATTCGATCATGCTCGTGCCCTTCAGCGGTTTCGAACTCCAGCGGTTTTGAACCCTCCGACGAGGGGCCCTCCCTGGCCGGACGGGGTCAGGGGTTCATCAGTCCACGACCCCACGGGTGGGCCGTGACCTCAGCAGCGGTGGGGGCACCACAGTGAAGATCGTTTTCCTGATCCACAACGCGTACGGCATCGGGGGGACCATCCGCTCGACGGTGAACCTGTCGACCGCCCTCGCGGCCCAGCACGACGTCGAGGTCGTCAGCGTGCACCGGGTCGCCGACGAGCCGCAGCTCAGCTACGGCCCCGGGGTGCGGCTCAGCTCGCTGATCGACATGCGTGAGGACACCGCCGGCTACGAGGGCGACCACGAGCTCACCCAGCGGCCCAACACGATGTTCCCCGACAAGGGCGTCGACTTCGGCCGGCTGCGCTACACCGCCCTGCACGACGAGCGCATCGCCGGCTTCCTCGCCCGCACCGACGCCGACGTGATCATCGCCACCCGGCCCATCCTCAACGGCTACCTCGCCCGCTACGGCCAGCCCCACCAGGTACGCATCGGCCAGGAGCACCTCTCGCTCGACGCGCACAGCGACCAGCTGCGCACCGACCAGAACGAGGCCCTCGGCCACCTCGACGCCTTCGTCACCGTCTCCGAGGCCGACGCCGCCCAGTACCGCGCGGCCCTCCCCGACGTCACCACCACCATCCTGGCCGTCCCCAACGGCGTCCCCGCGGCCCGGGTCGAACCCGCGACCCTGAGCTCGCGCGTCATCGTCTCGGCCGGCCGACTGGTCGCCGTCAAGCGCTACGACCGGCTGGTCAACGCGTTCGCCGCCGTCGCCGACGAGTTCCCCGACTGGACGCTACGGGTGTACGGGCGTGGCCCCGAGAAGGCCAAGCTGCGCCGGCTCATCGACCAACTCGGCCTGTACGACCGGGTGTTCCTGATGGGCGCCGTCTCGCCCATCGAGACCGAATGGGCCAAGGGCGCGCTGGCGGCGGTCTCCTCGGACATGGAGTCCTTCGGCATGACCATCGTGGAGGCCATGCACTGCGGCGTCCCGGTCGTCGCCACCGACTGCCCGCACGGCCCCGCCGAGATCATCAGCGACGGCCAGGACGGCCTGCTCGTCCCCCTCGCCCCGGCCGGCTCACCCGCCGGCACGGACGTCCGCGCCTACGCCGAGGCCCTGCGCGGCCTGATGTCCGACGACGCGCTGCGCCGCAAGCTGGGCGAGGGCGCCCTCGCGAAGGCCGCCACCTTCGCCCCCGAGGTCATCGGACGCCGCTACGAGGAGCTGTTCACCACCCTCGGCACCGGCCGTGCCCCCGCGCCCGGCCGCGACACCGCGCGCCGGGCCACGGCGCCGAGCCCGGACGCGCGACCGACCCCCGAGGCCGCGCGCGCGGCGGAGCCCGAGCGCAAGGCCGCGCGCGGCGGCCTGCTGCGGCGCATGCGGGCCGCGCTACGCGGCGAGGAGGCGACGGCGCCGGCCGCCGCGACCACCGACGCGCCGGGGGCGGACCCGGCGGCCGAGGCGGTCAAGCCCGTGGCCCACGCCCGGTCCGCCGCCAGCGGCGACGTCGCGATCCGGCTGACCGACACCCCGCCGGGCCCGCTGGACTTCGTCGCCCGCCTGCGCCGCGACCCGCAGCGCCGCGAGATCCGCGTCCCCGTCCCCGAGACGGGCGAGGCCGGCATCGTGCTGGGCCACGGCGAACACACCCTGGCCGAAGGCCGCTGGGACTGCTACGTCGCTCCGCGCGGCACCCACACCCGCACCCGCCTGACCGCCGCCCTGGCCGAGACGGCCCGCCTGATCGGCGAGCCCCCCGCCCGCGACGCCGCCGGCCTGGCCCCCTGGATCCCCTACGCCACCACCGACGGCTTCCTGGCCCTGCGGAGCTGGCAGCGCCCGGCCCACGCCGAGGTCACCCGCGTCACCGTCGATCCCGACGGGGCCACCGTCACCGCCCGCGTGCTCGCCCCCACCGGCCTGTCCCTGACCGGCGCCACGGCCCATGCCGCGTCCCGCGAGGACTCCGCCCACGACTTCGACGTCCCCGTCACGGACCTGGGCGAGGGCAACCTCACCTTCACCCTCCCCTACGCCGAGGCCCTCAGCCGCCGCACCGTCGAACACGACCTGTGGGACCTCACCGTGCGCACCCCCGACCAGGCCCCCATCCCACTGGGCCGCGTCACCGGCGACATCGTCGACCGCAAGAAGACCGACTACGCACCCCCCGCCCACCACGACCACCCCACCCGAGGCGCCACCCGCACCAAGCCCTTCTTCACCGCCACCAACAACCTGGCCCTCAGCGCCCGCGACGAGGCGACGGAGGAGGAGTAGGGGGGCGGGGTCGGGTGCCCCCCCTCGGCCCGGGGGAGTGGCTGACGCTGACGGCGAGGCCGGCTCACCCACGTTCCGGGCGGGCCGGCCTCGGGCTCGGCCTCCGGGGCGACCCGCGCGCACCGACGGACGACGGCCCCGCGCCGCCATCGCCGAGCGTCCCGGCCCGGCGAGGACGTGAACCGACCGATCCTGCCGTAAGTCCCGGTGACGCTCCGGCAGTTGGGCGGTTTCGCGTGGAGCGTCGGGTCGGAGGCGTAACAATGTGCGCATGATTGATGACTGGAAGCAACGTCTCGATGCCCTGCACGCCGACCTGGTCCGCCGGGACGACCCGGTCGCCTGGGTGACGGAGGCCGACGCGGTGAGCGCCTCGCGGCGGTACCCGTACACGGCGCTGCGGGGGCCCGTGTTCGGTGTCGCCGTGCAGGACCCGGCGGCGGGGCCGCGATGGCGGCTGCTGCGGCCGGTCGTGGACGACATGCCCCAACAAGCCCGCGACGGGTTGAACTCTCATCTGTGGTTCAAAGCCAAGGACGAGACCAGCGACCCCGTGGTGCGACGTGAACTGCTGGCCGCCGTAGCCGTGTTGGAGCGCAAGCCGGTCAACGAGATGGAGGCTCTCGGGCTGCGCTACCGGGTGGTGCGGGGGGACGAGTTCGCGCGCAGCGGCGAGGACGGGTTGGAGCCGCCCCGCCCCACCGACAAGGAGCCGTCCGACAGGTCCTGGGGCGGGCGCGCCCAGCGGATGTCCTTCCCGGACGTGGGGTACGTCATCGACCCGGGCGAGAACGACGGCCTGATCGCCGGCGCCACCAAACTGGGGCTGCGCGACTTCAGCTACACCGGCTCCCACTATCCGCCCGACGTGCGCGCCGACTCGAAGCGGGCAGCCGCCGCCTACCCGGACATCGCCCTGCTCCCCGTCGGGTTTCGGGTGGCGGAACGGTACGGGTTGGGGTGGCGCCCGCACGGCGCCATGATGCCCACGCCGCACGACGCGCGGGACCTCCTGTACGGCGCGATGGCCGAGACCTGGCCCGCGATGTACCGGTTCGACAAGCGCGAGAGGGCCGAGTACGCCGCGGCGGCCAGGAAGTTCAGGGCCGCCGGCCAGGCGAACGAAGCGCCCGTGGGTGATCGCCTCTTCCGCATCTGCCGCATCGAACGCCTCGTGCGCTGCGGCCCGGACGGCCCGGAGCCGCCCCGCCGCTCCGACGTCGACGACTACGGCCCCATGAAGCTCCACCCGACCATGGACGAGGACGGCGAACTGCACTACGACGACTGACGCACCCTCATCCCCGTCTGCCTGCCCACCCCACCCCCTCGCCGCGCCAGCGCACACGCGCCCCTGGCCAGAAGCGCCCACCGCACGGGGAACAGGCCCACCACCGCGACCCGGGCGGCGACCCCCACCCCTCTTCCGGGAACGCCCCCGACGCCCCGCGACGCACGGCGACAGCCAGGCCGGGGCGGCGGCCCTGAACCCGCCTCGCCTCACTGTCCGCCACGCTGCCCGCCCCGCCGAACGTCAGCGACAGGAACGCCAGTGACGGGAACACCCAGGGCGGCCACCCCCTCGCGGAGGTGGCGGCCCTGGGCCGCGAACGGCGGCGGGTCGGTCGGGCTCTGATCGGCGGTCGTGGAACGCGGTACGTGCGGCGATGGAAGAGCCGTCAGCTGATGCCCTACCTCGGGTGATGGCCCCGACGGGGAGCCCCTGCCGGGGCCAGCCGATGAGGGACGTGGGCGACGGGACCTCGTGGCGGACCCTGGAACGAACGCTGGACCTCATCGGGCTCCACCCGGTGAGCAGGTCCAAGGGCTAGCGGTCGAGTGCGTCGATGGCGCGGGTGATGAGCGCTCGGGCGTCGGCCCCGTACACGGCCATGCTGCGCAGCTGCTCGAACGCCTTCACGTACAGGGCGATCTCCGCCGGCTGAGCCACGTTCACCTGCGCGGACAGCAGCTCGACGGAGACCAGCGTGTCGTCGTACACGTGGAAGAGTTCCTGCGGCCACAGGATCCGGTCGGGGGTATCGGAGGGGATGATGCCGAGTGACACCGCGGGTATGGCGCCGACCGTCAGCAGGTAGCCGAGTTGAGCGGCCATCGCCGTATGGTCGCCGAGCTGGTAGCGCAGGGCGCCTTCCTCCATGACGAGCAGGAACCGGTGCCCGGCCCGGTGGATGATCCGGGACCGCTCGACGCGGGCCGCCGCGGCGGCATCCGCGTCATTGGGCACCTCCAACAGCTCCGCGTTCGCGCCGAGCAGGGCCCGCGCGTAGCCCTCGGTCTGCAGCAGGCCGGGCACGAGCGTCGGCGAGTACACGCGGAACAGGCGGGTGGCGCGGAACAGGTCGAGGTAGCTGTCCTGTAGTTGGCGCAGACCCTGCCGGGTGCGCTGGCGCCATTCCCGGTACAGGGACTCGGCGTTGAGGGACGACGCGATCAGGTCCGCGGCCTGGTCGACGGCCTCGCAGTGGGTGCACCACAGGCGGATGTCGGTCGGCGAGGGCGGCGTCCTGGCGTTCTCTATGCGAGACACCTTCGCGTGGTGCCATCCGCACCGGCCGGCCAGCTCCACGACCGTCAGCCCCGATGTCTTCCGTAGGGCGCGCAGGCGGCCGGCCAGGGCTTCGCGTGCTGCCTGTGCGGATGATGACGGGGAGATGGTCACAGGGGCTGGCCTATCCGGGGTCGTGCTTCAGCGGATCGTGTACTGGGCGTGCGGGGTGGCCCGGTCCCATATGGCTTCGTACGCGTCGACGCACCGCTTCACGAGGTCGGGTTCCTCGCGGAGCTCCAGGCCGGGCTCGGCCCAGTCGCCGGCACCGGTGAAGTGGTTGAACAGGACCCGCTGCCTGTCGAAGATCCACAGGTCGCAGCCGGGTACGAGCAGGTCGACGGCCTGGCGGCGCGGCAGCCAGCGTACGTCCTCGCCCGCGGTCACGTTGACGTCCGTACCGGCGTGCTCGTACCGGATGTAGGCCGTGACCGGTTCCGCGACGATCCGGGCCCGCCGCACCCGCACGCCGCGCGCGGTCGCGCGGGAGATCAGGTCGACCCACGGAGCCCAGTACGCGGACGCCGGGTCGGCGTCCCGCTCGCCCGTGCGCAGCCAGTGCTCGAAGTCGTCCGCCTCATCGCCGACCCCGTAGTCGTCGCGCATCTCCAGATGAACAGCCGACTGTGTGGTGGCCTCAAGCAGGTCGTTGAAGTTCAGCGCGCCGTTCGGCGGCATCGCATGCCTCCCTCAGCAGGTGGATGAGGTGGACCGGTACGCGGATCACCGTCTCGTGGGCGGGGATCCCTTTCGCGTGCCCGGGTGCGGTGCCCTCGACGCACTGGGCGCGCGTCGCCTCATCGGCGGTGTAGCTCTGCAGGACGATGTCGGCCGTCTCCGTGTCCACCCACGCCGTGGGAGATCCGGACTGCCCCGTGTTGGGGTCGATGCCGACGAACTCCAAGGCCATGACTGCCCTCGTCTCGTGAGCGGTGCTCAGATGTGCACGATCGTCTGCCCGTTGGCTGTGCGAGTCAAGGTCGTGTGCAGGCCACAGGTGCAGGCTGACGCGATTCATGCACATCGGTGCACAAGGATGGATGTGGCGCACATCGCGGCCCTGGCCTCCTCTTCAGCGGCAGCGACCACCGTCTCCAGCCATCGGGGCCGCCGCCCTCACAGACGGAGGAGCCCTCTCGCCCTCCGGGGGCGAGCTCCTCGCCCAGCTCCAGGCGCGACAGGCACTCACCCACTGGAGGATCAGTGACACTTGCACTCGAGCAACCCGCCACCACGATCAGCCGCGATCCCGAGTGGATCCTGAACGAGGTCGCCCCACACATCACCGAGCTGACCACCAACGTGTTCGACAGCGGTATGACGCTGTGGGACCGGGAGATCGCGCTGCTGCTCCGCGACCACATCATGGTCCGCGACATGGCCGAGCGGATCCTGGGCAACGCCGTCATGTACGTCATGGGCTCCATCGAGAACCCCGACGTCCACCTGGGCGTGGGCAAGCTGGTGGACATCGGGGTCCACCAGCTCATCCTCGACACGCCCGTCTGGTGGGGCATCTGCCGCCTCTACAACGGCGGCGCGTTCAAGCACCACGCCCCGTTCGTCGCGCGTCGTAGCGACGGCCTGTGTCTGCGTACCGGCGACTTCCTCAGGTCGCAGGGCTGGGCCATCGACACCGAGCTGTGGGCCATCGACGGCGCCGAGTGCTCGCCGTGCGACGACAAGGTCCCCGACAGCCACTGACCGCCGCTACGCTCGCCCCGCCCCCATCCAGCACCGTGGGGGCGGGGCCTCCGCACATCGACCCGAAGGACCTCCGTCATGCCGGTACCCCACGACATCGCCGCCGAGACCGACCTGTGGAACGCCTACGCCCGCAGCGCGTTCGAGGACGACATGGAGCCGACGTTCTGTTGGACGCAGTACGCCGGCCACGGCCCCGGCCGCGAGCTGCTCAAATCCCCCGACTCCGCCCTGGAGATCGGGTGCGGGACCGGCCGCGCCAGCGCCTACCTGGCCGAGCGGGGGGTGAGGGCCCGTGGCGTCGACCTGTCCCCCGTCATGGTCGAGAGGGCCCACGAGAAGTGGGAGTCGACCGGCGCCGAGTTCGTGTGCGGGGAAGTCCTCGACGTACTGGCCGACGACATCCAGACCTACGACGCGGTCTTCTCGATGTTCGGCGCGGCCTGGTTCGCCGACCCGACCCGCCTGTTCCCGCTCGTCCTCGACCGCCTGTGCCCCGGCGGCCGGTTCGTGTTCTCACAGCCTCCGGCCATCCCCGGCGCCTACGGCCCGCAAGGCATGTACAAGGGCGGGTTCGCCGGGAAGGCGCAGTTCACCTACCGGTACAGCTACAAGCCCGCGGTCTGGGAGCGGTTCCTTCTGCGTGCCGGATTCGCGACGGCCGAGGCCACCGTCGTCGAGGCACCCACGGTCGGCCACATCGGGACGCTCATCGTGAGCGCGCAGGCCCCGGTGCACGAGTTCACCGTCCCGGCCAAGGGCTGACCGAGCCCCGCCAGAGCCCCGGCCGGACACCCGACCGGGGCATGGTCGTAGCGTCGGGGGCCGAAAGGTGGTTCAGCGGCGACTGCGGCACGGTAAGGCGACCACGAGACTGGACACGTGTGGTCACCGGTGGCCCCACCCGGACCCGTCTACCGGGACAGCCGTCGAGCGCTCCATGGATGCCTCAAGCGAAAACATCGCGGACCCTCTACGGACTGTCGAAGAGTCCGTAGAGGGTCCGTCCAGCTCAGACGCTATTTGATCTTTACAGGTCGAAGTAGAGCTCGAACTCGTGCGGGTGGGGGCGGAGCTGGATGGGGGCGATTTCCTCGGTGCGCTTGTAGTCGATCCAGGTCTCGATCAGGTCAGAGGTGAAGACGCCGCCCTGCTGGAGGTACTCGTTGTCGGCCTCGAGGGCTTCCAGGACGGCCGGCAGCGAGGTGGGGACCTGGGGGACGCTCGCGTGCTCGTCGGGGGCGAGCTCGTAGAGGTCCTTGTCGATCGGCTCGGCCGGCTCGATCTTGTTCTTCACGCCGTCCAGGCCCGCGAGGAGCAGCGCGGCGAAGGCCAGGTACGGGTTGGACGACGGGTCCGGGGCGCGGAACTCGACGCGCTTGGCCTTCGGGTTGGAGCCCGTGATCGGGATGCGCATGGCCGCGGAGCGGTTGCGCTGGGAGTAGACCAGGTTGACCGGGGCTTCGAAGCCGGGGACCAGGCGGTGGTAGGAGTTGACCGTCGGGTTGGTGAAGGCCAGCAGCGACGGGGCGTGCTTGAGGATGCCGCCGATGTAGTAGCGGGCGGTGTCCGAGAGGCCCGCGTAGCCCTGCTCGTCGTAGAAGAGGGGCTCGCCACCGGTCCACAGGGACTGGTGGACGTGCATGCCGGAGCCGTTGTCGCCGAAGATCGGCTTGGGCATGAAGGTCGCGGTCTTGCCGTTGCGCCAGGCGACGTTCTTCACGATGTACTTGAAGAGCATCAGGTCGTCGGCCGCGGCCAGCAGCGTGTTGAACTTGTAGTTGATCTCGGCCTGGCCGGCGGTGCCCACCTCGTGGTGCTGGCGCTCGACCTGCAGGCCGGACTTCTCCAGCTCCAGCGAGATCTCGGCGCGCAGGTCGGCGAAGTGGTCCACCGGCGGGGCGGGGAAGTAGCCGCCCTTGTAGCGCACCTTGTAGCCACGGTTGTTCTCCACCGCACCGGTGTTCCAGGCGCCGGCCTCGGAGTCGATGTGGTAGAAGGACTCGTTCGCGGCGGTGTTGAAGCGCACGTTGTCAAAGACGTAGAACTCGGCCTCGGGGCCGAAGAACGCGGTGTCCGCGATGCCGGTGGAGGCCAGGTACGCCTCGGCCTTCCGGGCGATGTTGCGCGGGTCGCGGCTGTACTGCTCGCCCGTGATCGGGTCGTGGATGAAGAAGTTGATGTTGAGCGTCTTGTCCCGACGGAACGGGTCGAGACGCGCGGTGCTCAGGTCCGCGCGCAGCGCCATGTCCGACTCGTGGATCGCCTGGAAGCCACGGATCGAGGAACCGTCGAAGGCGAGCTCTTCGGAGGGGTCGAACGCCGTCGCCGGGATCGTGAAGTGCTGCATCACGCCAGGCAGGTCGCAGAAGCGGACGTCCACGAACTTGACGTCCTCATCCGCGATGAACTTCTTGGCGTCGTCGCCGTTCTGGAACATCCCACTCCTCCTAGCCCGGCCGGGAGCGGTCGGGGTTGCTTCGATAGCGCTGACCTGTGCGGTGGTGCGCCGGGCCCGACCATAGGTAGCCGGGATTTCCCGAGCATGACCCATTTGTTTCGCTGAGGTTAACCGGCGCGCGTGACCGGAATACGCCCTTCACGTTAGCTCGCGGCGGCCCGCCGCGTCGCCTCAGGTCCCCCTTCCCGCCCGGCTCCGCGAACCCTCTCCCGACCCGAGGGGCTGGGACGGGGCGCCGTCGCAGTACCGTGGTGGGGTGGATAACAGGCAAGTCATCGGTTCGTGGCTGTCCGGGCCGCGCGCGGCGGCCGAGGAGATGGGCGTCGACTTCGGCTACCGGGGTGAACGGCTCGGGCTGCCCGAGGAGGGCAGGGGAGCCGTCGCGCCGCCGGGTCGGCGCATGCTCGCCATCCTCATCGACTGGGGCCTGTGCCTCATGATCGCGTACGGCCTGCTGGCCGACCGGGACGCGGCGTCGGCCGGGAACTGGGCCCTGCCCGTCTTCCTGGTCATGTCCCTGTTCACGGTGAGCACGCTGGGCTGCACGCCGGGGAAGATGCTGCTGCGCATCCGCGTCGTCGGCCTGGACGGCAACCGCCTCTCACTGCCGCGCACGCTGCTGCGCTGCGTGCTGCTCGGCATCGTCGTCCCCGCCGTCATCTGGGACCGCGACTCCCGTGGCCTGCACGACCGGGCCGCGGGCGCCGTCCAGATCCGCCTCTGACCCCCGCCCCGACGCCGGACCCGGTGCCCTCGTCGCGGGCACCGGCCACCCGCCGGCCGCCGTTCACGCGCCCTCGCCGCCCCCGCCCGGGGGCCAGCGGGGGCGCGCGGCCGTTCTGGGACGTACGCCGCCGCTTCGGACCCCGAGGGTCCCGGCGTACCGGGTGTACGCCAGCACGTCATCGTGCCGCGCCGGGCCTACGCCACCGGGCCGGGTCGCGCCTACGGCGCCGTGCCGCGTGGGGGGTACGGCGCCGTGCCGCGTGAGGCGTACGCGCCGCGCCGCCGGGGGCGTACGGCACCGGCCACGTGGGGGCGCGGCGCCGCCGGCGGACGTGATCGACGGAGGGCGTGGTCGAGCCGGGCGCGGTCCGGTCGGGTCCGCCTCGAAGGCGCCGTCCGGGGGTGGGGTGGGCGCGCGCCCGCGACCGGGACTCGCACACGTGCGACGGGCGGCCCGAACGCGTGGTTCGGGCCGCCCGTCGCGGCGTCGTGTGCGGCGCGCTGCCGGTGGTGGGGCTCAGCGGCCCTTCGGCATGCGCAGGTTCTTCGGCATGGGGCCCTTGGGGATCGGCATGTTGCTCATCAGGTCACCGAGCGCCCGGAGGCGGTCGTTGACCACGGTGACCTGCGCGCCGGGCAGCACGCGCGGCAGCTTGAGCAGCTTCGTGCGGAGCTTGCTGATCGGGACCTCGCCCTCGCCGTCACCGACCATCACGTCGTGCACCGGCACGTCGGCCACGATGCGCGCCATCTTCTTCTTCTCGGCGGCCAGCATGGAGCGCAGCCGGTTGGGGTTGCCCTCGGCCACCAGCACGATGCCGGCCTTGCCGACGGCCCGGTGGATGACGTCCTGGTTGCGGTTCATCGCCACGGCCGGGGTCACCGACCAGCCACGACCCACGTTCTCCAGCACCGCCGCCGCCGCGCCCGGCTGGCCCTCCATCTGCCCGAAGGCCGCCCGCTCCGCCCGTCGGCCGAAGATGATGGCCATCGCGAGGAAGGCCAGCACGAAGCCCAGGATGCCCAGCAGGATCGGATGGTCGATCCACAGGCCGACCGCGAGGAAGACACCGAACGTGATGATGCCCACAGCCGCGACGACAAGACCGACCTTCGAGTCGACCTTCTTGGTCATCTTGTAGGTCAGGGCGATCTGTTTCAGCCGCCCGGGGTTCTCGGATGTTTCCTTCCTCGCCATGTACGGCAGTTTACGTCGCCTGCGGCGTGCGGGTCGCCACGGCCTCCATCAGGTGTTCGGCCTCGTGGCGGGCCTTGGCGCGGCGCCGGTCCTCCAGGACCGCCGTCCACGCGTTGCGCCGGGCCGTGCGCTGGCCGGCGCCCAGCAGCAGTCCCTCCAGCGCGCGCAGGGCCACGGTGACGGACGGGCGTACGGGCACGGCCAGCATGGTGGCGGTCTCCTTGGGGCGAATCGTGTTCACGCGCGAACGTTCGGTGCCTTGATGCTCGCTCTTCGGTGTTAGCAGGGGGTGTCGATCCGGTCAAACGCCCGTTGAACGCCGATGTGGCCCGCACGGACGCGCGGTGAGGCGGGTCGTACGGGCCACAGGGCGGTGCCGAAGCGGCTCAGAGCCGGTGCGACGTGGCGTCGCCGCCGTCGGTCAGGCGGTCCCGGCGGGCACCGCCGCGTTACGCCGGTCGACGGCCTGCTGGTAGAGCCGGCCGGCGCGGTAGGAGGAGCGGACCAGCGGGCCCGACATCACACCGGCGTAGCCGATCGCGTCGGCCTCGTCCTTCAGCTCGACGAACTCGTGCGGCTTGACCCAGCGCTCCACGGGGTGGTGCCGGGGGGTGGGGCGCAGGTACTGGGTGATGGTGATGAGCTCGCAGCCCGCCTCGTACAGGTCGCGCAGGGCCTGGCTGACCTCGGCCCGCTCCTCGCCCATGCCCAGGATCAGGTTGGACTTGGTCACCAGACCGGCCTCGCGGGCCTTGGTGATGACCTCAAGGGAGCGCTCGTAGCGGAAGCCGGGGCGGATGCGGCGGAAGATCCGGGGCACCGTCTCGACGTTGTGCGCCAGCACCTCGGGGCGCGAGGAGAAGACCTCGGCGAGCTGCTCGGGGACGGCGTTGAAGTCCGGGATGAGCAGCTCGACGCCGGTGTCCGGCATCGCCGCGTGGATCTGGCGCACGGTCTCCGCGTACAGCCAGGCGCCGCCGTCCTCCAGGTCGTCGCGGGCGACGCCGGTGATCGTGGCGTAACGCAGCTCCATCTGCTGGACGGACTCCGCGACCCGGCGGGGCTCGTCACGGTCGAGCGCCTGCGGCTTGCCCGTGTCGATCTGGCAGAAGTCGCAGCGCCGGGTGCACTGGTCGCCGCCGATCAGGAACGTCGCCTCGCGGTCCTCCCAGCACTCGAAGATGTTGGGACAGCCAGCCTCCTGGCACACCGTGTGCAGGCCCTCGGACTTGACCAGCTTCTGCAGCTGGTTGTACTCGGGACCCATCTTCGCCCGGGTCTTGATCCACTCGGGCTTGCGCTCGATGGGGGTCTGGCTGTTCCGGACCTCCAGGCGCAGCATCTTGCGTCCATCCGGTGCGACTGCGGACACGTCCGGCACTCCACTTCGCTTGGCGCGGCTTTCGAATCTTCGGCGAACACCAGGGTACGCCCGTACAACACGTGCTCTTCTGTCGAGACCAACCCGTGAGCTGCGGGGTGCATTCCTTATACGGCGCGCGGCAGCGGAACGCTTTCGGTGAGTACGTCCCGCAGGTGCCGCTCCACCAGGGGGAGCACCTCGGCCACCGTCACCTCGCGCCCCAGCTCGTGCGAGAGGGAGGTCACTCCGGCGTCGCGGATGCCACACGGCACGATGCGGTCGAACGACGTGTTGTCCGGGTCGCAGTTCAGCGAGAAGCCGTGCATGGTCACGCCCTTGGCGATCCGCACGCCGATGGCCGCCAGCTTGCGGTCCTCGCGGCGCTGGCCCGCGTTGGAGGGGGCGTACTCGGGGCCGTTGAGCCGGGCGTCGAACTCCTCGTCGGTCAGCCGGGGGTCGAAGTCCAGGCTGAGGCCGCCGATCGCCGGGCGCTGCTCGACGGGGTCGCCGAGCACCCACACGCCGCTGCGGCCCTCGATCCGGGTGGTCTCCACGCCGAGGTCGGCGCAGGTGCGCAGCAGCGCGTCCTCCAGGCGGCGCACGTGCGCGATGACGTCCACGGGGCGCGGCAGCTTCAGGATGGGGTAGCCGACGAGCTGGCCGGGGCCGTGCCAGGTGATCTTGCCGCCACGGTCCACGTCGATCACGGGCGTGCCGTCCAGCGGGCGCTCGTTGTCGGCCGTGCGCCGGCCCGCCGTGTAGACCTCGGGGTGCTCGAGGAGGAGGCAGGTGTCCGGGATCTCGTCGGCGAAGCGTGCCGCGTGCACCCGCCGCTGCTCCTGCCAGGCCGCCTGGTACTCGACCGCGTCCGCGCCGAATCCCAGGTGGACGAAGCGCAGCTCGCTCTGATCTCCGTGTGGCTGGGGAAGCCCCATGGCAGCTCCTTCGAACAAACTCGCAACCGTTCCGCCTCCGCCACTGTACGGCGGCGCGCACCGGGGTCGGTACGCGGCCGTCGGATGGGGCCGCCCCGCCCACCCCGCGACGTGCGCGCCCGAGGGCGCGGGGCGGTCGGGCGGGCGCTCGCGTGACCTCTCGGCGACCGGGTCGGGACATGGAGCGGGACAGGAGGTGACCCGGCGGTAGCCAGGGAGCGGGTCGGAGCGCGGGTGGGGGTGGACCCGTGGAGCGGGCGCGGGAGAAACGTGTCGGCATAGTGCGAGGAGAGGAGCAAGGGCGAGTTTGAGCCGGGTTTGGGGCGCTACTCGGCCGCGTCCCGACGGTGCCCGAGTGGTGGCTGGGACGGGGGCGCGCCAAAGCCGGAGGTGGGGCGGCGGGTGCGGAGGGGACGCGCACGGGCCTGCGCTGAAGCACGTGGCCGCGAGCTGTGCGTTACGTATCTCATCGCTTCTCACACGATCGGATGAATGTGGGGCGAAGCTGGCGAGCGGGGCTCTGTCAACCGCTAAATTCACGCCGTTCCACAGAGCGATGCGATCAGGGAGACCGGCAGGCTGATGACGGAACGATCCCCGCAGCACACGCCTAACCGTCAGCTCGCCGCGCTTATTGCCGAAGCCGGTTTCTCGCACGCGGGCCTCGCCCGGCGCGTGGACCAGTTGGGGCTTGAGCACGGCCTTGACCTGCGATACGACAAGACGTCGGTAACGCGCTGGCTACGCGGACAGCAGCCGCGTGGCACGACCCCGGCACTGATCGCCGAGGTCTTCACCCGCCGCCTCGGCAGGCGCCTGTCCGCCCAGGACCTGGGGCTCGACGCATGTGCCCCGGTCTACGCGGGACTGGAGTTTGCGTCCTCGCCCGAGGAGGCGGTGGACATTGTCAGCGGACTGTGGCGGAAGGACTCCGGCAGCCACAGCGAACTACGGAAGATCGCCTTCACCCCGGCCGGACTGGTCGTCCCCAGCCGGGACTGGCTGATCGGGCGGGCCGACGACCGGGTGGCCCGTGGCGTGCCCGCGCCCACCAGGCCACCGGGCCAGCCCGGCCCCGAGGGCCCCGGCCGGCCCGGACCCGGGGCGTCGCGCCCCGGCGTGCCGGGGCCGGGCGGCGTGGGGCGCCCCGGAGCACCGGGCGGGGCGCCGGCGGCGGGCCAGCCGGCGGTCGCCGGCACCGCCGGTGCCGTCACCGGCGTGGGCAGCGCGCGGGTGCCGCTCCAGAACCGGGTGGCGGTGCCGCGCCAGCGGCTCACCGACCGCACGGACCGCGGCCCCGGGCACCGGGTCACCTCCGGCGACATCGCCGCCCTGCGGTCGGTGGGTGAGCTCTTCCGGGCCCTTGACCACGCCTACGGCGGCGGGCACGCCCGGCAGGCGTTGGTGCGCTACCTGGAGCACGAGGGCGAGCCCATGCTGCGCGGCAGCTACGGGGAGTCCATCGGGCGCAGGTTGTTCGGCGCCGTCGCCGACCTGACCCGGCTGGCCGGTTGGACCTCGTACGACATCGCCGCGCACGGACTGGCCCAGCGCTACTTCGTGCAGGCCCTGCGGCTGACCCAGGCCGCGGGGGACCGGGCCTACGGCAGCTACGTGCTGGTCACGATGAGTCGGCAGGCCGTCTACCTGGGCCACGGGCGGGAGGCGGTGCAGCTCGCGCGGGTGGCCCAGCAGGGTGTGGGTTCCGGCGCGCCACCGGTGGTCCAGGCGCTGCTGCACGCCGCCGAGGCCCGTGGGCACGGGGTCCTCTCCGAGGCCCGTGCCTGCACGGCGTCGCTGGCGCGGGCGGAGCGGGCGCTGGAGACGGCGCGGCCGGGGGACGACGTCCCGTACTGGGCGCGCTTCTTCGACGAGTCGCAGCTCGCCGACGACTTCGGGCACTGCTACCGGGACCTCCAGCAGTACCGCACGGCGGCCCAGCACGCGGAGCGCTCGCTCCAGCTCCGGGGGGCGGGGTTCGCGCGCAGCCGCGTCTTCTGCCGGGTGGTGCTGGCCACGGCCCGGCTCGGGCTCGGCGAGCTGGAGCAGGCGTGCGCGCTGGGCGCGGAGGCGGCCCAGCAGGCGGCGGAGATGCGTTCGGTGCGCGCGGTGGAGTACGTGCGCGACTTCGAGCGGCGGCTTGAGCCGTACCGGGACGCGGCGCCGGTGCGCGGCTACCGGGAACGGGTGGCGGCCCTGGGGTGACTCCCGATCACGGCGGGCCGCCCGGTGCGGGCGCGCCCGCCACGAGAGAACGCCGAACGGGCGTCGCGCGTCCCGTTCGGCGTTCGCATGTCCGGTGGCTCCCGCGAGCCGGCCGCCGCCTCCTCGGCCGGCCCGCGGGCGATCAGGCCGCCGCGCTCAGCGGCGTGGGCTCACAGCCCGGGTTGAGACCGAAGTCGCGCAGCACCTCCCAGGCCGCGCGGCGGCCGGAGTGCAGCGCGCCCTGGGCGGAGCTCGTGTCGCGGTGGTCGCCGCACACGTACAGACCGTGTAGCAGGCGGACCGGGCGGCGCAGGTCGTGCGGCGCGGGCATGGCTGGCACCGCGTGCGGGTCGTGGAAGGCGGCGAGCTGGCGCCAGGCCGTGGTGCCGGTGGCGTAGATCCGCGCGAGCTGGGCGCGTACGGCGACGTCCAGCGCGGCGGGCGCCTCGGTCGCCGCCGTGCCGAGGGCGACCGCGGTGACCAGCGCCTGACCCGGTCGGGCGCGCGAGGGATCCACCTCGCTGGCGACCATCGTGTACGCGACGGGGCCGCGCCGGTCGCCGGACAGGACGAGCGCGGGCTCGCGCAGCGGCGCCGCCTCCGTCGCGTAGTGCAGCACCGTCACCGGGTGGAAGTCCGGCAGCCGCAGGCCGGGCAGCAGTTCGGCAGCGGCCTTGGCGTCGGTGGCGACCAGCACCGAACGACAGCTCAACTCGCCGTGTTCGGCGGTGGTCACGCGGGTGGTGGAGGCCGAGACGGCGCGCACGCCGGTGCGTACCGTGCCGGGCGGCAGCAGGGCCGCCAACAGCTCCGGGATCGTGGCGGCGCCGCCGGCGGGCAGACACAGCCGGCCGCGCGCGTACCCGCGCAACGCCAGGTCGGCGCAGCGGCTGGACGTGACCAGCTCGGGGTCGCCGAGCAGCGCGGTCAGCAGCGGGCGCAGGAAGCCGTCGATGGTGCGCGAGGGCAGCCCGCGCACGGTCAGGGCGGCGGCGGCCGGGCGTTCGGGCCGGGCGAGGAGCCGGTGTGTGGGCACCGTGGCGAGTCGGCTGAGCGCGGCGCCGAGCCGGGCCTGGTCGAGCCCGCCGGCGCGCGGCGCGCGGGCCGCGGTCGCCAGCGCGCGCGCCGTGGTGAACGCGCCGCCGGTGCCCCGGGGTTCGCCGACCCGGTACGTACGCCCCTCGCCGTGCACCAGCACACCCGGCGAGAACGGTCGCAGTGGCAGCTTCGCGAGCCCCGGCGTGCGCCGAAGCTCGGGGAAGGAGGTGTTGAGCAGTTCGCCGGTGCGATCGAGCCGGAAGCCGTCGACGTCATCGGTCGCCATGCGCCCGCCCACTCGGGTGGAGGCTTCCAGGACCGTGACCGTGAGGCCGGCGCTGGTCAGTTGGTGGGCCGCGGCGAGACCGGCGAGGCCGGCGCCGACGATGACGACATCCGTGTGGCGGGTGCTGCCGAGCATGTGCCCCTCCCCGAGGTCGCTGCGACGTGTCTGGGGCCTGATGCCCTCAACTGGTTGTGGGATGCGTGAACCGGGCTCGACGGTAGAAAGAAAGCCGGGCGAAGACAGTCGCGCATCGACCGAGCACGGTCGCACGCCGGTCGCACACGCGGCCGGCGGCGCCGGCGGCCGGCCCGGGTACCGGTGGTGGGACCGGGGGCGCGGACCTCTGTGGGCGTGAGCCCCGTGGCGCGGGCACGCGGCGCGCGAGGCCGGTGGCCCGATGTGACGCGGGGGGCACGTGCGGCGCGGGAGCGGGCGACGCGCGCACGCGGGGCGCGGACCGAGAGGGGTGCGCGCGGCGGATGGGTGGAGGGGGCGCGCGTGCGGGGCGCCCGTACGGCGGAGCGTGGGGGGTGCGGGCGCGAAGAGCGGGTGCCGGGTGGGCCCGGGCGGCGTGCGGACGCGGGTCGACTCGCGCGCGGGCGGGGTGGGTTGGGGCGCGGGGGTGGTGTGGAGGCCCGGGCCCGGCGCGCGGTCGGGCCCCCGCGGGTGGGCGTGGCCCGGGGCGGAGGCCGGGTCCGGTAGGTGGTCGGGCTCCCGCGGGTGGGCGTGGCCCGGAGCGTACGGGGGTGGGGCCGGGCTTGATGGGATGCGGGCGGGAGGCGGGCCGCGTGGGGCCGGAGCGGGGTCAGGGGTTCGTGGTGCGGGCGCTCTGATCTGCGCCGTTGCCCCAGGCGACGGAGATCGCGTCGTCGATGTGGGGGAAGCCGAAGCGGAAGCCGGAGTCCAGCAGGCGCCTGGGCAGCACGCGTTGGCTGGCCAGGACGTCGGTGGACAGCTCGCCCAGGGCCAGCTGCAGCGCGGCCCGCGGCACGGCCAGCTTCGTGGGGCGGCGCAGCACGCGCCCCATCGCGGCGGTCACCTCGCGGTTGGTGACCGGCTCGGGCGCGGTGAGGTTCACCGGGCCCGAGAGCGACGCGGTGGCGATGACGTGCCGCAGCGCCGCGACCTCGTCCCGGAGCGCGATGAAGCTCCAGTACTGGTCGCCGGCGCCCAGCCGGCCACCCAGCCCCAGCCGGAACAGCGGGAACATCCGCCCCCACGCCCCGCCCTCGCGCGCCACGACCAGGCCGGTACGGGCGTACGCGGTGCGGATGCCCGCCTCGACGGCGGGCTCGGCCGCCTCCTCCCACTCCTGGCACAGATCGGCCAGGAAACCGTGGCCCGGCGGGGTGTCCTCGTCCACGGGGCGGTCCCCGGTGTCGCCGTAGATGCCGATGGCGCTGCCGGAGACCAGCACCTCGGGCGGGGTGTCGAGCGACGCGACGGCCTCGGCGATGGCGGCGGTGCCCAGCACCCGGCTGTCCCGCAGCTCGCGCTTGCGCGCCGGGCTCCACCGCCGGTCCGCGATGCCCGCGCCGGCCAGGTGGACCACGGCCTGACAGCCGATGAGTCCGGAGGCGTCCACCCACTGCCGATGGGGGTCCCACTCCACCTCGTGATCCGTTCGTGGGGCGCGCCGCACGAGCCGTACGACGTGATGACCGTCGCCCCGCAACGCGTGGGCGAGCGCGGAACCGATGAGGCCGGTGGCGCCGGTGACTGCGATACGCATGGCAGCCATCCTGCCCCCGATCGGCCCGGGGATGTGCCCAGGCGGGCGGGGCGCGGCGCGGCGGGAGGCGGTCGGGTGTCGGGCGCGCGAAAAGGGGTTGCCGGGCGCGGCGCGCCGAGTGGCACAGTGACCGGCATGGTCCAACCCGCCTCCACCCCCGCTGACCAGCCGGCCGCCCCGCGACAGCCCGCCTCTGACGCGCCCGCCGCGCCGACCGGACCCGCTCCCTCGGACGCGCCCGCCGCGTCGGCCGGTCCTCCCGCCGCCGCCGATGCCGCCTTTGCCGATGCCGCCGCCGGCGTGGTGGTGCGGCTCGCGCGGTGGGACGACGACGCGACGTTGGCCGACCTCGACCGGCGCACGTGGTCCACGCTGCACTCCGTGCAGTCGCCACCGCGGCCGCCCTACGGGTCGTTCTTCGACGACCGGGCCACGCCCGCGCACCACCTGGTCGCCGTGGTGGACGGCCGGATCGCGGGCTACCTCCGGCTACGCCCGGCGCTGCCGCTGGCCTCCAACGCGCACGTACGGCAGATCCAGGGGCTCGCCGTCGACACGTGGGCCCGGGGGCGTGGCGCGGCCCGCGCCCTGCTGCGCGCGGCGTGCGCCGAGGCGCGGGCCCAGGGCGCGACGCGGCTGACGCTGCGCGTGCTGGGGCACAACACGGCCGCCCGCGCGCTCTACGCGGCGGAGGGGTTCGCCGTGGAGGGCGTGCTGCCGGGGGAGTTCCTCCTGGCGGGAGCGTACGTGGACGACGTGCTCATGGGCCGCGCGCTGTGAACCGCCGGTCCGCGCGCGTCGGTAGGGCCGGCGGTGAGACGGGCCGGCGACGAGAGACCGGCGGTGCGGCGGGCCGACCCGGCCCGGCGCGGGTGCCGCGGCGCGCGCGTCAGGCTCCCGTGCGCCGGTAGCGCTCCCACAGCAGGGGGAATCGGTCGGCCAGGGCCCTGTGGTCGCGGAGGGGCAGGGCCGGCCCCTCGGGCTCGGCGGGCGGTTCGGCGAGCCCGAGATCGGGCGTCTCGACCCCGGTGAGCTGTTCGTACGCCTCGTCCGCCGCGTATCCCAGGTCCTCCGCGTCGCCGTCCGTACGCGGGTCGAAGTCGTCGAGCAGGCGCGCGAGGTCGTCGGGTTCGTGCAGCGCCCCCTCGAAGACCTCCCGGCCCTGACCGATCAGCCAGCAGCGGAAGTCGTCGAAGACGTCCTCGCTGGCGTCGTCCAGGAGCACGGTGGCCGCGCCCCACAGGTCCCAGCGGTAGGCCCGGTGGTAGCGCGCCTCGAAGTGGCGGGCGAAGTCGGCCACGGAGTCCGGGTCGAGTCGCAGCAACCGGTCGATGAGCAGGTCCGCCTGGTACTCGGGGTCGCCGTCGGCGCCCTCGCGCGAGGTGTCGATGAGCGCCCAGAACTCCGTCTCGTCCATCACAGGGACCAGCATCGGCCCTGCGCCTGGGCCGTGCACGCCGAGCGCCCCGGATGCCGCTGTGTCGTTACCCCCACAGGTCAGCCCGTTGTTCCGCAGCTCGTACGACTGTCGTGACCACACGGGGCGGCCGGCGGTGGGCGGTGCGGGGGACACCGGGCGAGGTTCCCGGCAATCACGACAGAAGATGACGCCTTTCCCCGGCACAGTCGTCCTCGCACCACCGCAGGGCATCGACGGAAGGGACACAGCACGTGAACACCCAGGGCGAACGCCCCCTGTCAGACACGGTCGCACTGGTCGCGGGGGCGACCCGAGGCGCGAGCCGGGCGATCGCCGTCGCGCTGGGGGAGGCGGGCGCGACCGTGTACGTCACCGGACGCACCTCGCGCGCCGCCGACCCGGGCGGCGCCGCGGTCCGTACCAGCGAGGTCGGTCGGACGACGGAGACCATCGAGGAGACCGCGGAGCTGGTCACCGCGGCCGGCGGCACGGGCATCGCCGTGCGCGTCGACCACCTGGAACCCGACCAGGTACGTGCCCTCGCGCACCGCGTCGACGAGGGGCACGGGCGGCTCGACATCCTGGTCAACGGCCTGTGGGGCGGTGACCGGCTGATCGAGTTCGACACCAGGGCGTGGGAGGTGGACCTCGACAAGGGGCTGCGCATGCTGCGGCTGGGCATCGACACGCACCTCATCACCAGCCACTTCCTGCTCCCGCTGCTGATCCGCCGGCCCGGCGCGCTGCTGGTCGAGATGACGGACGGCACCGCCGACTTCAACAAGACCTACCGGGGCAACCTCTTCTTCGACATCGCCAAGAACGTGCCGATCCGCGCCGCGTTCGGGATCTCACGGGAGCTGACCGAGTACGGCGGCACGGCCCTCAGCATGTCGCCCGGGTTCCTGCGGTCGGAGGAGATGCTCGACCACTTCGGGGTGAGTGAGGAGAACTGGCGCGACGCGGTCGCCCAGGAGCCGCACTTCGCGATCGCCGAGTCCCCGGCGCTGATCGGCCGGGCGGTCGCCGCGGTCGCCGCCGACCAGGACCGGGCCCGCTGGAACGGCGCCTCCCTCTCCAGCGGCGAACTGGCCAGGGTCTACGGCTTCCGCGACACCGACGGGTCCCAGCCGGACTGCTTCGGCTACTTCCGCGACATCGTCTACGGCGGCAAGGAGGGCACGGCCGAGGACTACCGGTAGCCACCACCGAGCCACCTCGCGCGCGGTGCCCCCACCCCGCACACCGACGGGCGGGCGCCGCGCGCGGTGGCGTTCTCCTCGCGTGCGCGACCGCGCGTCGCGTGCCCTGACCCGAGCCCGAGCCCGAGCCCGAGCCGCCGCCGCACCCGCCCAGCCACCTCTGGCCCAGCTCGGTCGTCCCAGCCCGGTCCCCCCCGGCCCCGCCTGGCGGCCTTGCCTGGCTCCGCCCGGCCCGGCCGCCCGCGTCAGGTGTCGTACAGCGACGCCGCGCGGGTCAGGGCGGCGGCCATGCGCGCGCGCAGCGCGGGCGGCTCGATGACCTCGCACTCCGGGCCGAGGCCCATGAGCTGGTCGTAGGCGACGTCCAGGGTCTCGACGGGCAGGGTGACCGTGATCCAGCCCCGTGAGTCGGGGTCGGCCGCCGCGGCCACCGCCTCGCGCGCCGTGCGCGGGTCCGTCCGGTGGGGCAGCAGCCGCGCGCCGCGCTCCGAGAGCCGCAGGACGACCCGCGCGCGCAGGATCGACCGCAGGAAGTCCGCCGCGCGCTCCGCCCAGAAGGCGGGCAGCTCGAAGGACGGGTCGCGCGCGAACCGCTCCCCGGACGGCTCGACGGCCGCGAACCGGTCCACGCGGTAGACCCGCCAGGTCGTCTCCACCCGCGCCGCCAGGTACCAGATCCCCGCTTTCAGCACGAGCCCGTACGGCTCCAACGTCCGCTCCACCTCGGCGCCGCCCCGGCGGTAGCGGCCGGTGATCCGCTGGTCGTCCCAGACCGCGTCGGCGATCGCCGGCAGCAGCGCGGGGACGCTCGGCTCCTGGTACCAGGCCGGCGCGTCCAGGTGGAACCGCTGGGCCGCGCCCTCCGCGGCGTCGCTCAGCTCGGGCAACAGCGCGGCCGACACCTTCAGTCGCGCGGCGGAGGCGGCGTCCGCCAGCCCCATCTCGCGCAGCGCCGACGGCACCCCGGACAGGAACAGCGCCTCCGCCTCCGTACGCCCCAGACCGGTGAGCCGGGTGCGGTACCCGCCGATCAGTCGGTACCCTCCGGCCCGGCCCCGGTCCGCGTACACCGGCACGCCGGCCTCGGACAGGGCCAGCACGTCCCGGGCCACCGTCCGCTCCGACACCTCCAACCGCTCCGCCAGTTCGGCCCCCGTCATCAGGGCCCGGGACTGGAGCAGCAACACCATCTTGATCAGTCGGGCCGCGCGCATGGGGTCATCATGCACGCGACCACTGACAGTCGGACCGGTGTGGCGGCCCCGGCCGGGGAGCCCGGGGGAGCCGACGGCGGCGGCCGTCGGCTCCGGTGGTCAGCGGCCGTAGCGCTCCGCGGCCTCGCGAACCGTCTCCGGCTTGACCTCGCCCCGCTTGGCCAGCGCGGCGAGCGCCGCGACGGCCACCGACTGGGGATCGACGCCGAAGTGGCGGCGGACGGCCTCACGACTGTCGGAGAGCCCGAAGCCGTCCGTGCCGATCGAGGACCAGTCCTGCTCCACCCAGGGGGCTATCTGGTCGGGAACCGCGCGCATCCAGTCGCTGACGGCGAGGACCGGGCCCGGTGCGCCTGCCAGGGCACGGGTGACGTACGGGGCCCGATCCTCCCCCTTGAGCTGCGCCGCGTCACAGGACAGGGCGTCGCGGCGCAGCTCGGTCCAGGAGGGTGCCGACCACACGTCGGCGGCGACTCCCCAGTCCTCGGCCAGCAACCGCTGAGCGTCCAGGGCCCAGTGGATGGCGGTGCCGGAGGCGAGGAGTTGCAGGCGCAGCGGGGTGCCGTCGGCGGAGGCGGTGGCCGCGGTGGTGGAGAGGGTGGCGAGGTCGGCCTGTCGGTAGCGGTAGAGACCCCGGATGATGCCCTCCTCGACGCCCTCCGGCATCGGCGGCTGCGCCTTGGTCTCGTTGTAGACCGTCAGGTAGTAGAAGACGTCCGGGTCCTCGCCCGCCTCCGGGCGGTACATCCGGCGCAGCCCCTCCTTGACGATCACCGCGACCTCGTAGGCGAACGCGGGGTCGTACGAGAGCGCCGCCGGGTTGGTGGACGCGATCAGGTGCGAGTGGCCGTCGGCGTGCTGGAGGCCCTCGCCGGTCATCGTCGTACGGCCCGCGGTCGCGCCGACGACGAAGCCGCGTCCCAACTGGTCGGCCAGCGCCCAGAACTGGTCCGCCGTGCGCTGCCAGCCGAACATCGAGTAGAAGATGTAGAACGGGATCATCGGCTCGGCGTGCGTGGCGTACGAGGTCGCCGCCGCGGTGAAGTCGGCCAGCGAGCCCGCCTCGGTGATCCCCTCGTTGAGGATCTGACCGTCCCTGGCCTCCTTGTAGTACAGAAGCTGGTCGCGGTCGACCGGGTCGTAGGTCTGGCCGACCGGCGAGTAGATCCCGGCCGACGGGAACAACGACTCCATACCGAACGTGCGGGCCTCGTCCGGCACGATCGGCACCCAGCGGTGGCCCGTCTCCTTGTCCCGCATGAGGTCCTTGACCAGCCGGACGAACGCCATCGTGGTGGCGATCTCCTGCGTGCCCGAGCCCTTGTACAGCGCCTCGAAGGGCTTGTCGGCCGGGGCCGGCAGCGGCTTGGCGACGACCTTGCGGGCCGGGGCGGGGCCACCGAGGGCGGCCCGGCGCTCGCGCAGGTAGCGCAGCTCGGGGGAGTCCTCGCCCGGGTGCGCGTACGGCACCAGCTCGTCGTTCAGGGCGCTGTCCGGGATGGGCAGTTCGAGCAGGTCCCGCATGGCGCGGAACTCCTTGCCCGTCAGCTTCTTCATCTGGTGGTTGGCGTTGCGGGACTCGAAGCCGGGGCCCAGCGTGTACCCCTTGACCGTCTGCGCCAGGATCACCGTCGGCGCCCCCCGGTGCTCGACGGCCGCGCGGTAGGCCGCGTACACCTTGCGGGGCTCGTGGCCGGCGCGCGAGGTCCGGAAGAGCTCCAGGAGCTTGGCGTCGCCCAGCTCGCGCCCGAGCGCGGCCAGCGCGGGATCGGCGCCGAAGAAGTGCTCGCGCACATAGGCCGCGTCGCGCGTCGCGTACGTCTGGAACTGGGCGTCGGGCACCTCGCGCAGGCGGCGCGACAGCGCCCCCTCGGTGTCCCGGGCCAGCACCTCGTCCCACGCGGCGCCCCACAGCGCCTTGACGACGTTCCACCCGGCGGCGCGGAACTGCGCCTCAAGCTCCTGCACGATCTTGAAGTTGGGCCGCACCGGGCCGTCGAGGCGCTGGAGGTTGCAGTTGATGACGAAGGTCAGGTTGTCCAGGCCCTCCCGGCCGGCCAGCGCGAGGGCGGCGGTGGACTCGGGCTCGTCCATCTCGCCGTCGCCCAGGAAGGCCCAGACGCGGGAGGCGGAGGTGTCCTTGATGCCCCGGTGCTCCAGGTACCGGTTGAACCGCGCCTGGTAGATCGCCGAGAGCGGGCCCAGGCCCATGGAGACGGTGGGGAACTCCCACAGCCAGGGCAGCCGGCGCGGGTGCGGGTAGGAGGGCAGGCCGCCCGTGGCGCCAGTGCCCGCCTCCTGCCGGAAGCGGTCCAGCTGCGCCTCGGTGAGCCGGCCGTCGAGGAAGGCGCGGGCGTAGATGCCGGGGGAGGCGTGGCCCTGGAGGTAGAGCTGGTCGCCGGACTGGTCGCCCTCCTTGCCCCGGAAGAAGTGCTGGAAGCCGGTCTCGTAGAGCCAGGCGGCGGAGGCGAAGGTGGCGATGTGCCCGCCGAGGCCGAACCGGGCGCCCCGGGAGACCATCGCGGCGGCGTTCCACCGGTTCCACGCCGTGATCCTGGCCTCCATCGCCTCGTCGCCCGGGTAGGCGGGCTCGGCGGCGGTGGGGATCGTGTTGACGTAGTCGGTCTCCAGGAGCGGGGGCAGACCCGCGCCCCGACCGGTGTCCGCGCGCGAGGCGTGCTCCAGCGTGCGGCGCAGCAGATACGCCGCGCGGTGCGGGCCCGCCGCCCGCGCCACGGCGTCGAACGACTCGCGCCACTCCGCGGTCTCCTGCGGGTCCCGGTCCGGGAGCTGGTCGAGCTGGCTGTACGGCGGGCGTACGGCGTCGGGCATGGGTGGCCCCTTTCCGGACGTGTGAGAGCGGGAGCGGCAGGCAGGGGTCGCACCCCGCGTTCGACGATACGACTGTGATCGATGATCGATCAATGTTTCTCGGGCGAAACCGCAAAAGTCGGCACGCGGTGTCGCCAACGCCGGCACTCCGTGCCGAAATACGGGCCGCATTCCGGGCGTTGCGGCCCCCGACTCCGACCCCGACCCCAGCCCCCGCCTACCGGCTCCCACCGCACCGACGACCCACCCCGGGTGCCCCCGCGCCCCCGATCTCGCGTCCCCACACCCCGCGCCCCGCGTGCTCGACGCCCGGTGGGCCCGACGACCCGGCGGGCTCAGCGGCGCGGGGGAGTGACCAGGCCCCACTCGTACGCGGTGATCACCAGATGTACCCGGTCCCGGGCGCCCAGCTTGCTGAACAGCCGGGCCACGTGCGCCTTGGCGGTGGCGACGGCGATGCGCAGCTCGTCGGCGATCTCCGCGTTGGACAGCCCCCGGCCCACGAGGGTGAGCACCTCGCGCTCCCGGTCGGTGACGCCAGCCGGTGGCCGGGCCGGCGGCGCGGGCTCGGGGCGGCCCGCGAACTCGCCGATCAGCCGGCGGGTGACGCTCGGCGCGATCAGGGCGTCGCCGGCGGCGACCACCCGGACGGCCTCCAGGATGCTCTCCAACGCCATGTCCTTCACGAGGAACCCGCTCGCCCCGGCCCGCAGCGCGGCGTACACGTAGTCGTCGTCATCGAAGGTGGTGAGGATGAGGCTGCGGACCTCCGGGTGGTCGGCCGTGAGCCGGCGGGTGGCCTCGATGCCGTCCAGGTCGGGCATGCGGATGTCCATCACCACCACGTCCGGGCGCAGCGCGGCGGCCCGTTCCACCGCCTGGGCGCCGGTCGCGGCCTCGCCCACCACGTCGATGTCCGGCGTGTCGGCCATGAGTACCCGCAGCCCCGCCCGTACCAGCGGCTGGTCGTCGGCCAGCACCACGCGCACGCTCATCGCGCCTCCTCGGCCACCGTGGTCCGCACGGTCGCCGCCTCGGCCGGTATCGGCAGCTCGGCCGTCACGCGGAAGCCGCCCCCGGGCCGTGGACCCGCCGTGCACCAGCCGCCCAGCAGGCCGGCCCGCTCGCGCATGCCGACGATGCCCAGCCCGTCGCCGGGGCGGACCTCCCCGCCCCGGCCGGCGTCGGTGACCTCGACCGTCACGGCCCCCTCCCGGTGCATGACCGTCACCTGGCAGGTGTCGGTGCGCGCGTGCCGGATGACGTTGGTCAGGGCCTCCTGGACGATCCGGTACGCGGCAAGGTCGATGTCGCCCGGCAGCGGCCCGGCCGCGCCGCGCCGGCACACCTCGACCCGTACGCCCGCGGCGGCCGTGGTCGCCGCGAGCCGCTCCAGGTCGGCCAGGCCGGGGGCGGGTTCGCGGGGGCCGGCCAGGCCGTCGGGCGCCGGTTCGCCACGGCGCAGCGCGACCAGCGTCCGGCGCAGCCCGGCGAGCGTCTCCCGGCTGGTGGCCTCGATGACGGACAGGGCCCGGCGGGCCTCGGCGGGCTGGGTGTCGATGACCCGGCCGCCCACGCCCGCCTGGATGGCGATCACCCCGATGCTGTGCGCGACCATGTCGTGCACCTCGCGGGCGATCCGCAGCCGCTCGGCGGTGACGGCGCGGGCGGCGGCCTGGTCGCGGAGCACGGCCGCGTGCCCCCGGCGCTCGCGCAGCGCCCGCCCGCTCGTCCAGGCGGCCAGGGCGGCCACCACGCACAGTATCGCCGCGTTGGGCGTGTCACCGTTCGCGGGCGGACCGGTCAGCACGACGGTGACCTGCGTCAGCAGGGTCAGCGCGGCCAGCGGCAGGCTGGTGCGCCGCGAGCACACGGCCACGACGTAGGCCAGGGTCGCGTTGTCCACCAGGAGCAGCAGGTAGACCAGCGCCCAGGAGATCTCCGGCGGCGTCAGGGCGGCCAACGCGCCCACCAGCATCAGCGTCAGGGCCGCCGCCGGCCACCGGCGCAGCAAAGTCCCCGGCAGCACCGTGGCGACCAGCACCAGGGCCAGGCCGGTCGGCTGGGCCAACGAGCGGTTCGCCGACTCCTGCGCCGCGATGAACAGGATCAGCGGGTAGACCAGGGCCCCGGCCCAGGCCAGCGCCGAGGCGGCGGCCGGCCGGACGCGCCGGTCCGTCGCCGTGGGCGCGGCCCCGGCCCCGGCCGGCGCGGGGCGGAGCGGGCGAGGGCGCTCGCGGTGCGCTGTCTTGGGCATGGGCGGATCGTACGGCCGCACTCGCCCGCCGGCATCGGCCCCGGGGCGTACACCCGGGGGCTGCCCGGAGGGCCACACCTTGTCGCCGACGGCCCGATGCCACGCGGGGGCCCGCCGCGACAGCGTGGGCCGGGCCCGTACCCCGATCCAAGGAGTGCCCATGGTCTGGCTGTTGCTCGCGGCGATCATCGCCATGGCCCTCGTCCACGGGCGCGCGCCCTGACCGCTGGCGCTCCCGGCAGGCCCGACTCGCGCGGGGCGGGCCACCACGCCCGCCCCGCCCCGTCACAGGCGCGGGGCGCAGCTCAGGACGTGGGTGCGCAGCAGCTCGCCGATGGCGGGGTCGCGGCGACGGAAGGCGTCCACGAGCTCCTGGTGCTCCTGGGCGTGGGAGCGCGGTTCGGGGCTCAGCCAGCGGATGGACAGCGTCGTCCACACCTCGACCCCCAGCGACTCCCAGGTGTGCAGCAGGACGCTGTTGCCGGCGGCCAGCACGATCTCGCGATGGAAGGCCACGGTGTGCCTGACCTGCGCCTCGCCGTCCGGGGCGCGGTCCGCGGCGCACAGCGCGGCCACCTCGCGCTCCAGGGCCGTGGTGTCGGCGGCCAGCCGGGAGGCGGCCAGCTCGGCCGCCACCTGCTCCAGCCCGGCCCGTACGGGATAGCTCTCCTTGAGGTCGTTGGCGGTCAGACTGCGGACCCGTACGCCCTTGTTGGGAGCCGACTCGATCAGACGCAGCGACTCCAGCTCCCGCAGGGCCTCGCGGACGGGTGTCTGACTGACCGCCAGTTCGACCGCGATGTGCCGCTCCACGATCCGCTCGCCCGGCTGCCAGCGCCCGCTCATGATCCCTTCCAGGATGTGCTCGCGGATCTGCTCGCGCAGCGAGTGGACGACTGGCGGGGTCATGACGGTGCTCCTCGGGTTCACGCACCGCGCGCCGTAGGAAGGGGGCGCGCGGTGGACGACGGCCATTATCGCGGTATCGCGCTGGCGAGCGGAGCCCCCACGGGGTACCGGACGCCGGTTCCGGCTGCGCCGGCGCGCTCGGCACACGGCTCGTACGACGCCGGCCCGGGCCGCTACGGGGCCGGTCACCGGCTCGCGTCGTAGCGGGTCCGGGCCGCCTGGACCTCGTCCATGTGCTGCTCCGCCCATGCCTTGATCGCCCGCATGACGGGGATCAGGCTCTCGCCCAGAGGCGTCAGCGCGTAGTCGACCCGGACCGGGACGGACGGGGTGACGGTGCGGGTGACCAGACCGTCCCGTTCGAGGTTGCGCAGGCTCTGGGTGAGCATCTTCTGGCTCACGCTGACCAGTCGCCGGGCCAGTTCGGTGTAGCGCATCGGGCCGTCGGCGAGCGCGTTGACGATCAGGCTGACCCACTTGTCGCTGATGCGGTCCAGCAGGTGTCGGGCGGGGCACGCGGCGAGGTAGGCGTCGTAGTCGGCGCGGGCCCCAGCTGGCGGGGTCGAGGGCGTCATGGCTCTCCTTCGGGTGCGGTAGCCACCTTGACGTGCCTACTTCCCGATGGAGAGTAGCTCCCTCTAGGTTTTCGGATGATCAGTGGAGCCGAACGGGAGGAGTCGCGCATGCGCGCGGTCGTGGTGCGGACGGTGGGCGGGCCGGAGGCGTTGGAGGTCGCGGAGGTGCCGGTACCGCCGACCGGGGTCGGGCGGGTACGGGTGCGGGTGGAGGCCGCCGGGGTCAACCCGGTCGACGCGGCCACCCGCTCCGGGGCCCTCATCGCCGCCGGGCTGATGGCGCCCCGGGAGACCATCGGCATCGGCTGGGACGTCGCCGGGCGCGTCGACGCGGTGGGGCCGGGGGTGAGCGGGTACGCGCCCGGCGACCGGGTGATCGGGGTGCGGGACCGGCTGGACCTCTCGCTCGGCACCTACGCGGAGTTCGTCGAGCTGGACGCCGCCGCCCTCGCGCCCGCCCCCGCCGGCCGCTCGGCCAGCGAGGCCGCCACGCTGCCGCTGAACGGGCTCACCGCACTCCAGGCACTGGACCTGCTGTCGGTGGAGCCGGGCGGGACGCTGCTGGTGACCGGGGCCGCCGGGGCCGTGGGCGGCTTCGCGGTGGAGCTGGCCGCGCTGCGCGGGATACGGGTGGTGGCCTGTGCCGGGGCCGGGGACGAGGCGTTCGCCCGCGCGGTGGGAGCCCGGTGGTTCGTGCCCCGCACGGCCGATCTCGCCCAGGCCGTGCGCGAGCGGGTGCCCGGCGGTGTGGACGCGGCCCTGGACGCCGCCGTGCTCGGGCTGCCCGCGCTGGGTGCGGTCCGCAACCGGGGCGCCTTCGTCTCCGTGGTGGCCGGCGCCGCGCCGCCGCCGCTGCGCGGCATCACCGTGGCCGAACAGTGGATCGCGGCCGACCCGACCGCCCTCGCCCGTCTCGCCACGCTCGCGGCGACGGGGCGGCTGACCCTGCGGGTCGCGGACACGCTGCCGCTGCACGAGGCGGTCCGGGCCCATCAGCGGCTGGCGGCGGGCGGCCTGCGCGGCCGACTGGTCCTGACCGCCTGACCGCGCCTGCCTGGCCGCCTGAGCCCGCGCCCGTCGGACGGGGCTGGCCTGGCCGCGCCCTCGTGTGATCGCGCGCTCCGCGGCCGGGACCGGCCGGGAACGCCGACGGCCCCGGTTCACCGTGGTGAACCGGGGCCGTCGGGGCTACCGCGTCAACGCGGCGCGAGTCACAGGCCGAGCTCGACCTCGAACTCGCCGGCCTCCAGGATCGCCTTCACGGCCCCCAGGTAGCGGGCGGCGTCGGCGCCGTCCACCAGGCGGTGGTCGTAGGAGAGCGTCAGGTAGGCCATGTTGCGCACGGCGATGGTCTCGCCGAGCTCCGGGTGGTCGATGACCACCGGGCGCTTGACGGTCGCGCCGATGCCCAGGATCGCCACCTGGTTCGGCGGCACGATGATCGTGTCGAACAGCGCACCGCGCGAGCCGGTGTTGCTGATCGTGAACGTCGCGCCCGCCAGGTCGTCCGGGCTGATCTTGTTGGCCCGCACGTTGCCCGCCAGCTCCGCCGTCCTACGGGCGATGCCGGCCAGGTTCAGGTCGCCGGCCCCCTTGATGACCGGGGTCATCAGGCCCTTCTCGGCGTCCACCGCGATACCCACGTTCTCGGTGTCGAAGTAGGTGATGGTGCCGTCGGCCGCGTTGATCCGAGCGTTGACCGTCGGGTACGCCTTCAGCGCCTGGACGGCGGCCTTGACGAAGAACGGCATCGGCGAGAGCTTGACGCCCTCACGCTGCGCGAACGCGTCCTTCGCCCGGGCCCGCAGCTTCATGATCCGGGTGACGTCCACCTCGACCACGCTGGAGAGCTGCGCCTGCTCGTGCAGGGCCTTCATCATGTTGTCGCCGATGACCTTGCGGATGCGCGGCATCTTGACGGTCTGCCCGCGCAGCGGGGAGACCTCAAGGGCCGGAGCCTTCGGCGCGGCGGCGGCCGGAGCCGCGGCCGGGGCGGCCTGCGCGGCCTTGGCGGCAGCGGCGGCGTCCACGACGTCCTGCTTGCGGATGCGGCCACCGACGCCGGTGCCCTTGACCGTGGACAGGTTGACGCCACTCTCCGCCGCGAGCTTGCGCACCAGCGGCGTGACGTACGCGCCCTCGGCGTCCCCACCGGCGGCGGGAGCCGGAGCGGCGGGAGCGGCGGCCGGGGCCGGCGCGGGCACCGGAGCGGCCGGAGCCGGGTCCGGGGCGACCGGGGCCGGGGTCGCGGCCTGCGGGGCGGGAGCCGACGGGGCCTGCGGGGCCGGCTGCGCCTGCGGGGCGGGCGCCGGGGCCGGCTCGGCGGACTTCGCCGGGGCGGCGGCCGGGGCCGCGCCCGCGGCGCCGATGACGGCCAGCTTGGCGCCGACCTCGGCGGTCTCGTCCTCGCCGATCACGATCTCCAGCAGCGTGCCGGAGGTCGGTGCCGGGATCTCGGTGTCGACCTTGTCGGTGGAGACCTCAAGGAGCGGCTCGTCCTCCTCGACGGAGTCGCCGACCGACTTGAGCCAACGGGTGACGGTGCCCTCGGTCACGGACTCGCCGAGCGCCGGGAGCGTGACGGGGGTGCCCTCGGCGCCACCCGCGGGGGCGGCGGCCGGGGCCTCGTCCTGGGCCGGCGCGGACTCCTGGGCCGACTCCTCGGCCGGCGCCGACTCCTCGGCGGGGGCCGGCTCCGGCGCGGCCTCGGCCGCGGGGGCCTCGGCGGGAGCGCCGGAACCGTCGTCGATCACGGCCAGCTCGGCGCCGACCTCGACGGTCTCGTCCTCGGCGACCTTGATGGAAGCCAGGACACCCGACGCGGGCGCCGGGATCTCGGTGTCGACCTTGTCGGTCGAGACCTCAAGCAATGGCTCGTCGGCCTCGACGCGCTCACCCTCGGCCTTCAGCCAGCGGGTGACGGTGCCCTCGGTGACGCTCTCGCCGAGCGCCGGCAGGGTTACGGAAACCGCCATGGTTTCGGTTGCTCCTAACGATCTTGCGGATGTGGTCGCGCCCGGTGCTTCTAGTCGTGCGAGTGCAGCGGCTTGCCGGCCAGGGCCAGGTGGGCCTCGCCGAGGGCTTCGTTCTGCGTGGGGTGTGCGTGGATGAGCTGCGCCACCTCGGCGGGCAGCGCCTCCCAGTTGTAGATGAGCTGGGCTTCGCCGACCTGCTCACCCATGCGGTCACCGACCATGTGGACGCCGACCACGGCGCCGTCGCGCACCTGGACGAGCTTGATCTCGCCCGTGGTCTTGAGGATGCGGCTCTTGCCGTTGCCACCCAGGTTGTACTTGAGGGCGACGACCTTGTCCGCGCCGTACAGCTCCTTGGCCTTCTCCTCGGTGATGCCGACGGAGGCGACCTCGGGGTGGCAGTAGGTGACGCGCGGCACGCCGTCGTAGTCGATCGGCACCGTCTGCAGACCGGCGAGCCGCTCCGCGACCAGGATGCCCTCGGCGAAGCCGACGTGCGCGAGCTGGAGGGTGGGGACCAGGTCACCGACGGCCGAGATGGTCGGCACGTTGGTGCGCATGTACTCGTCGACCAGGACGTAGCCACGGTCGGTGGCGACGCCGGCCTCCTCGTAACCCAGGCCCTGCGAGACCGGGCCACGGCCGACGGCCACCAGCAGGAGCTCGGCCTCGAAGGTCTTGCCGTTCTCCAGCGAGACCTTGACGCCGTTCGCGGTGTACTCGACGCCGGAGAAGCGCGAACCGACGGAGAACTTGATGCCGCGCTTGCGGAAGGCGCGCTCCAGCAGCTTGGAGCTGTTCACGTCCTCGACCGGGACCAGGTTCGGCAGCGCCTCGACGATGGTCACGTCGGTGCCGAAGGACTTCCACGCGGAGGCGAACTCGACGCCGATGACGCCGCCGCCCAGCACGATCGCGGACTCCGGCACGCGGTCCAGGACCAGCGCGTGGTCGGAGGAGATGACGCGGTTGCCGTCGATCTCCAGGCCCGGCAGCGACTTCGGCACGGAGCCGGTCGCCAGCAGGACGTGCCGGCCCTCGTAACGCTGGCCGTTCACGTCGACGGAGGTCGGCGAGGACAGCCGGCCCTCGCCCTCCACGTAGGTGACCTTGCGGCTGGCGATCAGGCCCTGCAGGCCCTTGTACAGGCCGGAGATCACGCCGTCCTTGTACTTGTGCACGGCCGCGATGTCGATGCCGTCGAAGGTGGCCTTGACACCGAACTCGGCGCTCTCGCGGGCCTGGTCGGCGATCTCACCGGCGTGCAGCAGCGCCTTGGTGGGGATGCAGCCGTTGTGCAGGCAGGTACCGCCGACCTTGTTCTTCTCGATCAGGGCGACGTCCAGGCCAAGCTGCGCTCCGCGCAGGGCAGCGGCGTAGCCACCGCTGCCGCCCCCGAGGATCACTAGGTCGAAAACAGTGCTGGCGTCGTTCGCCACGTCACGTCCTCCATGCATGGGTACGCCGGAGCCGGTCACTCCGCTGCGCTTCGTTTCGCTGTTGTCTCCAACAGAGCCTACGGAAGCAGAGCCCGTGACCGGGCGGCGGCTGTTGTTCGGCCGCTGTCTACTCGGCCCTGCGGTCTGGCTCGATGGGTGAGCCGGGGCCCTGTCCTGCCGAGACAACATCTTCGCACTTGTTCGCGGACGGCGGGACGCCGGGCCGGTCGGTGAGGTGGCGGAAAGCGCCCGTACGGCCCGAATCCCGGGCTGGCGGGGCGCTCGGCGCCGTATCTACCGATGAGTAGATCGCTGTCAGCGAACGCGCCACGGCCCCGTGCGCGCACGCACGGGGCCGTTGGTCACGCTCTGGTACGGGCCGCGTTCATCCGGGGGACGGCCGCTCGACGGGTGGGCCGTCTGGCGGCCCGCACCCCCGGATCACCGCGACCCGCCCGCTCAGCCCAGGTCGCCCGCCGCGGTGCGCTCGGCCAGCCGCACCAGCGTCCGCACCGCGGAACCCGTCCCGCCCTTGTGCGTGTAGCCGTACGGCGCGCCCTCGTGGAAGGCCGGCCCGGCGATGTCCAGGTGCGCCCACGTGATGCCCTCGCCCACGAACTCCTCCAGGAACAGGCCGGCGACCAGGCCGCCGCCCGCCCGCTCGCCCATGTTGGCGATGTCGGCGATCGGGGAGTCCATGCCCTTGCGCAGCTCGCGGGGCATCGGCATGGGCCAGGACTGCTCGCCCACCTCCTGCGCGATCTCGTGCAGGGAGGCGCGGAAGGCGTCGTCGTTCGCCATGATGCCGAAGGTGCGGTTGCCCAGCGCGAGCACCATGGCGCCGGTCAGCGTCGCCACGTCCACGATCGCGTCCGGCTTCTCCTCCGAGGCGCGGGTGAGCGCGTCGGCCAGCACCAGCCGGCCCTCGGCGTCGGTGTTGAGCACCTCGACGGTCTTGCCGCTGTACATGCGCAGCACGTCGCCGGGGCGGGTCGCCGAACCCGAGGGCATGTTCTCGGCGAGCGCGAGCCAGCCGGTGACGTTGACCTTCAGGCCCAGCTTGGCGGCGGCCACGACGGCGGCGAAGACGGCGGCGGCACCGCTCATGTCGCACTTCATCGTCTCGTTGTGGCCGGCCGGCTTGAGCGAGATGCCGCCCGAGTCGTAGGTGATGCCCTTGCCGACCAGCGCCAGCGTCTTGCCCGCCTTGGCGTGCCTGTACGCGATCTTCACCAGCCGGGGCGGGTTCTCCGAACCCTGGCCGACGCCCACCAGGCCGCCGTAACCGCCCTTGGCCAGCGCCTTCTCGTCCAGCACCTCGATGGTGAGGCCGAACTCCTTGGCCGCGGCCTGCGCCTGCGCGGCGAAGGACTTGGGGGTCAGGTCGTTGGAGGGGATGTTGATCAGGTCGCGGGCGCGGTTGACCTCGGCGGCCAGCGCCTCGGCCCGCTCGACGGCGGCCTTGTACGCCTTGTCGCGGGGCTTCCCGCCCAGGAGCACGACCTCGGCCAGCGGGGCGCCGGCCTCGGCGGCCTTCGCGTCCTTGCCCTTGCCGTTGCCGCCCCGGTAGGCGGTGAACGCGTACGCGCCCAGCAGCGCGCCCTCGGCGACGGCCGCCGCGGACTCGACGTCCGCCAGCGGCAGCGCGAACGCGGCCTTCTTCGAGCCGGCCAGCGCGCGGGCGGCGGTGCCGGCGGCCCGGCGCAGCAGCTCGGCGTCGAAGCCGTCGTCACCCTTCGGGTTGTCCCCGAGGCCGACCGCGAGGACGACCGGGGTCTTGACGCCGGACGCGGAGGGCAGCTTGGTGACCTCGCCCTCGCCGCCACTGGCGCCGAGGGTTTCCAGGACGGCGGCCAGCTTGCCGTCGAACGCCTTGTCGATGGCCTCGGCGCCCGGCACGACGACGGGGCCCTTGGCGCCCTTCGCCACACCGACGACGACGGCGTCCGCACGCAGTGTGGTCGCACTGGACGTGCTGAGAGTCAGAGCAGTCACGGTGGTGGGGTCTCTCTTCCGTTGGGATGTGGGCCGTTGGGTGGGCCGGCCGCGCCGTGGGCATCGTATGCGCCGGTCCCACGAGGGGCACGGCCCGGTGCGGTGGTCGTGGTGGCCATCGCGAGCCTAACTCGCGCTGTACGGGGCGTGTTGTGCGCGTATCGGCTGACCTGGTCGATGGGCCAGGGAAGGGGCCGCGCGGGCCCGGGCCGCGGGCCGGGCGCGGACGTCATCCGCCGCTCGCCGCCCGGGTGTTGACCCGCGCGCGGCGCGCCCCGACGGACGCGTGGCCGGGCCGGCCCGGCCACGCACGCGGCGTGCCCGGTGATCAGCCCAGCGTCAGCACGACGAGCGCCGCCGTCGCCGCCGACTCGGCCAGCGCCCCGAACACGTCCCCGGTCACCCCGCCGAAACGGCGTCGGCAGTGTCGGAGCAGCAGCTCGGCCACACCGAGCGCGACGAGCACGGCCAGGCCGCCGCGCAGCGCCCCGACGGGGCCGTCCGCCGCGCCCGCCGCCGCGCCGGCGGCGACCGTCAGTGCCGCCACGGCCAGCGCGGCCCGCACGGGTACGACCCCGGCCACCGCGGCGCCCAGCCCCTCGGGCCGCGCGGCCTCCACCCCGGCGCGGCTGGCCAGCGTCAGGGCGCAGCGCGCGACCAGCCCCGCGACGGCCACCGCGAGCGCGCCGGCGGCCCAGTGGTCGGCGTACAGCTCCCGTACGGCGGCGACCTGGGCGAGCAGGACGAAGAGCATCGCGAGGACGCCGAAGGGGCCGATGTCGGAGCGCTTCATCACGCGCAGCGCCTCCGCCGGCGGCTTGGCGCTACCCAGCCCGTCGGCGGTGTCGGCCAGGCCGTCCAGGTGCAGGGCGCGGGTGGCGAGCGCGGGCACCGCCACGGTGGCCACGGCGGCCAGCAGCGGCCCGCCGCCGCCCAGCAGCAGCAGGCCGCCGGGGACGGCCGCGCACAGGCCCACCACGAGGCCGGCCAGCGGCGCGCAGAGCATGCCCGCGCGCGCGGTGGGCCGGTCCCAGCGGGTGACCCGCACCGGGAGCACGGTGAGGGTGCCGAAGGCGAACCGCAGGCCGTGGGCGAGCGTGCTGGCGCGTCGCCCCGTACGGCCGGGACGGTCGGCGCGGGGCGGGCGTGCGGGGGACGGGGGCGGCGTGGTGTCCATCGCGCCGCAGGTTATCGCGCAGGGTGAGGGGCCATGGGGCACTGGTGGCAGCGGAACATCGTCGAGCCGGGCAAGCTGCCGCTGCTGCTGGCGCTGGCCTCGTTCGTGCTGGCCTTCGTGACCGCCCGGCTGGTCACGCGGCTGATCCGGGCCGGCAAGGGGCCCTTCGGGAACGTCACGGCGGGCGGGTTGCACGTGCACCACGTGGTGCCGGGCGTGGTGCTCACCGTGGTCGGCGGGTTCGGCGCGGTGGCCAGCGGCCAGCGGGGCGCGGGGGCGGCGGTGTGCGCGGTGCTCTTCGGGCTCGGGGCGGGGCTGGTCCTGGACGAGTTCGCGCTGGTGCTCTACCTGGACGACGTGTACTGGTCGGAGCAGGGCCGCAAGAGCGTGGAGGTCGTCGTGATCACGGCGGCCCTGGTGGCGCTGGTGCTCGGCGGCTTCCTGCCGTTCGGGGTCAACGACCTGACGGCCGACGAGCGGCACGACCGGCGCCTGGTCGTGGCCAACGTGACGGGCAACTTCCTCTTCTCGCTGGTGGCCCTGGCCAAGGGCAAGCCACGGATGGCGGTGCTCGGTGTGCTGGTGCCCTTCGTGGCCCCGTTCGGCGCGCTGCGGCTGGCCCGCCCCGGCTCACCGTGGGCCAGGCACTGCTACCGCCGCCGGCCCCGGGCCGAGGCCGCCGCGCGGCGGCGGGCCCGCGCTCACGACGCCCGGTGGAGCGGCCTGCGGCGCAGGGTCCAGGACTGGTTGGGCGGTTTCTCGGAGTCGTGATCGCCCTCCGCGCCCGGCACGGCCGCCGGCCGCCGGGCGCCCGACCGGCGCGGGCGCGAGGCCCGCGCGGACCGCACCGGTGTGGGCGGGCCCACCCGGTGGCGGGGGACGCGCAGCCGGGCGACGGCGTACGCGAGGCGGGCGCGCGGCGAGAGCGGGGGTGTGGTCGCGCGGGCGGTGTGGGGCAGCAGGCGTCGCCGCCGCTCCACACGGGTGGCCACGGCGCACACCAGCAGGATCGCCGCGATGGCCACCAGGTGCTCGCGGCCGGCCAGGTTCGGCTTGGCGTGCACCTCCAGCACCATCGAGGCGATGACCAGGGCGCCGGTGAGCCAGGCGCGGTAGCGCCAGCACACGTAGACCGACAGGCCCACCACGGCCGCCGACGGGCCCGTGTCGTGCACCTGCGCGGTCTCCGGGGGCAGCCCGAGCACGCCGAGCGTGCCGCCCTCGCCCAGCGCCATGCCCAGGCGCGCGTACGTGGTGCCCGCCAGCGTGGCCACGTACGCGACGACCAGCGTGCGCCGCCAGCCCAGCGCGCACTCGCAGATGCCGAAGACGACGAAGATCTGGAGCAGCCCGCCCCACACGGGCAGGTCGGGGGCGGGGACGAAGAGCGAGAGCGGGGTGCGCAGCAGCGAGTCCCACCAGGGCTGGTCGGCCTGGACGTAGCCGAGCCGGGCGATGGGACCGTGGCCCCAGGGCTGGTTCTGGATGTACTGGCAGACGACGATCAGGGTCACGGCCGTGACCGTCACGACGAGCGAGGCGGCCCGGTGGCGTACCAGGCCCGCCCGGATCGCCCCGCCCAGCGGCCCCCACTCGGCGCGCACCGCGCGACGCACCGGCCCGGGTATCAGGCGGGTCAGCCACGGCGGGGTCACTTGGTGGTCTCCAGGTGCTTGCGGTTGAGCCACTTGGGCAGGCCGGGGGCCTCCAGGAAGCCCTCGGCGCGGGCGCTGGCCAGGCCGATGCGCAGCAGGTCGGTGCTCTTCTCGAAGAGCAGGTAGCGCGGCTCCCAGATGGGCCGGTACTTGGCGTTGGCCCGGTACAGAGACTCGATCTGCCACCAGCGCGAGCAGAAGCTGAGCAGCGAGCGCCACAGCCGCAGCACCGGGCCGGCGCCCAGCTTGGCGCCGCGCTCGAAGACCGAGCGGAACATGGCGAAGTTCAGCGAGATCTGACTGACGCCGACCTCCTTCGCGCGCTGGATCAGCTCCAGCACCATGAACTCCATCAGCCCGTTGTCGGAGTCACGGTCCCGGCGCATCAGGTCCAGCGAGAGGCCGCGCGGGCCCCAGGGCGCGAAGCTGAGCAGCGCCTTGGGCGCGCCCTCGGCGTCGAAGCACTCCAGCATCACGCAGCGCCCGTCGTTCGGATCGCCCAGGCGGCCCAGCGCCATGGAGAACCCGCGCTCGGTCGCCCCGTCGCGCCAGTCGTCGGCCAGCCGCACCAGCTCGGCCAGCTCCCGCGCGGGAATCTCCTCGTGCCGCCGGATGCGCACCGTGTACCCGGCCCGCTTGACCCGGTTGTACGCCTGGCGCACCGTGCGCATCGCCCGGCCCTCCAGGGTGAACTCGGCGGTGTCCACCAGCGCCTCGTCACCCAGCTCCAGCGCGTCCAGGCCGTGTCGCGCGTACACCGTGCCGCCTTCCTCGCTGGCGCCCATCACGGCCGGGGCCCAGCCGTGCTCACGGGCCTCGGCCAGCCAGCGGTCGATGGCGCCCGGCCACGCCTCCAGGTCGCCGATCGGGTCTCCGGAGGCCAGCGAGACGCCGCCGACCACGCGGTAGGTGACGGCGGACTTGCCGGAGGGGGACCAGATGACGCTCTTGTCGTGGCGCAGCGCGAAGTAGCCGAGCGAGTCCCGCTCGCCGTGCCGGTCCAGCAGGGCGCGCAGCCGCTGCTCGTCGTCGGGGGTGATCGGGTCGACGGCGCGCCGCGAGCGGAAGGCGGCGTAGAGCACGAGCAGCAGCAACAGCGTGCTCATGATGTTGATGATCACGTCCACCCAGCCGGGGGTGACGATGCCCGCGAACCGGTCCTCGTCGGCGGCCAGCGAGATCAGCCGCATCACGCCGTAGCGCCAGCGGGTCAGGAAGGTGGAGCGCTCGTCGTCGCCGGCGGTGTTGGCGACCGTGACCAGGGTCGCGGCCAGCAGCGAGCCGATCAGCAGCCCGCCCACCGCCACGGCGGCGGCGAGCTTGGGGTTGGAGCGGTCGCCCTTGGCGTAGAACTCGCGCCGCCCTACCAGCAGCGCGGCCACGAACAGCACGGTCAGCAGCAGCGAGACCCAGTTCTGCGCGTGCTGGCGGAACTCGTGGAAGGGCATCACCAGCGCGAAGAGCGCCAGCAGCAGCACGCTGAGCACCAGGTTGAGGATCCACGCGGCGCGCTTGCGGCGTCGCATGGTCACCGCGAGGAACAGGGAGAGCGCCGCCGAGAAGAAGCCCGCCGTCAGCAGGTAGGGCGTGATGTACTCGTCGACGTTGTGGCGGCGTACGTCGTTGCCGAAGGACACCCACACGCCGCTCAGCAGGTTCACGAACGTGACGGCGCGCAGGTACCAGACCGCGAACGACGCGCCCCGCTGAGCCCAGGGGCCCCGCTGCTTGCCTTCATCCGGACTCAAACGGACTTCTCCCATGAAAGTAGAGCATATGAGGGAGGGGCGTTTTATCCGAATTTCGGGCGGTTGTGCGCACGCGGCACCGCGTGACCAGGGCGTACGGCACGCCCCGCGCGGACCGCGGCGTACGCCACCGGCGCACCGAAGTACCTGTTCGGCGCGCACCGGTCCGTGCGACGTCGCGGATCCGCGCTCGGCGGCCCGGCGTGCGGGCCCCCGTCAGTCGCGCAGCGGAAGCTCCGCCGCCAGGGCCGCAGCCGCCTGCACCATCGGCAGGGCCAGCAGCGCCCCGGTCCCCTCACCCACACTGACGCCGTGGTCCAGAAGAGGGTTGAGCGCGATCCGATCCAGCGCCTTGGCCTGCGCGGGCTCCCCGCTGGCCTGGCCGGCCAGCCACCAGTCCGGCGCCCGGAAGGCGACCCGCTGCGCCACCAGCGCGCACGCGGCCGAGACCACTCCGTCCAGGATCACCGGCGTGTGGCGAACGGCACTTTGCAACAGGAAGCCGGTGATGGCGGCCAGGTCCGCGCCGCCCGAGGTCCGCAACAGGTCCAGCTGGTCGCCCAGGACGGGACGGGCCCGCCGCAGCGCGTCCCGGATCGCCGCGCACTTGCGCATCCACGCCAGGTCGTCGATGCCGACCCCGCCACGCCCGGTGACCACCGAGGCGTCCGTACCGCACAGCGCCGCGATCAGGGTGGCGGCGGCGGTGGTGCCGCCCACGCTCAGGTCGCCCAGGACCACCAGGTCGGTGCCGGAGTCGGCCTCCTGGTCGGCGACGGCCATGCCGGCCCGGAACGCCCGCTCGACCTCCTCGGCGCTGAGCGCGTCCTCGATGTCGATCCGGCCCGAGCCGCGCCGCACCCGGTGCTCGGTGACCTCGGCCGGCAGCTCGGACGGGTCGCAGTCCACCGCGACGTCCACCACGCGCAGCCCGGCCCCGTAGCGGCGGGCGAGGATGGCCACCGCGCTGGTGCCCTCCAGCGCGGCCCGCACCAGGTCCCCGGTGGAGCCCGCCGGGCGCCCGGAGACGCCGAGCTCGGCGACACCGTGGTCGCCGGCGAACAACAGCACCCGCGCCCGCTCGATCGGCCTGACCGGCACGCTCGCCTGCGCGGCGGCCAGCCACTCACCCAGCTCGTCGAGCCGCCCCAGCGCACCGGGGGGCGTGGCGAGCCGGGCGCGGCGCTCCTCGGCGTCACGGCGGACACCGCCGTCGGGGCGCTCGATCAGGTCGACGAAGTCATCGAGGTGTAGACCGCTCATCCGCCGAACCCTATCGCCCCCACCGCCCCACGGGACCCCCAGCCCCACCCCGCGCCCCACGGCCGCCCGAGCGCCGCGAGGAGGGCGCGCGGGCGGCGCCGTACGGCAGCGACACGGCGCCGCCACGGGGTGGTCGGCGGGGTGGCCACGGGCCGACCGTGGGGCGACCACGGGGCGGCGGCGCGGTGCTACCCCCCGTGGGCACGGTCGCGCGTGGCGCCCGCCCCGTGCGCGCGGCCGTCACCCCGCCGTCCGCTCAGCGCAGCGTCAGCGGCTGGCCGGCCACCACCAACAGGACGTGCTCGCACTCGGCGGCGACGGCCGCGTTCAGCCGGCCCAGCTCGTCGCGGAAGCGGCGGCCGGACGCCGTCGCGGGCACCACCCCGGAGCCGACCTCATTGCTCACGGCAACCAGCGGGCGCCTGGTGGCGCGCACCGCGCCGACCAGCTCCGCCACACGTTCGCGCAGCGCCCGCTCGCCCCCGTCGGCCCACCGCTCGTCCTCCCACGCGCCGACCGAGTCCATCGCGTCCGTCAGCCACAGCGACAGGCAGTCCACGAGCAGCGTCGGCCCGTCGGCGGCCAGCAACGGCACCAGGTCGCACGTCTCGGCCGTACGCCAGCTGCCCGGCCGCCGCTCGCGGTGCGCGGCCACCCTGGCCGCCCACTCCGCGTCGCCCTCACGGCGGCCACCGGTCGCCACGTACAGCACGTCCGGGAAGGCCGCCAGCCGCCGCTCGGCCTCCCACGACTTGCCCGAGCGCGCGCCGCCCAGCACCAGCGTGCGCCGGGGCAGGTCGGGCACCGCGTGGTACTCGCCGACGACCAGCGTCTGCCCGTCCGCGACCGCCCGGGCGCCGGCCGCCGCGAGTCGGCGGTCCAGCTCGGGACCCGGCGGCACGGTGTGGTCCAGGTGCACGGCCAGCACATCCGTGGTCGGCGCCACCAGGCCCACCGCCCGCAGCCGGGCCAGCGCGTCGGGCCGCCCCAGCACGTCGAGCAGCACCATGTCGTAGGGGCGGGTGCCGGCGCGCGCCGACGCCTGCTCGGGCAGCCCGGCGGGGGCGGCGCCCGGCGGCAGGTACAGCAGCCGCTCGCCGTCCGGGCCGGTCACCTCGTACCCCGTGCCGGGGGCGTCCAGCGCGGTCGCCCGCACCCGGTGCCCGCTGAGCAGCGCCAGCTCCCGCCCGTCGGCGGCCCGGCCGGGCGCCGGCAGCCCGGCCGGCACCTCGACGGCGGGCCCGTCGTGCGGGTGCGAGAGCAGGACCTGGCGTACGCCGGTCAGCGAGCGGCCCGCCCGCGCGGCGGCCAGCGCCGGGCCCGGGGTCAGGTCGAGCAGCAGCGCGTCGTCGATGAGCAGTGCCGTCGCGGCCCGCGCGGAGGCGCCCACGGCGGTGGCGCAGGCGGCGCAGGGGCAGTCGGGCCGGGGCAGCCCGCCCGGGGCGCCGGTGCCGAGGAGAGTCAGTTCCACGCCCCGATCGTCTCGCGTCCCGGGTCGGGCAGCGCGCGGGGCCACCCCCGACCGGGGGGTGCCCCGGGCTACGCTGCGCTCACCAGGCCGCACCGCGCGCGCCCCGCCGCCCCGCGACGGGAGCCGTGCGCGGTGGCGCGGGCCGTGGCGCGCGCTCCCGGGCGGGCGTCGCGCACCCGGGCCGCGCGGCGACACGGCGGCAGAGACGGAGCGGACATGGCGTGGACGTGGCGGTTCGAGAAGGCCGATGGGACCGAGACGGCTCCCCCGGTCGAGCCGGAGGACTTCCCGACCCAGGGTGACGCGGAGTCGTGGCTGGGCGAGGTGTGGAAGGACCTGGTGGACGGCGGCGTGGACCAGGTACACCTGTCCGAGGACGACACCAAGATCTACGGGCCGATGAGCCTGCACGCGGACCAGGCCGAGGCGACCGGCTGACCGCCCCCGCCCCACCGACGGCGCCCACCCCACCCGGGGCGGGCGCCGTCCCGCGTCGGCGGCGTGGACGGTCGTACGGGGGAGGAGACCCCGTGGGCCGGCCGCGCCGTCGCGGGGAGGCGCCGGGACGGCCGGGTGCGACACGGGGCGGGCGGGGTCAGAGCTCGCCCAGGGTCACGGTGGCCGTGCGCCGCGTGCCCTGGCGGTCGTACGCCAGCGTGACCCTGTCGCCCGGCACGTGCCGGGCCAGGACGTCGGACAGGGCGGCCATCGTGTCCGTCGTCGTGTCGGCGACGGAGACGATCCGGTCGCCGGCCCGCAGCCCCGCCCCGGCCGCCGCGCCACCCCGGGTGACCTCGACGATCGCGATCCCGGCCGGTTGGTAGTCCGGGCCGAGCACCGTGCGCCCGGTGATGCCGAGCGCGGCCTTGCCCGACTGGGTCACCCGACCGTGCCGGATCATCTGGTCGGCGATGCGGGTGGCGGTCGCGGCGGGGATGGCGAAGCCGATGCCGGCGGCCTGGTCCCCGCGTGCGGGGTCGGCCGCGGCCAGCGTCGGGATGCCGACCACCCGGTGATCGAGGGTGACCAGGGCTCCGCCGCTGTTGCCCGGGTTGATCGCGGCGGACGTCTGCACCAGGTTGCCGATGGTCGCCCCCGTGCCACCACCACCCCGGCCCTCGCCCACGGTGCGGTCCACGGCCGAGACGATGCCCTGGGTGACGCTGCCCGACAGGCCCAGCGGGCTCCCCATGGCCAGCACGAGCTGTCCGATGCGTACCTCGCCCGAGTCGCCGAACGTCGCGGGCTTGAGATCCTTCGGGGGCCGCTCCAGTTGGATGACGGCCAGGTCCTGGGGCGGGAAGCTGGCCACCAGGCGGGCGGGCAGCGTCGCGCTCCCGGTGGCCAGGGTGACGTCGAAGGACCGGGCGTCGCCCACCACGTGCGCGTTGGTGACGATGTGGCCGCGCCCGTCGTAGACCACCCCCGACCCCAGGCCGCCGTCGGTGGTGATCTGGACCACCGACGGCAGCACGGCCCGCACGGTCTCCTCGTACGCCCGTTGCACCTCGGGCCCCTCACCCCCGACCCTCGGCGTGGCCTTGTCGGGTGTCCGGGTGGCCCGCGCGGAGTCCGCCCCCGACGCGGTGTCCGGTCCCGGGCCGGAGCCGGCGTCGGAGCTGCACCCGGCCAGCAGGGCCACCGCACAGGCGACGGCCGGCGCCACCCGGCGCAGCCGTCGCGCCAGACCGCGCACACGCGAGACGCTCATGCCGGAAGTGTCCCGTCCCGACCGGCCGTCGGCCTGCCGGGAGAGGCCGCTCGGGTCACCCGCCCCCACTTCGCCACGGGCCGACCCCGCCCCGGCCTCCCCGGCCCCGTCGCGCCGTACGCCCCGCCCCGCGCCCCGGTACGCCCCGGCCCGCCCGCTGGCCCGGCCACGCGTGGCCCCGTCGCTCGCGCCACGGGGCCCGCCCGGCCGGGGCTACGGCGCCGTCGCCAGGAGCTGGGCCGCCGCCAGTTCGCCGTACAGCGGGTCGGCGGCCACCAGCTCCGCGTGGGTGCCCACCGCTCGCACCCGGCCGCCGTCCATCACCACGATGCGGTCGGCGAGGGTGACCGTGGACAGCCGGTGCGCGACCACCAGGATCGTGGTCTCGCGGGCCGCCAGCGCCACCGTGTCCCGCAGCGCCATCTCGTTGACCGCGTCGAGCTGCGAGGTCGCCTCGTCCAGGAGCAGCAGCCGGGGGCGGCGCAGCAGCGCCCTGGCGATCGCCACCCGCTGCCGCTCGCCGCCCGACAGCTTGCTCCCACGGTGGCCCACGACCGTCTCCAGGCCGTCCGGCAGCCGTTCCACCAGCGCGTCCAGCTTCGTCCGGGCGAGCGTCTCGCGCAGGTCCGCCTCGCTCGCCCGTGGCTGCGCGAAGAGCAGGTTGTCGCGCAGCGTCCCGGCGAGCACCGGCGCGTCCTGTTCGACGTACCCGATGGCGGCCCGCAACGCGTGCAACGGCCACTCCGTGACCGGCCGCCCGTCCACCAGCACCCGGCCGCCGGTGGCCTCGTAGAACCGCTCGATCAGCCCGAAGACCGTGGTCTTGCCGGCGCCCGAGGGCCCGACGAACGCGGTCAGCCCGCCGCCGGGGACGGCGAAGCTGACGCCGTGGTGGACGTACGGCAGGTCCTCCCGGTAGCGGAAGGTGACCTCCTCGAAGGCCACGGTCGCCGGGCGTACGGCGACCCGACCAGCGCCAGCACCCCCCTCCGCGCCCGAGGCCGGCCCGACGTCGGCCCGCGCGCCGTCACCGGGCGTCCGGCCATCGGCGCCCGCGCCCCCCGGCTCCCTGTCCCCGGCCACCCCGTCGCCCCCCGCGGCGCGCGGCGGGCTCACGGGCTCGGTCTCCAGCCGCTCCGCCTCGCTGATCCGAGCCACGGCAGCCGCCCCGACCTGGTACTGGGAGACGGCCTCCACGAGCTTGCTGACCGGGTCGATCAGGTAGAAGAGGAAGAGCAGGAAGGCGATCAGGGTGCCCACGTCGGTCGCGCCGGACGCCACCCTGGCCCCGCCGATGCCGAGCACCGCGAGGAAGGAGACCTGCACCGCGAAGCCCACCGACGACCACGCCAGCGCCCCCCACTTGGCGGCCCGTACGCCGTGCCGCCAGGCGTCCCGCGCCGCCGCGTCCACCGCCGCGTTCTCCCGCTCCTCGGCGCCGGACGCCTTGATGGTGCGGAAGGCGCCGAAGGAGCGCTCAAGGACGGTGGAGATCGCGCCGACCGCTTCCTGGGCGGCCTTGCTGGCCTGGGCGATACGGGGCATGACCAGCCCCACCGCGCTTCCGATGAGCACCATCACGGCCAGCGTCACCAGTAGCAACACCGGCTCCATCAGACCCATCAACACGATGGTGGCCACCAGCGTCAGGGACCCCGTGATGGCCCCGACCAGCGACTGTGTGGCCACCGCGCGCAGCAGCGTGGTGTCGGAGGTCACCCGCGACATCAGGTCACCGGGCTGGGTGCGCTCCACCTCGGGCACCCGCAGCCGCAGCAGCCGCCCCACCAGCCGACGGCGGGCGGCCAGCACCACGGACTCGGCCGTGCGCTCCAGGAGGTAGGCGCCGAACGCCTCGATGGCCGTGCCGAGCACCACCAGCAGGGTCAGCACGACCAGCATGCCGGCGATCGACTCGTCGTCCCCGAGCCGGTTGACCAACTCCCTGGCGGCCAGCGGCTGTGCCAGCCCGGTCGCCGCGCCGATCAGCGCGAACAGCGCGGCCAGGGCGATCGTCCAGCGGTGCGGGTGGATGTGCCCGCGCAGGATGGCCCACGTCTGGCGCGCGGGCAGCTTGGTGGGGGCCGCCGCGTCCGCCGGCCCCCCGTCACCCGGCCCCGGCATCGCCGTGGCTCCGTCACCCGACCCCGAACCCGACCCCGGTGTCGCCGGGGTCGCGCTCTCACCCCGCTCCCCGGTAGCCGACGCGGGAGGCGGGGGCGCGGGTCTCGCCGGCGGCGCGGCGTCCTGCTCGGCGGACACGTCTCCTCCTGGGCTCCGGGACCAACTGCCGAAGGACAGGACGCGGCGCGCCCCGTCCTACCTGACCGCGTGTCCCGACCGACTCGCCCGCCGACCTTCCGCCGGCCGCCCCGGCGCCCGAGGTACGAGCGCGCGTCGGGACTCCCCGGCGTCCCGCGGCCACGCGCCGGGTGGGCCTGCGCGGCCCGGACAGGGGAACGAGGTCACGCCCGGCCGCCCCGGCCCGACGGGCCGCGCCCGCGCGCGGCGGTGGAGAGGGCGGTCAGCCCCGGACACCGCACAGGTGCAGCAGTGCCGCCAGGGACCGGTACGGATCGGTGCGACCGGCGCGCTCCTCCGCGTCCAGCAGCCGCGCCAGCTCCCCGGCGGCCGGGGGCCGCGTCCCGTCGGCGGCGCCGTCGGTGAACAGCCGCACGCCGTACCAGGCCCGTACCGGCGCGCCGATGCCCGCCAGGGTCGCCGCCAGGTCCGCCTGGCGGTCGGCGCGCACCGTCAGGCCCAGCCGGTTGACGTAGGCGGGGGAGTCGAAGGCGGCCAGCGCTCCGGCCCAGTCGCCGGCGAGTCCGGGGCGCAGGGCGAGCGCGTCGGCGTTACGGACGACCAGCGAGAGCAGCCCACCGGGCGCCAGCACCCGGGCCAGGCCGGCGAGCATCGGATCGGGCTCGGCCACGTACATGAGCACGCCGTGGCACAGCACGACGTCGAAGGCGCCCGGCAGGAAGTGCGCGCCGGTGTCCCGGCCGTCCCCCCGCACCAGGCGCACCCGCTCCCGGACGAACCGTGCCTCGCCCTCCAGGGCCTCCCGCACGGCGGCCAGCATCGCCGGATCCGACTCCAGACCGGTCACCTCGTGCCCGGCGCGCGCCAGGCGCAACGCCTGGGTGCCCTGGCCAAGGCCCACGTCCAGCACGCGCAGCCGCTGCCCGGCCGGGTAGTGCCGGGCGATCTGCTCGTCGAGCTGTCGGGCCACCAACTCCTGTCGGACGGTGTGACGCAGCCCGTCCAGGCCACCGAGCCAGCTCTGCGCGCCGCGCGCGAAGGCAGCGCTCCCGCTCAGGGCCGCTCTCCGCGCTTGACCTGCGGCTTGGGCAGGCGCAGGCGGCGCATCTGGAGGCTGCGCATCAGGGCGTACGGCACGGCGCCGCGCAGCTTCTCGTCGGGGAAGCGCTGGCGCAGCTGACGCTTGAGGGAGACGCCGATGATCACCGAGTTGATGACGATCAGGAAGATCACGATCATCCACAGCAACAGCACGTACTGCTGCATGGCCCCGGCCTGCACCAGGCTGAGAACCAGGATGATCACCGCGAGCGGCAGGAAGAACTCCGCGATGACGAACCGGGAGTCCACGTAGTCCCGGGCGAAGCGCCGGATGGGGCCGCGGTCGCGGACCGGCAGGTAGCGCTCGTCGCCGTTGGCGAGGGCCTCGCGCTGCTTGGCGAGGTCCGCCCGCCGGGCCTCCCGCTGCCGCCGGGCGGCGTCCTTGCGGGACGTCGGCGTGTTGGCCAGGCTGCGGCGCTGCGTCTGGGCCTCGCTGCGCTTGGGCGTGGGGCGGCCCTTGGGCGCCTGCGGGTCACGGGTTGGCTGCGGCTCGCCCGCGGTCGCCTGAGAGGGCGCGGACTGCTCATCCTTCGAACGGCTTCGGAACACGAAACCCAAGGGTACGGGGTGCGGGGACGTGGGCGAGCGCCCCGGTGGGAACGATCCGGCAACGGCCACGCGTCTCACCTGCGTGTAGCGGCGTTTCCCCGGGCGCCACCTACTCCTCGGGCTGGAGGTCGCCCGGTCGCGATCGTCCTGCAGGAGGAGTCGGGGAGCGTCCGAACAGTGCGGTAATAGAAGCAGGGCCCGTACGCTGGGGTCTGTAGAGGTGTGCTGGAGCCGAAGTCCGTCAGAAGGGGGCGCGCGAGGCCCATGAGCGGTGTCATGAAGCGTATGGGGATGATCTTCCGCGCGAAGGCCAACAAGGCCCTGGACCGGGCCGAGGACCCGCGCGAGACCCTTGACTACTCGTACCAGAAGCAGCTTGAGCTGCTACAGAAGGTGCGACGCGGGGTCGCGGACGTGGCCACGTCACGCAAGCGACTGGAACTGCAGCTCAACCAGTTGCAGGGCCAGTCGTCCAAGTTGGAGGACCAGGGACGCAAGGCGCTCGCGCTCGGGCGCGAGGACCTGGCCCGGGAGGCGCTCTCGCGTCGGGCCGCGCTCCAGCAGCAGGTCACCGACCTGGAGACGCAGCACCAGACGCTGCAGGGCGAGGAGGAGAAGCTCACCCTGGCCGCCCAGCGGCTGCAGGCCAAGGTGGACGCCTTCCGCACCAAGAAGGAGACCATCAAGGCCACGTACACCGCCGCCCAGGCGCAGACCCGCATCGGCGAGGCGTTCTCCGGCATCTCCGAGGAGATGGGCGACGTCGGCATGGCGATCCAGCGCGCCGAGGACAAGACCGCGCAGCTCCAGGCGCGGGCCGGGGCCATCGACGAACTGCTCGCCTCGGGCGCGCTCGACGACCAGTCGGGCATCGCGGCCAAGGACGACATCGCGGCCGAGCTGGACCGGATCTCCGGTGGCACGGACGTGGAGATCGAGCTCCAGCGGATGAAGGCCGAGCTGGCCGGCGGCAGTGGGGCGCCGGCCATCGAGGGTGGACAGGCCGCGCCGGGCAGCCAGGTGCAGCCCGTGGACCGGCAGAAGCCGCGCTTCGAGAAGTAGCGAGGACACCGGCGCCCGGCCCGACGGGCCGCGCGCCGGGGCAGACCCCGAGCGAGACCGAGCAAGGAGGCCGTCATGATCGTACGGATCATGGGGGAGGGACAGGTGGAGCTGGACGACGTCCACTTCGCCGAACTCGACCGGCTGGACGACGAGTTGCTCGCCGAGATAGAGGGCGGCGACCACGACGGCTTCCGACGCACCCGCACCGCGCTCCTGGACGCCGTGCGGCGGCTGGGCAAGCCCGTGCCCGACGACGCGCTCCAGCCGTCGGAGCTGATCCTTCCCGGGCCCGACGCCACCTTCGAAGAGGTCAGGGAGATGCTCAGCGACTACGGCCTCATCCCCGGCTGAGCCCCACCCGACCGCGCCCCAGGCTCCCGCCCGACCTCACCCGCCACCCGCACCCCGCCCGTACCCGGGCGTCCCGCCGCTCGTGCGCGGGACGCCGACCAAGGACGCGCGCACGCCCGGCACACCCGCCACCCGGAGGGAGGACCTCCCGGTGACGCAGGTGTCCCGGTCCGCCAGGTGGCTGGGGAAGGGGGCGCGGGCCCCGTACCGTGAGATGCCGTGACTCTTCCCGCCGCAGGACCGAGCGCCCCGAGACCGGAGCCGGTCCCGGTCTGCTGGCTTCGCGCCCACGCGTTGACCGTGGACGCCCTGATCGCCGCCGGCGTCTTCGTCTGCATCCTGGTGAGCTCGGTGACCGGGCCCGCCAAGAACGAACCCGAACTCGGGCCGCCGCTCGTCGGCCTGGCCGCGCTGTGCAGCGCCGCCCTCGTCTGCCGACGGCGGCAGCCACGGGTGGTGCTCGCGGTGACCACCCTGCTCAGCGTGGTGGGCATCGCCTGGTCCCGGGACGGTGCCGTGCCCCCGTCCCAGCTGGCCATCAGCGTCGTCGTCGCCCTCTACACCGTCGCCGCCTCCACCGACCGGCACACCACCTGGCGCACCGGCGCGGGCACCGTCGCCCTGCTCACCGGCACCGTGATGATCTTCGGTGTCCAGCCCTGGTACGCGCAGGAGAACCTCGGCATCTTCGCCTGGACCGGCATGGCGGCGGCCGCCGGCGACGCGGTGCGCAGCCGCCGGGCGTTCATCGCGGCGATCGAGGAGCGCGCGGTGCGCGCCGAGCGCACCCGTGAGGAGGAGGCCAGGCGCCGGGTGGCCGAGGAGCGGCTGCGTATCGCGCGCGAGCTGCACGACGTGGTCGCCCACCACATCGCCCTGGTCAACGTGCAGGCAGGCGTGGCCTCACACGTCATGGACAGCCGCCCGGACCAGGCCAAGCAGGCCCTGGCGCACGTCCGCGAGGCCAGCCGCTCCGCGCTGGGCGAACTGCGCGCCACCGTCGGCCTGTTGCGCCAGTACGGCGATCCCAAGGCCCCCACCGAGCCGGCGCCCGGACTGGGCGTGCTGGACCAGCTCATCGACGGCTTCGTCCGAGCCGGGCTGCGGGTCACCGTCGAGGCGGCCGGCGAGCGCGAGCCGGACTCGCGGGCCACCGACGCGGCGGGCGTCGCCGAGGTCTCCGGCGCCCTGCCGACGGCCGTCGACCTCACCGCGTACCGCGTCATCCAGGAGGCGCTGACCAACGTGCACAAGCACGCCGGCCCACACGCCACGGCCGAGGTGCGCGTGGTGCGACAGCGGGACGAGCTGGAGATCACCGTCGTGGACGACGGTGGCGGGGCGGACACCCACGAGGCGCCCGCCGCCGGCACGGCGCTGGCCGGCGGCAGGGGTGGCCGGCCGACACCGGTGCCCGCGCGCGCCGCGCAGGGCAGGGCGGGCGCGGCGGGCGGCAGGGCGCAGGGCGGGGGCCGCGCCGGCGCCGACCGCGCCCCGGCGGCCGGCGCCGCCTCTCCCGTCGCAGCCCAGCGCGCGGAGAGCGGCGGCGGACACGGCCTGATCGGCATGCGCGAGCGGGTGGCCGCGCTGCGCGGCGACTGCGAGGCGGGCCCCCGGCTTGAGGGCGGCTTCCGGGTGCGCGCGACACTTCCGGTACGGGGCCGCACGGGAGGGGACGAGAACGGATGACGATCAAGGTGGTGCTCGCGGACGACCAGGCGCTGTTGCGCAGCGCGTTCCGCATCCTGGTGGACTCCGAGCCGGACATGGAGGTCGTCGGCGAGGCGTCCGACGGCAACGAGGCCGTCGAGCTGACCCGTGCGCGCGGCGCCGACGTGGTGCTGATGGACATCCGGATGCCCGGCACCGACGGCCTCGCCGCCACCCGCGTGATCAGCGCGGACCCCGCGCTGGCGGACGTCCGCGTGGTGATGCTGACCACCTTCGAGGTGGACGAGTACGTCGTGGAGTCGCTGCGCGCGGGCGCCAGCGGCTTCCTCGGCAAGGGTGCCGAACCCGAGGAGCTGCTGGCCGCCATCCGGGTCGCGGCGGCGGGTGAGGCCCTGCTGTCGCCGGTGGCCACCAAGGGGCTGATCGCCAAGTTCCTCGCCCAGGGCGGGGGCGCGAGCGAGGAGGACGGCGGATACGCGGCGGCGAAGCTGGAGGCGCTGACGGTGCGCGAGCGCGAGGTGCTGGTGCACGTCGCCGGCGGGCTGTCGAACGACCAGATCGCCGAGCGGCTCCAGGTCAGCCCGCTGACCGTGAAGACCCACGTGAACCGGACGATGGCCAAGCTCGGCGCCCGCGACCGGGCCGGCCTGGTGGTCATCGCGTACGAGAGCGGTCTGGTGCGCCCACGGGCCGAGTGAGCGCGGCGGGGCGGGCGCGGTGAACGTCCCGGCCCGACACCGAAGCGGTGCCGGGCCGGGTGCGTCGTACCCGTGTCGGGGCGGGTGCCCGGGGCCGTTACGGCAGGGACAGCATCCGCTCCAGCGCCAGTTTCGCGAAGTGCTCGGTCTCCGGGTCGACCTCGATGCGGTTGACCACCTTGCCGTCGGCCAGCGACTCCAGGGTCCAGACCAGGTGTGGCAGGTCGATGCGGTTCATCGTCGAGCAGAAGCACACGGTCTTGTCGAGGAAGACGATCTCCTTGTCCTCGGCGGCGAACCGGTTGGCCAGCCGGCGGACCAGGTTCAGCTCGGTGCCGATGGCCCACTTGGAGCCGGCCGGCGCGGCCTCCAGGGTCTGGATGATGTGTTCGGTGGAGCCCACGTGGTCGGCCGCCGCCACGACCTCGTGCTTGCACTCGGGGTGCACCAGCACGTTCACGCCGGGTATGCGCTCGCGCACGTCGCGCACCGACTCCAGCGAGAAGCGGCCGTGCACCGAGCAGTGGCCGCGCCACAGGATCATCTTCGCCGCGCGCAGCTCCTCGACGCTCAGCCCGCCGTTCGGCTTGTGCGGGTTGTAGACGACACAGTCCTCCAGGGACATCCCCAGGTCGCGTACGGCCGTGTTGCGCCCCAGGTGCTGGTCGGGCAGGAAGAGCACCTTGGTGCCGGGCCCGGCGTCCGCGCCCGGCTCGCCGTCGGCCTGTGCGGCGTCACCCTGGGCGAAGGCCCACTCCAGGGCCCGCCGCGCGTTGGACGAGGTACAGATGGTGCCGCCGTGCCGGCCGGTGAACGCCTTGATGTCGGCGGAGGAGTTCATGTACGAGACGGGTACGGTCACCTCGGCCACGCCGGCCTCGGTCAGCACGTCCCAGCACTCGGCGACCTGCTCGGCCGTGGCCATGTCGGCCATCGAGCAGCCGGCGGCCAGGTCCGGGAGGATGACCTGCTGGTCGGCGCCGGTCAGGATGTCGGCGGACTCGGCCATGAAGTGCACGCCACAGAACACGATGAACTCGGCACCGGGCCGGGCGGCGGCGTCCCGGGCGAGCTTGAAGGAGTCCCCGGTGACGTCCGCGAACTCGATGACCTCGTCGCGCTGGTAGTGGTGGCCGAGCACGAAGACGCGGTCGCCGAGCCGTTCCTTGGCCGCGCGGGCGCGGGCCACGAGGTCGGGGTCGGAGGCGGCTGGGAGGTCGCCCGGGCACTCCACGCCGCGCTCGCTCCTGGGGTCGGACTCACGACCCAGGAGAAGCAGGGCCAGAGGCGTGGGCTGGACGTCGAGAGTTTGGGCGGTGGTCACTGCACGCACCCTTTCTGTTTCCGCAGACAAGCCTTTTCGTCTGATTGACGCTATTTATCATAACCGCTTCGCGTCACGGTGACGATGCCCCTCGCGTCGATGTGACGCATCCCCGGTTCGGCGACCCGTGTCCGCTCGAACGCCGGTGTGCGAGCATGAAGACGGAAGACGCGCGCCAGAGCCGGAATGAATTCGGCGCGGCGTGGGTTGCAGCCGAGGGCAAGCAGTCCGTACAACCCGGGAGAGAAGCAGATGACGGTTCAGGACGACACCACCACGAGTGACGGCATCCTCCTGTCCGATGCCGCCGCGGGCAAGGTCAAGGCGCTGCTGGAGCAGGAAGGCCGCGAGGACCTCGCGCTGCGCGTCGCAGTTCAGCCTGGTGGCTGCTCCGGCCTGCGCTACCAGCTCTTCTTCGACGAGCGTTCGCTCGACGGCGATGTCGTGAAGGACTTCGGCGGCGTCAAGGTGGTCACCGACCGCATGAGCGCCCCCTACCTCGGTGGCGCCTCCATCGACTTCGTGGACACCATCGAGAAGCAGGGCTTCACCATCGACAACCCGAACGCCACGGGCTCCTGCGCCTGCGGTGACTCCTTCAGCTAACTCGCCCAAGGTCCCGAGGCCGCGCGGGCGCGATCGCCCGCGCGGCCTCGGGACCTGACGAGGTCGCCGAGCGCGCACCACGCCCCGGCCGCACGCCCGCCGGCACACCACCCGCGCGGGCCGCGCGCACGTCCGGCCCCGGCGGGACACGACGAAGGCGGCGACTCCCGACCTGGCCGCCCAGCCAGGACCCACAGGAGTCGCCGCCTTCGCCGTGCTCGGGCCGCGCCCGCCGCCGCACGATTCACCCGGTCGGCCCAGGCACGGGACCCCCAAGCGGCGGCAGCGCCCGGGAGCGGTGGGGCCGCGCTCTCGGAGCTACCTGCCCGCCTTCGCGTCCTCGGGTACGGACTTGCCGGTCGTGGCGTCCACCACCGTGCGGTCGCCCACCGGCTTGTCCAGCGTGATCTTCCGCTCGAACTCCTCGGCGACCAGGACGCACTTCGTACCCGGCTTCTTCTCCTTGCTCGTCACCCGCACGGTGACCGTCGAGGAGGAGACGTCCGCGTTGGCCGTGTGCGTCGAGCACACCCCGCCCCAGAACCGGACGATCAGTTCCGTGCCCTCGGCGCGGTAGGACTCGACCTGCTTGCCCGGCCGCGTGCCCTCCCCGGACCCGCTGTCCGAGTCCTCGTCAGCCGGCGCGCCGGGGCCGGACTTGGCGCCCGTCACGTACTTCGGGTCCACGGCCGGGTGAGTGACGGTGAAGTCGGCCTCGCCGTCCTTGGCGTCCGCCGGGCGGACCGTGAAGATCCACGAGGGCACCAGCACCTGCCGGCCCTCCTCGAACCGCATGCCGAGTCCGAACGTCGCCTGCCGTACCTCGTGCGCGACGGTCTTGCCGGAGCTCGGCGCGCACGGCGCGATCTCCCGCTTGCCGGCATCGCCCCCACGGGGGCCGGCCTTGCCCTTCTCGTCCACGTCGGGCGCCGATGGCGTATCCGGCTGGCAGTGGAGCTCGGGCTGGCCTTCCCCGTTGAGCGCCTTGAGCGCCTGGTCCGCGTCGATCAGCGGGTACTCGTCGCCCTTGGTCAGCTTGGTCAGGAAGCCGCTGGCCCCGTCCAACTCGCCGTTCACGCCGACCTCCAGCGTGGTCTGCCAGCCGTAGCTGGGCAGCCCGTCGAGGGCGGGGTTGGCGGTCACCGAGCGGACCGCGCCGTAGGTGCGGCTCGCGTCCAGCTTCGCGTCCTGCTGGCCGACGGCCTCCAGGACCGGTCGCGCCGCCTTCTCGGCCTCGGCGACGGAGACCGGGGCCGAGCCGCCGTCGGGTATCGCCGGCGCGTCCTTGGGCCCCTTCGCGTCGCGGCTGCGCCCGGCGTCCCTGGTGCCGTTGCCGTGGGTGCCGTCGCGCAGCGAGCCGCAGCGCGGGCTGGCGGGGCTGGACGTGGCGTCGTCCTCGCCCATGGTGTGCGGCGGCTCCAGACAGCCGTCGCCGCCCGGCGCGCCGAACCTGGTGAATGACCAGCCGCCCGCGCCCGTCTCCTTCACGCGCAGCGTCGGCGTCATCCGCTCCGGGCTGCCGCCGACCTTCCACACGCCGCGCTCCAGCCGGGGCTGGCCCGTCACGTGCAGCGCCCTGGCCAGCCGCTCCACCTCCGCGCGGGAGACCTTGGGCGCGGTGCGGTAGACGGGGGCCGTCTCCCGTGGGGCGCTCGGCAGGTCACCGGGTGCCTGGTAGCGGGCCCGGGTGGGGTCCGGCTCGCCGGGGGCGATGCCCTCGTCGGTGTCGCCGGCCCGCTCGCCGATGGCCAGGGGCGCCGGGTCGCCGGTGTCGCTCGACCGGCCGCCGTCGTGCGAACCGCCGTCGTCGGAGGCCGACGACGCCCAGTAGGCGCCGCCACCACCGACGACCATCACCGCCGCGGCCACCGTCGCGATGGCCAACGGGGAGCGACGCTTGCGTGCGGTCTTCGTACCGGTGTGGCCGGGAGTCTCCTCGGAGAGGTCCTCGGGGGTGTCCTCGGTGCTCACGGTGTTACTCCTTCGGCTCCGCTCTTTGGTTCGGCTCCATCCCCGGGGTGGGGACGCCGATGGGACGGAGCGGGGGAGCGGTCGGTTCCACGGCGGCGGCGCGTGGCGAGCCGTGAACCAGGCGTGGGCCGCCGCCCGCGGAGGTGGCGCACGGCGGCCCGCGCGGGTGAGCCAGGAGTACCGGAAGGGGTGGGCGGGCGGCGGCTGGCCTGGGCCGACGGGCCGCTCGCCCGGGGGCGTGCGGCCCGTCGTGGGCCGGGCCGCGCCGGTTGGTCAGTTGCCGTAGTCGGGCATCCCGGCCACCAGGTGGGCGGAGGCCGACGGGACCCGGACGCCACGGATCTGGGCCGGGGCCACCGGGGGCGCGAGGCGGGCACTGCCGTGGATCGTCCAGCGCGGCGCCATGCGCGCGCAGTCGGCGCGCAGCTCGTCGAACGACTCGGGTTCGGTGGCGTGGAGGGGAACGTCGGGGGTGGCGTCCTGAGGCATGGGCTCTCCCGGTCCGTGGGGTGGCTGGCGTCCACCCCGGCTAGGCGCACCGTATGCACGCCGCGCGGCGCGAAGAAAGCCCTACTATTGGGTAGTTTTGCCCGTTCGGCGCGGGGCCGCGCGGGCGGTAGCGTGAAGCGACCGTCCTCACCACCGTCCTTGTCGTCGCCCGCAGGAGCAGACTCGCCGTGCGCATTGCTGTTACCGGCTCCATCGCCACCGACCATCTGATGACCTTCCCCGGCCGCTTCGCCGACCAACTGGTCGCCGACCAGTTGCACACGGTGTCGCTGTCCTTCCTGGTCGACGCCCTCGACATCCGCCGCGGCGGGGTCGGGCCCAACATCTGCTTCGGCATGGGCGCGCTCGGCCTGCGCCCGGTGCTGGTCGGCGCGGCGGGCGAGGACTTCGCCGAGTACCGCGCCTGGCTCGAGCGGCACGGCGTCGACACCGAGTCCGTGCGCATCTCGGAGCTGCTGCACACCGCGCGCTTCGTGTGCACCACCGACACCGACCACAACCAGATCGCCTCCTTCTACACCGGCGCCATGAGCGAGGCCCGCCAGATCGAGCTCGAGCCCGTCGCGCAGCGCGTCGACGGCCTCGACCTGGTGCTGATCGGCGCCGACGACCCCGAGGCGATGGTCCGGCACACCGACGAGTGCCGCACGCGCGGCTACGCGTTCGCCGCCGACCCCTCGCAGCAGCTCGCCCGGATGGAGGGCGAGGACATCCGCCGTCTGGTCGAGGGCGCCACGTACCTGTTCACCAACGAGTACGAGAAGGCGCTCATCGAGAGCAAGACCGGCTGGAGCGCGGAGGAGATCCTCGGCAAGGTCGGCACCCGCGTGACCACGCTGGGCGCGCGCGGGGTACGTGTCGAGCGCGTCGGCGAGCCGACCATCGAGGTGGGCGTGCCCGAGGAGAACGCCAAGGTCGACCCGACCGGCGTCGGCGACGCCTTCCGCGCCGGCTTCCTCGCCGGTCTGTCCTGGGACCTGTCCCTGGAGCGGGCGGCGCAGGTCGGCTGCATGCTGGCCACGCTGGTCATCGAGACGCTCGGCACGCAGGAGTACGAGCTGCGCTCCGGCCGCTTCGTCGAGCGCTTCGAGAAGGCGTACGGCACGGAGGCGGCCGCGGAGATCACCCCGCACCTGCCGGCCGAGCTGGTCTGACCCGAGCGGTCCGGCCCCGGACGCGGGAGCGCCCGGCCCCCTGGGCCGGCCCCCGCGCCCGGCCCCGCCGACCGCCCCGCGCCGGTGGGGCCCGGCCGTTCCCGGTGGCCGGCCGTGGCCGCCGGTCCCTGTCGTACGCCGCGCGCCCCGGCGCCACGTCGGACGCCGCGCGCACGGCCCCGGCTGCCGTGGCGCGGCTACACGCGGCGGACCCAGTACGCGGCCCCGCGCTCGGCCGGGCGCTCGCCCACGTACGTGTGGCCGCGCATGCCGCACCAGGCCGGGATGTCCAGGCGGGCCGCGTCATCGTCGGCCAACACCGCGACCACCGCGCCGACGGGGACGTCGTCGATCACCTTGGCCAGCTCGATGACCGGCAGCGGGCACCGCTTGCCGAGCGCGTCCACGGTCAGCGCCGGTGCCGCCTCCCCGTCCCTTCCCCCGGGCGGGTCCGCCTCACCCGCCACCTCACCGGCATGCGGCGCCTGGCCGCCAGGTCGGGGCCCGGAGGCCGGTGCCGCCTCGCGGGCGGTCGGCGCGCCCAGCTTCTGACGCACTTCCGCCACGATCCCGGGGAGCAGCTCCAGGAAGCGCTCCACGTCGCCCTCGGCCGTGCCCACCGGGAGCGAGACCCGCACATTGCCCTCCGAGAGCACGCCCATCGCCCGCAGCACATGACTGGGGGTCAGCGTGCTGGACGTGCACGAGGAGCCCGAGGAGACGGCGAACTCCGCCCGGTCCAGCCCGTGCAGCAGGCTCTCCCCGTCGACGTAGAGGCAGGAGAAGGTGACCAGGTGCGGCAGCCGTCGCGTCGGGTCGCCGACCACCTCCACGTCCGGCACCAACTCCGGCACCCGGGCCCTGATCCGGTCCACCAGCCCGCGCAGCCGTAGCGCCTCGGACTCGGCCTCGGCGCGCACGGCCCGCAGCGAGGCCGCGGCGGCGACGACGGCCGGGATGTTCTCGAAGCCCACCGACCGCCCCGACTCCCGCTCGTCCACCGGTCCCTGCGGCGCGAACCGCACGCCCTTGCGCACCACCAGCAGCCCCACGCCGGCCGGCCCGCCCCACTTGTGCGCGCTCGCGGTCAGCAGCGACCAGCCGCCCTCGACCCGGCCCCAGGCCAGTGACTGGGCGGCGTCCACCAGGAGCGGTACGCCCGCCGCCCGGCAGACCTCGGCGACCTCGGCCACCGGCTGCTCGGTGCCCACCTCGTGGTTGGCCGACTGGAGGCAGGCCAGGGCGACGGGTTCGGCGGCCTCGCGCAGCGCGTCGGCGTACGCGGTGGGCGCGACCCGCCCCGTACGGTCCACGGCGATCTCGGTGACGGTGCCACCGGCGACCGTGTGGGCGGTGGCCGCGTGCAGGACGGAGGAGTGCTCGACGGCCGAGACGACCAGCCCCCGCCCGACCCGCCGCCGCCCGGCGAGCGCGCCCGCCACGCCCTGGTGGACCGCGCGCGTGCCCGAGCCGGTGAAGACCAGTTCGTCCGGGCGGCAGCCGACCGCCTCGGCGGCGGTCTGCCGCGCGGCGTCCAGCAGGAGGCGGGCCCGCCGGCCCTCCCGGTAGAGCCGGGCCGGGTCGCCCCACCCCTCGTCCAGGGCGGCGAGCAGCGCCTGCCGGGCCACGGGGTGCGGGGGAGCGGAGGAAGCCGCGTCGAAGTAGGGCACGCGAAAACGCTAGACGACCGGCGGGCGGGGCGCCGTAGCGCGGCTCACGCCACGTCGCCCGGCCGGCCCACGCCACGAGCGGTAGCCGAGCCTGGCCACCCGACCACCCCACACGGCCGCGCCGCCGCCCCCCGACCACCACCCGCCACACCCGCGGCCCCCTCGACCCCGGCGGGCCCGACCCACCCGGTCGCCCAACCCAGAAGCGTGAGCCCGACCCACACCCGGCTGCCCACCCACACCCGGACCCCCACCCCCACCACGGGGCCCGCCTCGGGCTCGCGACCCACCCGACCACCCCCCGCCACACCCGCGGCCCCCTCGCCCCCGGCGAGCCCGCCCCACCCGGTCGCCCAACCCAGAAGCGTGAGCCCGGCCCACCCGGCGGTCCGACACGCCCAGCCGGTCCCGGCCGGCGACCGCGCTCGCGACGTGCCGCCACCCGGGCCCGGCCCCGCCCACCGGGGCCCGCCACGTACCCGTCCGTTGGCCCCGCGCGGACCGTGTCCGGCCGGGCCCCGTCGTGCCCCCGACCCGTGCGGCGCCTCGCCGCCGCCCCGTGTGGCGTGCCGTTCACGGGGCCGCTGGGAAGGCGGCGCGGGGGCGCTGTCAGCACACCGTCAGATGCCGTCCGGAGCCGGCCGTTCCACCCCTTCGGGGTCCGGACCGGCGCGTTGGGCACCCTCCCCGCGCGACCTCAAATAGCGTCCAGTAGGGTTTGGTCCGCATAAACATCCAAACCCCTGCCCGCAGCGGGCCGGCGACCGACCAGCGAGACGGCCGCAGCCGGCCGCACGGGCGAGACTCTCGGGAAGGCGCTACGTGAGTCCCAACGGCTCCGACCGCTCGTCGCGGCGCCCGATGCGGCGGAAGCTGCCGCAGGCGCTGGCCGCGGGCCTGGTCCTCGCGACCGCTACCGGTTGCACATCCAAGGACTTCCCCCGCCTCGGAATGCCCACCCCCGTCACGGAGGAGGCGCCGCGGATTCTCTCCCTGTGGCAGGGCTCCTGGGCGGCAGCACTCGCCACAGGCGTGCTGGTCTGGGGCCTGATCCTGTGGAGCGTCATCTTCCACCGGCGCAGCAGGACCAAGGTCGAGGTTCCCCCGCAGACGCGGTACAACATGCCCATCGAGGCGCTGTACACCGTCGTGCCGCTCGTCATCGTCTCGGTGCTCTTCTACTTCACCGCGCGCGATGAGAGCGAGCTCCTCAAGACCTCCAAGAAGCCCGACCACGTCATCAACGTCGTGGGCTACCAGTGGAGCTGGGGCTTCAACTACATGGAGAACGTGGACGGTGACCTGTCCACACCCGCGAAAACCCCCAAGGAGGTCGCCGGCATCCCGGACCGGATGCTCAAGGCCGTGCCCAAGGGCGCCGAGGGCGTGTACGACCAGGGCGTCCCGGGCGACCGTGACCCGGACAAGGGCTGGCCGGGCCCGACGCTGTGGCTGCCGAAGGGCGAGACGGTCCAGTTCGTGCTCACCTCGCGTGACGTCATCCACTCGTTCTGGGTGATCCCGTTCCTGATGAAGCAGGACGTCATCCCGGGGCACACGAACCGATTCGAGGTGACTCCGAACAAGGAGGGCACCTTCATGGGTAAGTGCGCCGAGCTCTGCGGCAAGGACCACTCCCGGATGCTCTTCAACGTCAAGGTGGTCTCCCCCGAGGAGTACCGGAAGCACCTGAAGGACCTGGCGAAGAAGGGTCAGACCGGATACCTCCCGGCAACCATCAAGCAGACGGACGCCGCCAAGAACGCGGAGACCAAGAACCAGTGAGCATCCTCAACGAACCTCAGGGTGCCGCCGCCGATACGGCAAAGGCAGCACCACCCGAGTACCGGAAAGCCCCCGGCAGTGCCGTGGTGAAGTGGCTGACCACGACCGATCACAAGACGATCGGCACGATGTACCTGGTCACCTCGTTCGCGTTCTTCTGCATCGGCGGCGTCATGGCGCTCTTCATGCGCGCCGAACTCGCTCGTCCCGGCACGCAGATCATGTCGAACGAGCAGTTCAACCAGGCGTTCACGATGCACGGCACGATCATGCTGCTGATGTTCGCGACGCCGCTGTTCGCCGGCTTCGCCAACTGGATCATGCCGCTGCAGATCGGCGCGCCCGACGTGGCGTTCCCGCGGCTGAACATGTTCGCCTACTGGCTGTACCTGTTCGGCTCGCTCATCGCGGTCGGCGGGTTCCTCACCCCCAACGGCGCGGCCGACTTCGGCTGGTTCGCCTACTCCCCGCTGTCGGACGCGGTCCGCTCGCCGGGTGTCGGCGCCGACATGTGGATCATGGGTCTGGCCTTCTCCGGCTTCGGCACCATCCTCGGCTCGGTCAACTTCATCACCACGATCATCTGCATGCGCGCTCCCGGCATGACGATGTTCCGGATGCCGATCTTCACCTGGAACGTGCTGCTCACCGGTGTGCTGGTGCTGCTCGCCTTCCCCGTGCTCGCCGCCGCGCTGTTCGCGCTGGAGGCGGATCGGAAATTCGGGGCACATATCTTCGACGCGGCCAACGGCGGCGCACTGCTATGGCAACACCTCTTCTGGTTCTTCGGCCATCCAGAGGTGTACATCATCGCCTTGCCGTTCTTCGGCATCATTTCCGAGGTCATTCCGGTCTTCAGTCGCAAGCCGATGTTCGGTTACATCGGTCTGGTGGCCGCGACGATCGCCATCGCCGGTCTTTCGGTAACGGTCTGGGCGCACCACATGTACGTCACAGGCGGCGTGCTCCTACCGTTCTTCTCCTTCATGACCTTCCTTATCGCGGTGCCAACCGGTGTGAAGTTCTTCAACTGGATCGGCACCATGTGGAAGGGCAGTCTGAGTTTCGAGACACCCATGCTGTGGGCGGTCGGCTTCCTGATCACCTTCACCTTCGGTGGCCTGACCGGCGTCATCCTGGCCTCGCCGCCGATGGACTTCCACGTCTCCGACTCGTACTTCGTCGTCGCGCACTTCCACTACGTCATCTTCGGCACCGTGGTGTTCGCGATGTTCTCCGGCTTCCACTTCTGGTGGCCGAAGTTCACCGGCAAGATGCTGGACGAGCGGCTCGGGAAGATCACGTTCTGGACGCTGTTCATCGGCTTCCACGGCACGTTCCTGGTGCAGCACTGGCTGGGCGCCGAGGGCATGCCCCGCCGGTACGCCGACTACCTGGCGGCGGACGGCTTCACCACGCTCAACACCATCTCCACCATCAGCTCGTTCCTGCTGGGCCTGTCCGTCCTGCCGTTCTTCTACAACGTGTGGAAGACCGCGAAGTACGGCAAGAAGGTCGAGGTCGACGACCCGTGGGGCTACGGCCGTTCGCTGGAGTGGGCGACCTCCTGCCCGCCGCCGCGGCACAACTTCCTCACGCTGCCGCGTATTCGCTCCGAATCCCCGGCGTTCGACCTGCACCACCCGGAGATCGCCGCGCTCGACCAGCTGGAGAACGTCGAGCACACCGAAGAGAAGGCCCTCGCGGGTGGCAAGGAGGCCGGCAAGTGAAGATCCAAGGCCGGATGTTCATCTGGCTCGCCGTCTTCATCCTCGCCATGGCGATCGTCTATGGCGTCTGGTCGAAGGAGCCGGTCGGCACGACCGCGCTGTTCCTGTCCTTCGGTCTGAGCATCATGATCGGCTACTACCTGGCGTTCACCGCGCGCCGGATGGACACCGGTGCGCAGGACAACAAGGACGCCGATGTCGCTGACGACGCCGGTGAGCTGGGCTTCTTCAGCCCGCACAGCTGGCAGCCGCTGTTCCTGGCGGTCGGTGGCGCGTTCGCCTTCCTGGGCGTCGTGTTCGGCTGGTGGCTGATGTACTTCTCGGCCCCGATCATCCTGATCAGCATCTTCGGCTGGGTCTTCGAGTACTACCGCGGCGAGAACCGCACCCAGTAGGGAGCACCCGCGCCGCCCGAGGCCCGGACACCCCATCGGGGGAGTCCGGGCCTCACGCGTGTCCCACCCGGGGCACGCCCCTCGTTTGCGCCGCTGCGCGCGCCGAATCCCGCCGCCGTTCTTAGCGTGTGGACATGAGCCACACCTCTCGCACCCGAATACCCATCCGCTGCGCCCTCCTGGTGACGCCGCTGGCGATAGGCGCCGTGGCGTGCGGCGGCTCCTCCCCCGACCCACTGGCGGACAAGCCCTACGACGCCGCCGAACAGGTGGCCTTCAGCGGCGACCCGGACGGCCGCGCGGCCGACCCCGACCGGCCCCTGGAAGTCACCGCCAAGGGCGGCGGCAGCCGGATCACCGACGTCACCGCCACCGACGCCACCGGCCGCTACCTGCGCGGCGAACTCACCGCCGACGGCAAGCGGTGGCGCTCCACCGCCCCGCTGGCCGCAGGGGCCCACTACACGCTCCGGGTGAGCACCGAGAACGCCGACGGCCGGCCCGGCCGCAAGACCATCGGCTACGACACCGCGCCAGCCGACAAACTGCTCCGCGTACGCTTCGGCCCCGACGGCGGCACCTACGGCGTCGGCCAGCCGATCACCGCCGAACTCAGCGCCCCGGTCAGGGCCCGCGCCGACCGGGCCACCGTCGAACGCGCGCTGCGCGTCAGCTCCCGGCCCACCGTCGAGGGCGGCTGGCACTGGATCGACGACCGCACCCTGCACTACCGCCCGCGCGCCTACTGGCCCGCCCGGTCCACCGTCACCGTGCGCAGCCTCCTGGACGGCATCAAGGTCGCGGGCGGGCTGTACGGCGGCCCCGCCAAGCCCCTCACGCTGCGTACCGGCGCTCGGATCGAGGCCGTCACGGACGCCTCGGCGCACCAGATGACCGTGCGTCGCGACGGCAGGGTGCTGCGCACCATCCCCGTGACCACCGGCAAGCCCGGCTTCGACACGCGCAACGGAGTCAAGGTCGTGCTCGCCAAGGAGTCCTTCGTCCGCATGCGCGGCACCAGCATCGGCATCGCGGAGGGCAGTTCGGACTCGTACGACCTGCCGGTGCACTGGGCCACCCGGGTCACCTGGAGCGGCGAGTACCTGCACGCCGCGCCCTGGTCGGCCGGCTCGCACGGAGCCGCCAACGTCAGTCACGGCTGCACCGGCATGAGCACCGCCAACGCGCGCTGGTTCTTCGACACGGTGCGCCCCGGCGACCTGGTCACCGTCACCGGCAGCGGCGGCACCACCATGACACCGTTCGACAACGGCTTCGGCGACTGGAACCTGTCCTGGGACAAGTGGCGTCAGGGCAGCGCCCTGACCGCGGGCCTGCGCCAGGACGGCGGCCCGGCCGACGCGGCCCGGCTGCGCCCGGCGATCTGAGGCCACCGCGCCGGGCACGTACCCGCCCGAGCACGCCGAAGGGGGCCCGGCGACACCGCGTGCCGGACCCCCTCACTCCGCTGGGCGTACGCCGCCCGTCAGGCGCTGACGGCCCGCTTCGCGCGCAGCAGCCCGGCCAGCGCGTCGGCCAGGGCCACCGGGTCCACCGGCAGCGTCACGGCGGCCTCGGCACGGCTCCAGGTGGCCAGCCAGGCGTCCTGTGGGCGGCCCATCAGCAGCAGCACCGGCGGGCAGGCGTAGATCTCGTCCTTGATCTGCCGGCACACGCCCAGGCCGCCCGCAGGCGCCGTCTCGCCGTCCAGCACGCACGCGTCGATCCCGCCGACCTCCAGCGCCTCCAGCACGGCCGGCAGGGTGGCGCACTCCAGGTACGTGACCTCGGGGACGTCGGCCGCCGGCCGTCGCCCGGCCGCCAGTCGCACCTGCTCGCGGGTGCCCGCGTCATCGCTGTAGACCAGCACCGTGGCAGTGGGCCGCATCTTTCCTCCAGGCAGGTGGACGGCACGAAACGGAGTGGGTCCGTGGGGCGGATGCTACTGCGCCGGGGCCCCTCGCGAGGAGAGGTCGTACGCATCCACGCCGTACGGCTCCCCGGGCCGAACCGGCCCGACCCGGCCCCGCACGCCCCGACCAGGGGCCGCCGGAGGCCGACGGGGCGTCAGGAGGGCGGGCGAGCGGAACCCGTTGCGGAGCCGGGCATACCGTTTCGCTCCTTCGGGGGACCGCTGGAATAGGCCGTACGAGCCGCTTGAACAGCCTTGACACTCCGAACGGGACCCCCCGAGGTGAGGGCGGGATAAGCGACCGACATAATGTCGGTCGTGGCGACAGCAACAGCAACAGATACCGGGCACGCGCACCCGTCGGTCAACCGGCCGAACCTCACCAGCGTCGGAACCATCATCTGGCTGAGTTCCGAGCTGATGTTCTTCGCGGCCCTCTTCGCGATGTACTTCACCCTCCGATCGGTGACCGGAGCAGAGCACTGGAAGGAAATGGCCGATGCGCTGAACTTCCCGTTCTCCGCGACGAACACCACGATCCTGGTGCTCTCCTCCCTCACGTGCCAGCTCGGCGTCTTCGCCGCCGAGCGCGGTGACGTGAAGAAGCTGCGCATGTGGTTCGTGGTCACCTTCGTGATGGGTGCGATCTTCGTTGGCGGTCAGGTCTTCGAGTACACCGAACTGGTCAAGCACGAGGGTCTCTCGCTCTCGTCCGACCCGTACGGCTCGGTGTTCTACCTGACCACCGGCTTCCACGGGCTGCATGTGACGGGCGGACTCATCGCGTTCTTGCTGGTCCTGGGCAGGACGTACGCGGCCAAGAGGTTCACCCACGAGCAGGCGACGGCGGCCATCGTCGTGTCGTATTACTGGCACTTCGTCGACGTTGTCTGGATCGGCCTCTTCGCCACGATCTACATGATCAAGTAACCGGTCCCGCACCGGACCCGCGTTTCACCAGAGACGCAGCCAGAAGCATCGACGCAGAAGATCCTGACACCGGGGTAATCCGTGAAAAAGCTCTCCGCACGACGGCGCCATCCGCTGGCGGCGCTCGTCGTCCTACTCTTCGCGCTGGCGGCCACGGGGGGGCTTTACGCCGCGTTCGCGCCGGCGGACAAGGCCAAGGCCGACGAGGCCCAGACCTCCCTCGCCATCGACGAGGGCAAGAAGCTCTACGCCGTTGGCTGCGCCAGTTGCCACGGCACTGGCGGCCAAGGCACATCTGACGGTCCGAGCCTGGTCGGCGTCGGCGCCGCCGCCGTGGACTTCCAGGTGAGCACCGGCCGCATGCCGGCTCAGCAGAACGGTGCCCAGGCCCCGAAGAAGCCCAAGGTCTACACGGCCGGCGAGACCGAGCAGCTCGCGGCGTACGTCGCCTCGCTCGGCGCCGGTCCAGAAACGCCGACCAAGGGTCAGTACAGCCTCGACGGTACGGAGGACGCCGCCAACGGTGGGCAGCTCTTCCGTTCGAACTGTGCCCAGTGCCACAATTTCTCGGGCAAGGGCGGGGCGCTGAGCAACGGCAAGTACGCGCCCCCTCTTGACGGTGTGAGCCCGAAGCACATCTACGAGGCCATGCAGACCGGCCCGCAGAACATGCCGTCTTTCCCCGACTCGGTCATGCCGGAGAAGGAAAAGAGGGACATCATCGCCTACCTCAACAAGGTCAACAGCGACGACACCGAGAGCCCCGGTGGTTTCCAACTGGGTGGACTCGGCCCGGTGGCTGAGGGCTTGTTCGCCTGGGTGTTCGGCCTGGGCGCTCTGGTCGCCATCACCATTTGGGTCGCAGCCCGGACCACGAAGGCCAAGAAGTCATGAGCAGCCAAGACAACTCAGAAGAGAACCTGCCACAGCAGCAGGACGACGCCGACGGCGGCGCGCTGGCGACACGGGAGGACCCGTTCGCCAACCCGGGGCTGCCACCCCACGAACACCGTGTGCAGGACATCGACGAGCGGGCCGCCAAGCGCTCCGAGCGCGTGGTCGCCGGCCTCTTCACGCTGTCGATGCTGTCCACGATCGGCTTCATCGCCTCGTACGTCTCGTTCCCGGTCGACAAGATCGTCTACGTCTTCCCGATCGGGCACGTCAGCGCGCTGAACCTCTCGCTGGGTCTGACGCTCGGACTGGCGCTGTTCTGCATCGGCGCCGGTGCCATCCACTGGGCCCGCACGCTGATGACCGATGTCGAGGTGCCCGAGGAGCGGCACGACATCGAGGCCTCGCCCGAGGTGCGCGAGGAGGTGCTCGCCGGGTTCAAGGACGGCGCCCGCGAGTCCGACCTCGGCCGCCGCAAGCTGGTCCGCAACACGCTGATCGGCGCGGTGGCCATGGTCCCGCTGACCGGTCTGGTGCTGCTGCGTGACCTGGGCCCCATGCCGGGCACGATGCTCCGGCACACCAAGTGGGCCAAGGGCAAGATGCTCATCAACGAGAACACGCACGAGCCGCTGCGCCCCGAGGACATCGCGGTCGGTTCGTTGACGTTCGCGATGCCCGAGGGTCTCAGCGAAGAGGACCACGACTTCAACAACCAGATCGCCAAGGCGGCGCTCATGATCGTCCGGCTCCAGCCGGAGAACATCAAGGACAAGCGCGAGCTGGACTGGTCGCACGAGGGCATCGTCGCGTTCTCGAAGATCTGCACGCACGTCGGCTGCCCGATCAGCCTCTACGAGCAGCAGACTCACCACGTGCTGTGCCCGTGCCACCAGTCGACCTTCGACCTGACCGACGGCGGCCGAGTCATCTTCGGCCCGGCGGGCCACGCCCTGCCGCAGCTTCGGATCACGGTCAACGACAAGGGCTACCTTGAGGCGATGGGCGACTTCGCGGAGCCCGTCGGTCCTGCCTACTGGGAGCGCGGATGAGTACTGCAACCGACACTCGGCGCAAGAAGGCTCCAGCGGGCGAGCGCGTCGCCGACTGGGCCGACAGCCGGCTGGGCATCTACGGCCTGGCCAAGGCCAACATGCGCAAGATCTTCCCCGACCACTGGTCGTTCATGTTGGGTGAGGTCTGCCTCTACAGCTTCATCATCATCATCCTCACGGGTGTGTACCTGACGATGTTCTTCAACCCCAGCATGGGCGAGATCGTCTACGACGGTCCCTACGTCCCGATGCAGGGGATCCGGATGTCGGAGGCGTACGCCTCGACGCTGGACATCAGCTTCGAGGTCCGTGGCGGTCTGCTGATCCGGCAGATCCACCACTGGGCCGCGCTGATCTTCGTCGGCAGCATGTTCGTGCACATGATGCGCGTGTTCTTCACCGGTGCGTACCGCAAGCCGCGTGAGATGAACTGGGTCTTCGGCTTCCTGCTGCTGGTGCTCGGCCTCTTCACCGGCCTCACCGGCTACTCGCTGCCGGACGACCTGCTCTCCGGCACCGGTGTCCGCTTCACCCAGGGCGCCATCCTGTCGGTGCCGCTGATCGGTACCTACCTGTCGATGTTCCTCTTCGGAGGCGAGTTCCCCGGACACGACTTCGTCGGCCGGTTCTACTCGATCCACATCCTGCTGCTGCCGGGCATCATGCTCGGCCTGGTCGTGGCGCACCTGATCATGGTGTTCCTGCACAAGCACACCCACTGGGCCGGGCCCGGCAAGACCAACACCAACGTGGTGGGCACCCCGTTCCTGCCGGTGTACATGGGCAAGGCCGGCGGCTTCTTCTTCCTGGTCTTCGGTGTCATCGCGGCCATCGCGGCGGTAGCCACCATCAACCCGGTGTGGGCCATCGGTCCCTACCGACCAGACCAGGTGTCCACCGGCGCACAGCCGGACTGGTATCTCGGCTTCGCCGAGGGCCTGATCCGGGTGATGCCTGGCTGGGAGATCAACGCATGGGGTCACACCCTGGTGCTGGGTGTGTTCATCCCGCTGGTGATCTTCCCGCTGGTGCTGCTCGCCATCGCCGTGTACCCGTTCATCGAGTCCTGGGCCACCGGCGACAAGCGCAACCACCACCTGCTGGACCGGCCGCGCAACACGCCGACCCGGACCGGTTTCGGCGTCGCCTGGATCACCACGTACCTGACGATGCTGATCGCCGGTGGAAACGACCTGTGGGCCACCCACTTCCACCTGTCGATCAACTCGATCACCTGGTTCTCGCGCATCGCGTTCTTCGTCCTGCCGGTGCTGTCGTTCATCGTCACCAAGCGGATCTGCCTGGGTCTGCAGCGACGCGACAAGGACAAGGTGCTGCACGGCCGCGAGTCGGGCATCATCAAGCGCCTGCCGCACGGCGAGTTCGTCGAGGTCCACGAGCCGCTGTCGCAGGACCAGCTCCACACCCTCACGGCGCACGACCAGTACGAGCCGCTGGAGCTTGAGGCCGGAGTCGACGAGAACGGCGTGGAGCGCAAGGCCACCCGTTCCGAGAAGCTGCGCGTCAAGCTCTCCAAGGGCCTGTACGGCGAGGACAACCAGATCGCCAAGCCGACCGTCGAGGAGTACAAGGAGATCACGAGCGGCCACGGCCACCACTGATCCCACCTGATCACCCGCTGATCGCCACAGCGAAGAGTCCCGTCCAATGTCTGGACGGGGCTCTTCGTGGTTCCCGGCCCTCGATAGGCTGGCATCACACCCAAAACCACCACCAGGAGCGTGGACCATGAACGTTGTGACCCCGGTAGGCGGCGACAGCGCGACGGCCCACACCTGGCCGGGTATCCTGCGCACCCTCCTCGCCGGCCAGGACCTGAGTGCCGACGCCTCCGCCTGGGCGATGGACCGCATCATGCGCGGGCAGGCCAGCGACACCCAGATCGCGGGCTTCGCGGTCGCCCTGCGGGCCAAGGGCGAGACGGTCGACGAGGTCGCCGGCATGGTCCGCACGATGTACGAGCACGCCAACCTCATCGAGGTGCCCGGGCCCACCGTGGACATCGTGGGCACCGGTGGCGACGGGGCCAAGACGGTCAACATCTCCACCATGTCCTCGATCGTCGTCGCCGGCACCGGCGCTCGGGTCGTCAAGCACGGCAACCGGGCGGCCTCCTCGGCCAGCGGGGCGTCCGACGTACTGGAGAAGCTCGGCGTCAACCTGGACCTGACGCCGGCACGGGTGGCCGAGGTCGCCGAGGAGGCGGGCATCACCTTCTGTTTCGCCGTCAAGTTCCACCCCTCGCTGCGGCACGTGGCGGCGGCCCGCCGCGAGCTGGGCATCCCCACCACGTTCAACTTCCTGGGGCCGCTGACCAACCCCGCCAAGGTCACGGCCCAGGCCACCGGCGTGGCCGACGCCCGGATGGCGCCGATCCTGGCCGGCGTGCTGGCCGGCCGCGGGTCCAGCGCGCTGGTCTTCCGTGGCGACGACGGCCTGGACGAACTGACCACCACCGCCACCTCACGCGTGTGGGAGGTGCGCGACGGGGCCGTGCGCGAGCAGACCTTCGACCCCCGCGACGTCGGCCTGGAGATGGTGCCCGTGGAGGCCCTGCGCGGCGCCGACGCCTCGTACAACGCCGACGTCGCCCGGCGACTCCTGGCGGGGGAGACCGGACCCGTCCGGGAGGCGGTGCTGCTCAACTCGGCGGCGGCGCTGGTGGCCCTGGACGGGCTGCGCGCGGAGTCGGCCGCGGAGTCGGCCGGCCGCTTCGAGGTGGGTGCCCCGGCGGCCGAGTTGCCGCCGCTTCCCGACCGGATCGCGGCGGCGTTGGGCCGCGCCGCCGAGTCCATCGACTCGGGCGCGGCCCAGCGCACCCTGGACCGCTGGGTGGCCGCCAGCCAGGCGTAACCGCGACAGGATCAGGTCAGGGCGCGTCCCCGCGCGGGGGCGCGCCCTGGCGTTCTTCTGCCCGCCGTACGCGCCGTTCCGCGCTGGTCACGGGGGTGTGCCACGAGGGCTCGGGGTGGGCGCGGAGTGGCTGGTTCGATGCCCTGTTCGGGCCGGGTGGGGGAGGGCGGCGTTTGCGGTGGGGCCAGGGTGTGGCATGATGCTTCGCAGGTCACGAGTGACAGCGATTCAGGCCCCGGCCCGCTGTCCGGCAACCCTCCGTCCGTGGCGGGGTGCCCCGGGTGATGACCAGGCCGTAGGCAGCGAGGTCTACGGCAAGCGCGGACCCCTCCGCACTCGTTTCGAGTGAGACATCCAGGGGTCCTGGTGGTCGAGGGAGAAGCTCCGTGAGTCAGCGAATGCGCTAGGGCCCAGCGGCCCCTGTTCCTCCTCCGGTTCTCTCCGGATGTTCCGGCCCATCCTCCGTGCCCTTCGCCGGGCGCTTCCCGGGCCGTTTTCCGCACCTGTCGACGGGTCACCCGTCAGCCGTGCGTTTCCCAAGCCCTGATGCTTCCCTTCGTGTGAAGCCCTGCCCTGCCGGGAGATCTCGCCATGTCCACGCGCCCCTTCGCCGCCGCCCCCACCGCCTTCGCCCCCGCCACCACGGACGCCCCCGGCGCCACCGCCGAGGTCACCGCCGCCGGCGCGGCGCCGGCCGAGCCCGCCTGTGACGCCGTGGCGGAGGCGGCGCCGCTGCCCGTGCTGGGCGACGAGGTGCGGGTTCCGCTGGTCACCGGGGGCGAGGTCACCTACGCCGCGCTCGACTACGCCGCCAGCGCCCCCGCGCTGCGCCGGGTGTGGGACGACGTCGCCGCGTACGCCCCGTACTACGGCAGCGTGCACCGTGGGGCGGGCTACCTCTCGCAGCTGTCGACCGACCTCTTCGAGACCAGCCGCGCGGACGTGGCCGCCTTCCTCGGCTGCCGCGAGGACGACCAGGTCGTCTTCACCCGCTCGACCACCGATTCGCTGAACCTCCTGGCCGCCGTGCTCCCCGCCGGCACGCGGGTGTTCGTCTTCGAGACCGAGCACCACGCCGCGCTGCTGCCCTGGGAGCGGCAGGAGGGCGTGAGCGTGACCTACCTCAGCGCGCCCCGCTCGCCCGCCCAGGCCGTGCGGACCCTGACGGACGCGCTGGCCGAACGGGCCGCGTCCGAGGGGCCCGCGCTGGTCTGCGTGACCGGCGCCTCGAACGTCACCGGCGAGCTGTGGCCGGTACGCGAACTGGCGGCGGCGGCACACGCGCACGGCGCCCGGATCGTGCTGGACGCGGCCCAGCTCGCGCCCCACCACCCGGTCAGCGTCGCCGAGTTGGACGTGGACTGGATCGCCTTCTCCGGCCACAAGCTGTACGCGCCCTTCGGCTCCGGCGTGCTCGCCGGCCGCGCGGACTGGCTGACCGAGGCCGAGCCCTACCTCGCCGGCGGCGGCGCCAGCCGCACCGTGACCCGCGCCGAGGACGGCGGCGTCGACGTGGCCTGGCACACCACCGCGGCCCGGCACGAGGCGGGCTCCCCGAACGTGATCGGCGTGTACGCCATCGCCTCCGCCTGCCGGGCGCTGACCGAGGCCGGCTTCGACACGCTGGTGGCCCGCGAGCAGCGGCTGATCACCGCCGTACGAGAGGGGCTCGCGGACGTTCCGCAGGTGCGCTTCCTGTCGCTGTTCGGCGACGACGCGCCCCGGGTCGGCGTGCTCTCCTTCGTGGTGGACGGCTGGAACAGCTCGCACTTCGCCGCCGCGCTCTCCGCGGAGTACGGCATCGGCGTACGCGACGGCCTCTTCTGCGCCCACCCGCTGGTGCGCACCCTGCTGGACAGCGAGCCGACGGAGCCGGGGGAGTGCGGCGCGCCGGACCAGGCCACGGGCGGCTCGGGCGCGCTGAACGCGATCCGGGTCAGCTTCGGCGCCGGCACGCCCGACGAGCACGTCGAGCGGTTCGTGCGCGCGGTACGCGAGCTGGTGAGCCAGGGCGCCCGTTGGAGCTACCGCACCGAGGGTGGCCGCTGCGTGCCGGACCGCGGGGCGGGCGCGCGCTGACCCGTCGGCTTCCACCTGCCCGGCGCGCGAGGTCGCCGCACTCGGCCGGGGCGGCTCAACTGGCGTGGGGCGCCGATCCGTCGCGCTCGGCCAGCCCGTAAGCCGCCCCCGCGCCGCTCGTGGCGGAGCCCGGGTCTCAGCCCGACGCGAGGGCCGGCCCCGGCAGCGGGGCGGGCCGAGCCGGGGGCGGCGGACAGGCCGGGGTGCCGGCCAGCCGGGTGCCGATGAGGATCATCCGCAGGGCCGCCTCCGCCGCGTCCGCGAGGAACTCGCCGCCCCGGCCCAGGGCTTCGGCGAGCGCCACCGGCCTGGGCAGGATGCCGTGGTAGGCGTCCACCCCGGCCCCGCGCACCTCCCGGGCGCCCTCGCCGATGGTGCCCGCGAGGGCGAGCACGGGCCGGCCGTGCGCCGTGGCCCGGCGCGCGACCTCGGCCGGGATCTTGCCCCGCGTGGTCTGCCGGTCGAGCGCGCCCTCGGCGGTGACGACGAGATCGGCGCGGGCCAACCGGGCGTCGAGGTCCAGGCCGTCCAGGAGGACGTCGAAGCGGGGGAGCAACTGCCCGCCGAGCGCCGCCAGTCCCGCGCCCAGGCCGCCGGAGGCACCGGTTCCGGGCCCGTGGCGCAGATCGAGTCCGGCCGGGGCGGGGTCGACGGATACGAGGCTCAGCCGTGGCGGAGCGAGCGCGGGGTGACCCGGAGCGTGCCCCGTCGGGTGGCCGGTGGTCTCGCGGCCGGCCCGGGGCCGGCCGCGGGCACGCCGGGCGAGGCGGGGCTCGTGGACGTCGCGCGTCAGCACCAGGGCCCAGCGGTCCAGCGCCGCCGACAGCTCCTCGACCTGTTCCGGGGTGGCGCCCTTCTGCGGGCCGAAGACCCGGGCCACACCGTGCGGACCGGCCAGCACGTTGAACGGGTTGCAGGCCACCTGGAGTTCGACGTCGGCGAGCCGGGGATCGAGGCCGCTCGCGTCGATCCGGGCCAGCCGGGTCAGGGCCCGGCCACCGGGCGGGAGCTCGCGACCGTCCGCGTCCAGCAGTCGGGCGCCCAGCGCCTGGAGCGCGCCCGCGCCGCCGTCGGAGGTGCCCGAGTCGCCACAGCCGACCAGGACGCGACGGGCCCCGTGGTCCAGCGCGGCCCGGACGAGTTCGCCGACGCCGCGCGTGGTGGTGGCGCCCGGGTCGCGCCGGCCGGGTGGCACCAGGGCCAGCCCGGCGACGGCGGCCATCTCGACCACGGCGGTACGCGCCCCGTGACCCGCGCGGGCGCCGGGGCCGAGCAGCGCGAAGTGGGTGGGCACCGGGTCGCCGACCGGCCCGGTGGCGATGCGGTGGTGCAGGGCGCCACCGCTGGCGGCGGCCAGCGCCTCGGCGGTCCCCTCACCCCCGTCCACCAGCGGTATCAGGTCGGTCTCGGCATCCGGTACGACGCGCTGCAGCCCCTCGGCGATGGCCTCGGCGGCCTCGCGCGCGGACAGCGACTCCTTGAAGCCGCTGGGGGCCACGGCACAGCGCAGCGGGCGGGAGGTGTGGGCGTTCATGGTGCTCCGTGAGTGCGGGTGCGGGTGGGTGAGGTGGGACGAGGGATGTCGGCGGCGCGGCGGCCGGGGCGTGGGGTGACGGGAGTGGCGGGGCGCGGCGCGGTCCCGGTGTGACGCCGGAGGGCGAGGGCCGGCCTGGTGCGGGGGGTCGGTGTGGCGCGTCACCCGCCCGGGGCGGGGCGCGGGTCAGAGTGGTACGCCGAGGAGGGGCCAGACGGCGAGGGCGAAGACCAGGACCAGGGCCGCCGTCAGCGGGGCCAGGACCAGGGAGAGGCGGAGCAGGTCGCGCGGGGTGTAGGTGGGGGTATCCGGCAGGCCCGCGTACAGGGCGACCGGTTTGGCCGAGGCCGGCAGGGTGTGGCAGAAGCCGGCCGCCGCCGTGGAGGCCAGGGCGGCGGCGACCGGGTTGACGCCCGCCTCGCCGGCGGCGGCCACCACCAGCGGGACCAGCACGCTGGAACGGGCGGAGCGGGACTGGAGGACCAGGTGGGCCGCCGTGCTGACCGCGACGACCACGCCCAGGAACAGCCAGGGCGGTACGCCGTCGCCGGGCAGGCCCGACACCAGCCAGCGGGCCGCGCCGGAGGTGGCGAGCGCGATGCCCATGGCCATGGTGGCCGCCATGAACAGCAGCAACGACCACGGCACGGTGCCCAACGCGTCCTTGAGCCGCACCGTCCCCAGCGCCGGCGAGGTGGCCACCAGCGCGCCGATCAGCGCCACGACGGCCGGCGGCACCTGGTGCAACGGCTCGGCGCACCACAGCAGGACGACCGTGCCGAGCAGCAGCGCGCAGCGGGCCTCCGCGGGTGTCAGCGGGCCGCTCACCGGCTGCGGGGTGTGCTCCCGCAACTGCTCGACGGTGATGCGTACCGGCCCCTCGCGGTCGGCCCGCCGCGTCGTGGTCACCAGCACGACCTCGGCCGCGAGATGAGCGGAGGCGACCGCGAGCGGCAGCCCGAGCAGCAGCCAGCGGGCGAAGCCGATCTCCTCGCCGGTGCTCTCCCACAGCACCGAGACGGTGATCAGGTGAGCACCGGCGCCGATCAGGGTGGCCACGGCCGAGAGCAGGATGACGGTGGGGAAGAGCAGCGCGAGCATCACCACCACGCGCTTCCGGTCGGCCAACACCCTGGCCAGCGCCAGGAACACCGGCAGCGCCAGAGCCGCCCGGCCGGAGGTGGCCGGGATGGCGAAGGCGGTGGCCACCAGGGCGGCCGTGGTGAGGTGGGCGAGTTGGCGTACGCTGCGCGCCCCGCTCACCAGGAACGCGGCGGCCCGGCCGGCGAGCCCGCTGCGACCGACCGCCGCCGCCAGGACGAAGGCGCAGATCAGCAGCCACACGGTGGCGTCGCCCAGGGTGCCGAACAAGGTCTCGCCGCTGATCACGCCGGTCACCGTCAGGGCCAGCCCCGCACCGAGGGCGACGTAGGTGTCGTCGATCGGGGTGGCGATCCAGGCGCAGGTGGCGAACGCGAAGACGGCCAGGGTGATCCTGGCGTCGACGGCGAGCCCGGGGAGGTTGCCCGGCACGGCCAGCACGGCGCACGCGCTGAGAGCGGCGCACCAGGCGGCGGCCTGACGGTGGGTGAAGGTCACTCCGTCAGTCTCAAAAGCGCCGGTGAGCCGCTGATGAGCGCGCGATGAGAGGAACTTCATGCGACGCCCGGGGCGCGCGCCGGATGGGTGTCGGGTGCGCGCGAACCCCCGACCCGGGCGCGGCCCCGGGCTCGCGCGGGGCGTCGGCGACGGGTGCCCCGGACCGTCGGTCAGGGTAGCCGGTAGCCCATGCCGCGCACGGTCTCCACGCGCGCGGCGCCCAGCTTCCTGCGCAGGGCCCGGACGTAGACGTCCACGATGTTGGAGCCGGGATCGAAGTCGTAGCCCCAGACGTGGGAGAGGATCTGTTCGCGCGAGAGCACCTGGCCGGGGTGGCGCAGGAACAGTTCGAGGAGGACGAACTCGCGCGCCGTCAGGTCCACCGACCGGGCACCCGAGCGGGCCCGGCGGGTGCGCAGGTCCAGCGTCAGGTCCCCGCTGCGCAGCACCGTCACCTCCGGGACCCGGGCGGCCGTGCGCAGCCGCAGCCGCACCCGGGCCAGCAGTTCCTCGAACCGGAAGGGCTTGGTCATCCAGTCGTCCGCGCCGCCTTCGAGGCCGGCCACCGTGTCCCGTACGGAGTCGCGCGCGGTCAGCACGATCACCGGGGTGCTCACCCGGTCCTCGCGCAGCCCGCGCAGCACGGTGAAGCCGTCCTGGCCCGGCAGGCCGATGTCGAGGATGATCAGGTCGAAGCCGCCGGTGCGGGCGTAGTCGGCCGCGGTGTCGCCGTCGGCCGCGATGGTGGTGACGAAGCCGCTGGCCCGCAGGCCCTTCTCGACGAAGGCGGCGATACGCTCCTCGTCCTCGGCGATCAGGATGCGCTTCATCGCGGGGTCTCCTCCCACAGCAGGACGAAGGTGGCGCCGGCCCCGTCCCCGGGCTCGGCCGGGGACGGGCGGCGGGTGGCGGCCCCCGGGGCGGGGGCGGCAGGGGCCGTGGGGGCGGGAGCGTGCCAGTCGCCGGGGCGCAGTTCGACGCGGCCCCGGTGGCCCTCGGCGATGGCCTTGACGATCGACAGGCCAAGGCCCGCGCCGCCGCCGTGACTGTCGGTGGCCGCCCCCGGGCCGCGCGCGCCGCGCCGCGCGGTGCCCCGCCGGAACCTCTCGAAGATCAGCTCGGCGTCCTCGGGTCGTACGCCGGGCCCGGTGTCCGCGACGTACAGCTCCACCCGGCCCGCGGCGCGCCGGGAGCCGATGCGCACGCGCTGGCCGACCGTGGTGTGCTGCACCGCGTTCTGCGCGAGCTGCACCATGGCCTGGGTGATGCGCTGGGCGTCCAGCCACGCCTCGCCCTCGGCGACCTCGGTCAGCTCCCAGCGGCGTTCGCCCAGCGTGCGGGCCTTGACGAAGACGTCGGCCGTCAGCTCGGCGAGCTGCACCGGGGCGGGCGTGACGAAGTCGGGGCGTTCGGCCTTGGCCAGCAGCAGCAGGTCCTCGACGATGCGGCTCATCCGGTCCAGCTCGTCGGTGACCAGCCGGATGGTCTCCTCGCGCTCGGCCGCCCCGTGCGGGCCGGTGTGCATGAGCTCCAAGTGGCCGCGCACGATGGTGATGGGGGTGCGCAGTTCGTGCCCGGCGTCGTCCACGAACTGGCGCTGGGCGCCGAACGCCCGCTCCAGCCGGTCCAGCATCGCGTTGAACGTCTCGGCGAGCGCCGACACGTCGTCGCGGCCCCGCACCAGGATGCGCCGGGTCAGGTCCTGCTCGGTGAGCTGGGCCGCGGTGGCGCGCACCAGGCGCACGGGGGCCAGGATGCGGCCGGCGACCACCCACCCGATGCCGCAGGTCATCAGCAGTGCGACGCCCGAGATGGCCAGCAGGGTGCGGAACACGTCGTCGGCCCGCTCCTGTTCGCGGTCCGCGTGGAAGGCCACCACGAAGGTGCCCGTGGGGCCGGCGCCGCCGGGCCGGATGGCGACCTTGGCCCAGCGCACCTCGCCCGCGGCCCGGTCCAGGGTGCCGGTGCTGCGCTGCGAGCAGGCGATTGCGGCGAGCGCCGCGTCGTCGCGGTACAGCGGGAGGTCGACGGGGACGGCGCGCTTCTGCCGGACCACCGAGGGCGGCCTGGAGTCGTGGACCAGACCGAGCAGTTCCTCGTAGGGGTCGGCGTACTGCCGCTCCAGGAAGACCTTGAGCAGCCGGCGCGGCTCGGTGAACGGGGCGCCGGTCCGGGGGTCCCGTCCGCGCTCGACGAAGTGGGCGAACTCCCCGGCCTCCTGGGCGAGCAGCTCCGTCGTGCGCTCCTCGACGTCGCGCAACAGGATCGAACGGGTGGTGGTGGCGACGGCGGCCAGCGCGACGGTCATCACCAGGAGCAGCCACAGCAGGATGCGTACCCGGGCCGAGACGCGGCGGCCCGGGGTCGGCGGCGCCGCGTCAGCCGTCGTCACCGGGGCCGTCGTCGCGGTCGTCCGCGCCGTCGTCGTCGCGTTCGGCGGTGTCGTCTGCGGTGTCATCGGCCATGCCGTCGGTCGCTGGCGGTGGGGGGACGGCCTCGTCGCCGGGGGAGGCGGGGGAGGTGCGCGCGGGCGGTGGCGCGGGGGGTGAGCCGGTCGGGCCGGGCGAGGGGGAGCCGGACTCCAGCTCGACCTTCGCGGGGGCCCGGGGGGCGTCGGGGGCGTCGGTCAGCAGATAGCTGGTGACGGCGATGCCGAGCGGGATCGCGACGACGGCCGTGAGGGTGGCGAGCCGGTGGGTGAGGGGCATGGGGCCACGGTGGGCGCGCCACCCGCGAGCGGTGATGAAGACGTCATGAGGAGTTCTTCATCCGCCCTGGTCGCCTGGCCGGGTCGGGCCGCCCGTGGGTGGCCCGAGCCCGGCGGGCTCACGCGTCCAGGCCGATCGCGAACGCCGCCTCCAGGTCGTGCTGCGAGTACGTGCGGAAGGCGATGTGCGTCTCCGTCGAGGCCACGCCGGGCACCTTGCTGATCCGGCCGGGGATGACGTCCGCGAGGTCGTCGTGCTGGGCCACGCGCACCAGGGCGATCAGGTCGTGCGCGCCGGTGACCGAGTAGACCTCGCTGACCCCCTCCAGCGAGGCGATCTTCTCGGCGATCTCGGGGATCTGGTCCACGCTGGTCTTGATGAGCACGATTGACGTGATCACGGCTGGCTGTCTCCCTCGCTGGCCTGAACGGGCCCTTTCACTTTAGCCGCAGCGCGAGCCCCCGCCCCGGGGTCCGTCCCGGCCCCCAGGCCCGCTCCGGCGTCCGCGTTCGCCCGGGTGCGGGCGCCGGTCTCCTCGCCCGCGGGGGCCCCGCCCGCACCTGGGTCCGGCCGGCCGCGCGGCAGGGCCAGGGCGTACAGGAAGCCGATGCCGAAGCCGATCAGGTGGGCCAGGTAGGCGACGCCCGGCCGGGGGCCGCCGTGCCGGGCCGCCAGCCACTGGAGCGCGCACCAGAACGGCAGCACCAGCCAGGCGGGGAAGCGCAGCGGCAGGAAGAACAGGAACGGGAGCAGGCTGGTCACCCTGGCCCGGGGCAGCAGGACCAGGAAGGCGCCGAGCACCCCGGAGATCGCCCCGGACGCCCCGACCAGCGGCTGGGGGGAGTCCGCGTACGCCAGGGCGAAGCCGGCCAGCGCCAGGTAGCCGGTGACCAGGTAGCACAGCAGGAAGCGCGGCCGACCCATCCGAGCCTCGGCCAGAGTCCCGAAGACCTGGAGGAAGAGCATGTTGCCCAGCAGGTGCGGCCAGCTTCCGTGGACGAACAGCGCGGTCAGCGGGGCGAGGGCGGCCCGTGGGAGGTCGTCGGCCCACCGGGCCGGCACCACGCCCCACCGCGCGAAGTAGTCCTCCCGCGCGCGCACGAGTTCGATTCGCTCCCCGTCCGGGGGAGCGAGTCCGGCGGCCGGGCTGGCGAGAAAGAGCAGACAGCAGGCGATGATGAGCGCATATGTCAGGAGAGGGCCGTCGCGCATCGCCGCCTTCTTGAACATGTTCAGATCATCCCGTATCGCTATGAACCGCGCAGATCGCCTCGCCGGGCCCGGGGTGTCGCCGCGCACCCCACCCGGCGACCGTCAGGCCGTAGGGTTACCGAAAGCACTCCCGCAGTCCGACGGCGCACCGCGGTGGGGTCCGGGCGCTCCCGGGGGGCAGGTGGCAGTCGTACGCGGCGTACCGCGCCCGGTGCGACGCGTGTGGTCGCGGCGCACCGGGTGTACGCGGCCGGGCACAAGGCCACGTGGACCGCGAACGAACGCGTAGCAGACGTGAAGGACGACACGATGGCCGTTCCCCAGCCGACAGCAGGCACCCGTTGGCGCTGCACCCTGTGCGGCAACCTCACCCGGTTCGACGTGACGCGCTCGACCAGGGCCGTCGAGTACGTGCACCTGGACCTGGCCGGGGAGCCCAGCACGGAGGAGCGCGAGGTGGTCAGTGAGACCATTGAGTCAGTGCGCTGCCGCTGGTGCAACGCGGTCGACCAGATCGAGCTCGTGGACCGCCCGGGCGCGAGCGCCTGAGAACGGAAGCGGTGACAGGTGGTGGAGCGGACGAGCGGCCCGGATGCCGCCCACGACGCCAGCGACGCGCACGGCGTCGCGGGCGCCGACGGCCCGAGCGGCCCCGACGGCGGTGTGGGTGAGCCCGCCGAGTCGCTCGACCGCCCCCTGCCCGAGGCCGTCAGGCACCGGGTGGTGGCCCTGGTGGCCGACGCCTTCGGCGCCCTGACCGTCGGGGAACTGCCGACCCAACTGCGGCAGTACGCCCGCTTCACCCCCACCCGGCGGGCCAAGTTCGCGGGCAACGCCATGGCCGCCGCCATCGCCACCGCTCCCGCCTTCCGGCAGCGGATCGCCGCCCGCCTCCGTGAGACACAGGTCGAGCTGGCCGAGACCGTCGAGGCCGGCTCGCCGCCCGCCGCGGCCGACCCGGTGGACGTGGCGGCCCTGGCGTACGTGCTGCGGCCCACCGGCTGGGTCAAGCTCGTCGAGGCCGCGGGCGAGGAGGCCCAGCGCGCCAACGCCGAACGCGCGGGCACCCGGGCCCTGGAGGAGCTGCGTCGGCTCCGCGAGGAACTGGACCAGACGCGCGCGGCGGCCCGTGGCGACGCGGAGCGCTCGCGTGCGGAACTCGAGGCGGCCCGCAAGGAGACCGACGTCCTCCAGCGCAAGCTGCGCAGCGCGCTCAGCGACGTGCGGCGCGGCGAGGCGGCCCTGCGCAAGGCCACGAACGAGCTGGAGGCGCAGCGCGGCGCGGCGGTGGCCGAGCAGGCGCGGGCCGACGGCGAGGCGCGGCGGCTCAAGGCGCGGCTGGCCGAGACCGAGGCCGCGCTGGAGGCCAGTCGGCGCGCGGTGCGCGAGGGGCGCAGCGTGGAGGACATGCGGCTGCGGCTGCTGCTGGACACGATGCTCGACGCGGCCCAGGGGCTGCGTCGCGAACTGGCCCTGCCGCCGGCCTCGATGCGCCCGGCCGACACCGTGGACGCGGTCGAGCCCGGCAAGATGACGCCGAAGGACATCGCCACCCGCGCGCTGTCCGACCTGGACCCCGCGCTGCTCGACCAGCTCCTGGCGCTGCCGCAGGCCCATCTGGTGGTCGACGGCTACAACGTCACCAAGACCGGCTATCCGACGATGCCGTTGGAGAAGCAGCGGCTGCGGCTGCTGGGTGGTCTGGCGGTGCTGGCGGCGCAGACCGGGGCCGAGATGACCTGCGTCTTCGACGGGGCCGAACTGGCCGCCCCGGTGCTGCTCGCGCCGCCGCGCGGGGTGCGGGTGATGTTCAGCAAGCCGGGCGTGACGGCGGACGAGCTGATCCGGCAACTGGTGCGGGCCGAACCGCCGGGCCGCCCCGTGGTCGTGGTCTCCACCGACCGTGAGGTCGCGGACGGCGTGGCCAAGGCCGGGGCCCGCCCGGTGGCCTCCGCGCTGTTGCTCAAGCGCCTGGCGCGCACCTGAGGCGGTCACGCGCGCCCGTCCCGCGCCGGACGGGCCGACGTGTTCCCGCCATGCGCCCGCCGGCCTTCCGACGGGTTCGCGCCACGGGTCCGGCGCGGTGTCCGACGCTCGCCGGCTCCTGTGACCAACGCCTCGCCCGGGGCCGCCCCGTGGCGACCGCCGGCGCTCGCGCGGCGCGTCCCCACGGCGTACGCGACCGGCCGTCGGGAGCCGTCGGGGGCCGTCGCATCCGGCCTGATAGTCGCTCATCTGCCGGCATCTTCGTGGGAACCGGTCAACTCGCGTCAGAAGGCCGGCAACAGGCACATACTCATCGATCAATCGTGAGCAGTGTGTCAGCTTGGCGTCACGGATTGTGTGATGTTGGTAAAGGATGGGCTCCGGAGCCAAGTTTTTCCCCTGTGAGTTTGAACGGATCACGGCGAGGTCACTAAGGTCGGGCCCCGAACCTTCGCGCGGTTGATCACTCATCCGGAGTGGCAGCGGAGGTACCGCCGAGTCCGTCGTGCTGACCTCCCGCCCCGGAGGTCGCGTAGCGGAGCCGGGGTGAGCGACCCGTCACCCGGTAGGCGGCTGGAGGAAGAAGGAGCTCGCCCCCTGTGGCGTCCCACCGTCGACCCAAGCAGCCGAGCCGCACTCGGGTAACCGTCCTCACCGCGACCGCCGCCGCTGCCGTCGCCCTCACCTCGCAGGCCGCTCAGGCCGACCCGAAGCCGACCAAGAAGGACGTCAAGGCTCAGGTCGACAAGCTGTACGAAGAGGCGGAGGTGGCCACCGAGAAGTACAACGGGGCCAAGGAGAAGCAGGACACCCTCGAAGAGCAGGTGGACGGCCTCCAGGACAAGGTCGCGCGCGGCCAGGAGGAGCTCAACAAGCTCCGTAACGGCCTGGGCTCGATGGCCACCGCCCAGTACCGCTCCGGCGGCGTGGACCCCTCCCTCCAGCTCATCCTCTCGTCCGACCCGGACGACTACCTGGACAAGGCCTCCACGCTCAACCAGGTCACCAGCAAGCAGGCGGGCTCGCTCAAGAAGATCGCCGACAAGCAGCGCACCCTCAAGCAGCAGCGCGAGGAGGCCGGCCTCAAGCTCAAGGACCTGGCCGAAACGCGCAAGGCGCTGGGTGACAAGAAGAAGGACATCCAGGGCAAGTTGAGCGAGGCCCAGGCCCTGCTGAACACCCTGACGGCCAAGGAGCGGGCCGACCTGGCCAAGGCCGAGGAGGAGCGCGCCAACCGCTCCAACGCCGAGCGGTCCGGCCTGGGCGACTCCGAGAAGGACAGCGACAAGGGCGGCGAGACCGACACCGGCAGCGAGGCGCCCACCTCGGGCCGCGCCGGCGCCGCGCTGGCCGCCGCGAAGACCAAGATCGGCTCCCCGTACGTGTGGGGCGCCACCGGTCCCGGCTCCTTCGACTGCTCCGGCCTCACCTCCTGGGCCTACGCCCAGGCGGACGTCCGGCTCGACCGCACCTCCGAGGCGCAGGCCAACAACGGCACCCGCATCGGCCGCAGCGCCCTCCAGCCCGGCGACCTGGTGCTCTTCTACGGCGACCTGCACCACATCGGCCTCTACGCCGGCAACAACCAGGTGCTGCACGCGCCCAAGCCGGGCGCCAACGTGCGCTACGAGTCGATGGACAACATGCCGTTCCAGTTCGGCGTCCGCATCTGACGCGCATCCGACGCCTTCACTCCGGCGCCCGTGGTCGTACCCCGACCCGGGCGCCGGTGGCCTATCCCGCGCCCAGCGCTCGCCCCCCGGTGTGTCGCCGCCGGGCCTCGACCGCCGCCCACGCGGCGGTGGTTGACCCCGTACCGGGCCGGTCGCGAGCGGGCGAGGTCGTTGGCGAAGCCCTCGCGCCGGTGTCGGTCCGGCTGGTGGCACCCGACTTCCACGCCTCCGACAGCGGCCGTCGCCCGGCCACCGCCGCCCCCACCGTCAGCCCACCACGCCCCGCCGGGGCGGACCGGGCGCCCGTTCGGGGGAATCGACTGACCTCCCGTTGACCGCCCGCCCCGTCGGTGACCTGCGCCTTGAGGCGTCGCCGCCGGTCGTGGTCGATACATGGCGCGACCCACGGTTATTGGACGCTCCGTGGTCGTGCGGCTACTCTCTGCCGCGCGCGGTCCCGCCCTGTCGTACGCCTGTCCGTGGGCGCGGGGGACCGCCGCCAGCGGAAGGGGACGGGCTCCAGTGGCCTCCCATCGCCGTACCTCGCCCTCGGCCCACGACCGGCCGACCCGGGTGGCCATGCTGTCCGCCGCGCTGGCCGCCTCGGCGGTCGCGCTGACCGCCGCCCCGGCCGGCGCCGACCCGGTGGCCCCGCCGCCCGACGCGCGCAGCAGCGACGCGCGCGGCGGCGCGTCCAGCGAGCAGAGCGCCAGCTCCGCCCGGCGTACCGTCGAGCGCCTGTTCCGGGACGCCGAGCGGGCCACCGAGAAGTACAACCTGGCCAAGGAGCGGGCCGACGGGCTCCGCGAGCGGGTGGGCGCGCTCCAGGGCAGCGTCGCCCGCGGCCAGGAGCGGGTCAACCGGCTGCGGGGCGCGCTGGCCGCCGCGGCCGGGGCCCAGTACCGCTCCGGCGGCGTCGACCCCAGCCTGACCCTGCTGCTGACCGAGGACCCGGACGGCTTCCTCGCCAAGTCCGCGACGCTCGACCGCATCTCGCACCGCCAGGCGGGCCAGCTCCGCCTCCTGCGCGCGGCCCAGCGGGACCTGCGCCAGGAGCGTACGGAGGCCACCGACAAGCTCGTCGAACTCGAACGCAGCCGTGAAGCCGTCTCCCGACACAAGCGCGAGGTGACCGCCAAGCTCGCCGCCGCCCGCACGGTCCTCAACCGGCTCACCGAGGCCCAGCGCGCCGCGCTGCGCCGCGCCGCGCAGCCCCGGCCGGGCGCGGGCGACGGACGGAGCGCTCCGGGCGCCCGCCCGCCCGGGGGCTCCACCGCGGCCTCCCCGCGCGCCGCGACGGCGGTGCGGGCCGCCCAGGGCGCCCTCGGCGCCCCCTACGGCTGGGGCCAGACCGGCCCCGGCTCCTTCGACTGCTCGGGGCTGACCCAGTGGGCGTGGCGGCAGGCCGGGATCTCGCTGCCGCGCACCTCGCAGGGCCAGGCCGGCGCCGGCCGACGGGTGCCGCTGAGCCAGGCGCAGCCCGGCGACCTCGTGGTCTACCGCGACGACGCCAGCCACGTCGGGATGTACGTGGGGGGCGGCCAGGTGATCCACGCCCCGCACCCCGGCGCCCAGGTCCGCTACGACCCGGTCCAGATGATGCCCGTCTCCTCGGTCAACCGCCCCTGAGGCGCGGCCGGTCGGCCGGAGTGGGGCTGCTGGCGCCCGCGTCCACCCCGTACGATCGACGACGTGGCGGGCAGGTTGCGGCGGGGTGGACGGTGGGCGGTCAGTGGTGTGGTGGCCGCCCTGGTGGTGCTCACGGCGCTGCTCAGCACCCTGGCCACGATGGCCGGCTGGGGGCGCGGGCCCGACGGGCCCGACCCCGACGCCCGCGCCATCCAACGCCTGTTGGAACGGCGTGCCGACGCGGTGCGCGAGCGTGACGAGGGCGCGTTCCTGGCCACCGTGGACCGCGTGTCCGACCGCCATCGCGCCGCGCAGCGGCGGATGTTCGACAACTTGTCCGAGGTGCCCCTCAGCTCGCTGAAGTACCGTTTCGTCCGCAAGGGCGGCTTCGTGCCCGTCGAGGGCACCGGCCGCCGGATCGCGGCCCAGGTCGAACTGCGCTACCAGCTCGCCGGATACGACACCGCCCCCGTCGTCGCTCCCCAGCGCGTCACCCTCGCCCAGCGCGGCCACCGCTGGTACGTGGCGGCGATCCAGACGCCACCCGGCACCGCCCCCGGGGCCGCGCCGGAAGCCGCCGGGCGCGGTGGCGCGCAACTGTGGGACCAGGGCCGGGTCTCGGTCGTCCGTGGCCGCCACAGCCTGGTGCTCGGCGTCGGTCAGGACCGCCACTACCTGCGTGGCGTCGCCGACACCGCGGACTCCGCCGTACCGGCCGTGCGCCGGGCCTGGCCCGCGCCCTGGGCCGGTCGCGTGGTGGTCCTGGTACCCGGCTCGCTCGGCGACATGGCGGCGCTGCTCGGTGGCTCCGCCTCCGGCTACCGGGGCATCGCCGCGGTCACCACCGGCGAGATCGGCGGCGCGGGCACCGTGCCCGCGGACCGGGTGATCATCAACCCCGACGCGTACGACGCCCTCGGCGACCTGGGCCGCCAGGTCGTCATGACGCACGAGGCCACTCACGTCGCCACCCGCGCCCACACCTCGACCAGCACCCCGCTCTGGCTCTCCGAGGGCCTGGCCGACTGGGTCGGCTACCGCGAGACCAGGACCTTCCCCCGCCAGGTCGCCCCCGAGCTGACCCGCGCCGTCGAGGGCGGCCAGATCCCCCACGCCCTGCCGGGCGACGACGACTTCGGCTTCGCGGGGGACGGGAACGTGCTGGCGCAGGCGTACGAGCAGGGCTGGCTCGCCTGCCGCATGATCGCCGAGCAGTGGGGCGAGCGGAAGCTGGTCGCCTTCTACCGCGCGGTCGGCGCCGCACCCGACCGCGACAGCGCCGTCCGGGTGGCCCTGCGCACCCAGCTGCACGTGTCCGAGGCCGAGTTCACCCGCCGCTGGCGCGGCTACCTGAAGCAGCAACTCGCCGCGCCCCCCATCCCCAGGGCGGTGTCCTAGCGGGCGCGCGCGTGACGCGGCGGGCGGGGCGGGGCCCGACCGGGCCGCCCCGGTACTGTCGGCGGCGATGGACAAGACCCTGATCGTCACGAACGACTTCCCGCCCCGGCCCGGTGGCATCCAGACCTTCCTGCACAACATGGCGCTGCGGCTGGACCCGGACCGGCTCGTCGTCTACGCGAGCACCTGGAAGCGCGGGACGGAGGGGGCGCGCGCCTGCGCGGCCTTCGACGCGCGGCAGCCCTTCACGGTGGTACGGGACCGGACGACCATGCTGCTGCCCACGCCCCGGGTCACCCGGCGTGCGGCGCGCCTGCTGCGCGAACACGGCTGCGGATCGGTGTGGTTCGGCGCCGCCGCGCCGCTCGGGCTGATGGCGCCCGCGCTGCGCGCGGCGGGCGCGCGCCACCTGGTGGCCACCACCCACGGACACGAGGCCGGCTGGGCGCAGCTTCCCGCCGCCCGACACCTCCTGCGCCGGATCGGCGAGGGCACCGACACCCTCACCTACCTGGGCGAGTACACCCGCTCCAAGATCGCCACCGCGCTCACCGAGGAGGCCGCGGCCCGGATGGTCCAACTCCCGCCGGGCGTGGACGAGAAGACGTTCCACCCGGACTCCGGCGGCGACCGGGTCCGGGCCGGGCTCGGGCTGAGCGACCGGCCGGTGGTGGTGTGCGTCTCGCGGCTCGTGCCGCGCAAGGGACAGGACACCCTCATCCGCGCGCTGCCCCGCATCCTGCGCCGGGAGCCGGACGCGGTACTGCTGGTCGTCGGCGGCGGCCCCTACCGCGCCGACCTGGAGCGGCTGGCCCGGGAGACGGGGGTCGCGCACGCGGTGCGCTTCACCGGCCCGGTGTCCGCCGAGGAACTGCCGGCCCACTACGGGGCGGGCGACGTCTTCGCCATGCCGTGCCGCACCCGGCGCGGCGGGCTCGACGTGGAGGGCCTGGGCATCGTCTACCTGGAGGCGTCGGCGACCGGGCTGCCCGTGGTGGCCGGCGACTCCGGCGGCGCCCCCGACGCCGTGCTGGACGGCGAGACGGGCTGGGTCGTCCGGGGCACCTCGGTCGAGGAGTGCGCCGACCGCGTCACCGCGCTGCTCGCCGATCCGGAGCTGCGCCGGCGCATGGGCGAGCGGGGCCGCGCCTGGGTCGAGGAGCGGTGGCGCTGGGACCTGCTGGCCGAGCGCCTGACCACCCTGCTCTGACCCGGCCTCCCTCGCGTACGAGGGCGCCGCCCGCGTACGGCGCCGGGCGGCGACCGGGCTGCGGGTGGTCGCCACGGCGGGTGGTCGGCCCGCGGGTGGGCGGGGCGCGGCGGGGGCGGTCGGTGTCGGGTCAGGTGCGGTAGATGGCCTCGATCTCGTCCGCGAAGTCCTTGGCCACCACGTTGCGCTTGAGCTTCAGCGAGGGGGTGACGTGTCCGGAGTCCTCGGTGAACTGGGTGGCCAGGATGCGGAACTTGCGTACCGACTCGGCCTTGGAGACCGCCGCGTTCCCGTCGTCCACCGCGCGCTGGATCTCGGCCAGCAGTTCCGGGTCGGAGCGCAGCTCGGCCGCGCTGGCCCCGGCGGGCTTGCCCCGCTCGGCCGCCCAACGCGGCAGGAACTCGTCGTCCAGCGTGATCAGGGCGCCGACGAACGGCCGCGCGTCGCCCACCACCATGCACTCGGCGACCAGCGCGTGCGCCCGGATACGGTCCTCGATGACGGCGGGGGCGACGTTCTTGCCGCCGGCCGTCACGATGATCTCCTTCTTGCGCCCGGTGATGGTCAGGTACCCGTCCGCGTCCAGCGTGCCCACGTCACCGGTGTGGAACCAGCCGTCGGAGAGCGCGTCGGCGGTGGCGGCCTCGTTGTTCCAGTAGCCGCTGAACAGGTGCTCGCCGTGCAGCAGCACCTCGCCGTCGTCGGCGATGCGCACCACCGAGCCGGGCATCGGCTGACCGACCGTGCCGATCTTCTGCCGGTCCCAGGGGTTGAAGGTGGTGGCCGCGCAGGACTCGGTCAGCCCGTAGCCCTCCAGGACCGTGATGCCGATGCCACGGTAGAAGTGCCCGAGCCGCTCGCCCAGCGGCGCGCCGCCGGAGATGGCGTGCGTGGCCCGGCCGCCGAGCACGGCGCGCAGCTTGCGAAAGACCAGCCGGTCGAAGAGCTTGTGCCGCAGGCGTAGGCCGAGCGACGCCCCACCGGGCTCGTCCAGGGCGCGGCTGTACGCGATGGCGCACGCGGCGGCCCGGTCGAAGATCTTGCCCTTGCCGTCCGCCTGGGCCTTGGCGCGCGCCCCGTTGTAGACCTTCTCGAAGACGCGCGGGACGCCGAGGATCAGCGTCGGGCGGAACGCGGCGAGCTCGTCGGTCAGGGTCCTGATGTCGGCGACGTGGCCGAGCTTGACCGGCGCGAGTACGGAGGCCACCTGGATCAGCCGGCCGAAGACGTGGGCCACCGGGAGGAAGAGCAGCACCGACGACGTGTCCGTACGGAAGATCGGCTTCAGCCGCTCGACGGCGTTGCCGCACTCGGCGAAGAAGCTGCGGTGGGTGAGCACGCAGCCCTTGGGGCGACCGGTGGTGCCGGAGGTGTACACGATCGTGGCGGGGGAGTCGGCGGTGGCCTCGGCGCTGCGCTCGTCCACGGCCTGGTCGCTGACGCCCCCGCCGAGCGCCTCGAGCGTCGCCACGGCGCCGTCCTCGATCTGCCACACGTGGTCGAGCGCGGGCAGCCGGTCGCGCACGGACTCCACGATCCGCTGGTGCTCGGGGGACTCCACCAGGCAGGCCACGGCGCCCGAGTCGCCCAGAATCCACAGCACCTGTTCGGCCGAACTCGTCTCGTACACCGGCACGGTCACCGCGCCCGCGCTCCAGATCGCGAAGTCGAGCAGCGTCCACTCGTACCGCGTACGCGACATCAGCCCGACCCGGTCGCCGCGGCGCACCCCGGAGGCCATCAGCCCTTTGGCGGCGGCGCGCACCTCGGCCAGGAAGTCCACCGCCGTGACGTCCTCCCAGCCGCCGGCGACCTTTCGCCCCAGAACGGGAACGTCCGGGTGCTGGGCGGCGTTGCGCCGGATGAGGTCCGTCAGATTGCCGTCGGCCGGTACTTCATAGAGGGCCGGGAGGCTGAACTCGCGCAAGACTGCTGCTCCTCGTCGGGCGCCGGCGCCACATCGCTGTGGCGTGCTGCGTCGGCTGCGGTCCATCAGGCAGAGGTGTAGGACTGCCCGGACGTTACCCATCGGTACGGCTAGGGGGATAGGGGTCACGCCTAGATGTTTGATGCGTCACACACTAGGAAGCTGGCTTCGCGCACAGTAGTCCCAAACTGGGGTGACGCGGAAGTAACCGCAGGTGGGGGCACTTCCGACGAGCCGCTTAACGAGCATAAGGTGAGACTCATGCGAGTTCACGTGGTCAGTGATGTGCATGGAAACGCTCAGGATCTGAGCAAGGCGGGCACCGGTGCTGACGCCCTGATCTGCCTCGGCGACCTCGTCCTCTTCCTCGATTACGCCGATCACGCGCGCGGCATCTTCCCCGACCTGTTCGGCGTCGAGAACGCGCACCACATCGTCGCCCTGCGCACCGCCCGCCGGTTCGACGAGGCCCGCGACTTCGGCCGCGCCCTCTGGGCCGAGCTGGAGGAACGCACCGGCGGCAGCCGCGACCGGGCCATCGAGGACGCGGTACGCACGCAGTACGCCGAGCTCTTCGCGGCCTTCCCCACCCCGACCTACGCCACGTACGGCAACGTCGACATCCCGACACTGTGGCCCGACTACGTCGCCCCGGGCACCACCGTCCTGGACGGCGAGCGAGTGGAGATCGGCGGCCGGGTCTTCGGCTTCGTCGGCGGCGGGCTGCGAACCCCTATGCGGACCCCCTACGAGATCGACGACGAGACCTACGCGGCCAAGATCGCCGCCCTGGGCGAGGTGGACGTGCTGTGCACACACATCCCGCCCGACGTGCCGGAGCTGTGCTACGACACGGTCGCCCGACGCTTCGAGCGCGGCAGCTCCGCGCTGCTGGAGGCCATCCACGCGACCCGGCCGGCGTACGCCCTGTTCGGGCACGTCCACCAGCCGCTGGCCCGCCGGATGCGGGTGGGCGCCACCGAGTGCGTCAACGTCGGCCACTTCGCCTCCTCGGGCACGCCCTGGGTGATGGAGTGGTGAGCCGCCCGGCCCACGCCGCGAGCGCGCCTCGGGCGCCCACCCGACGGGGGACGGCCGCCCCCTCACGCGGCGCTCACCGGGCGGTCGGGGCGGCGGGCGGCGCGCGATAGCCTTCACCGCAGGCGCACCAGGCGGCGGACCGGTACGGAGGAGCCACGGCGATGGCGGAACACACCAGCTCAAGCATCACGATCGACGCGGCCCCGGCCGACGTGATGGGGGTGATCGCCGACTTCGACCGCTACCCCGAGTGGACCGGAGAGGTCAAGGAGGCCGAGGTCCTGGCGACCGATCCGCAGGGCCGCGCCCAGCAGGTGCGCCTGCTGCTGGACGCCGGCGCCATCAAGGACGACCACACCCTGGCGTACACCTGGTCCGGAGAGCGGGAGGTGAGCTGGTCGCTGGTCAAGTCCCAGATGCTGCGCTCGCTCGACGGTTCCTACCGGCTCGACCCCGTCGACGGCGGGGGTCGTACCGAGGTGACCTACCAGCTCACCGTGGACGTCAAGATCCCCATGCTGGGCATGATCAAGCGCAAGGCCGAGAAGGTCATCATCGACCGGGCGCTGGCCGGGTTGAAGAAGCGCGTGGAGACCGGCGCGACCGGCTGACCCGCGTGCGCACCGTTCTGATCACCGGCGCCGGCGGCAGCGGGCGCACCACCGTCGCCGCCGCCACCGCGCTCGCCACCGCCCGCGCCGGGCGGCGCACCCTGCTGCTCAGCACCGACCGCGCCGGCGTGTTCGACGAGATCCTCCACCCGGTCGGCCCGGCGCCCGCGCCCGACCCCGCGCCGGGCGATGCCGCGCCGGCAGCCGTGCCGTGGACGCCGCCCACCGAGGTGGCCCCCGGACTGTGGGCGGCGCGGATCGCGACGTCGGAGTACTTCCGGGCCGAGCTGGCCGCCGTGCAGGAGCGCGGGCGCGGGGTCCTGGACTTCCTCGGCGCCCACGCCGTGGCGGCCGAGGAGGCCACCGAACTGCCCGGCGCCGAGACCTTCGCCCTGCTGGCGGCCCTGCGCGCGGCACACGCCGGCGAGCCGCGGCCCGCGGGCGAGAGCGCAGGCCCGTGGGACGCGCTGGTCATCGACATGCCACCGGCGCCCGAGACGATCCGCGCGCTGGCGCTGCCCGAGCAGCTCGGCCGCTACCTGCGCCGGCTGCTGCCCGCCGAGCGACAGGCATCGCGCGCGCTGCACCCCATGCTGGCCCAGCTCGCCGGCGTACCGATGCCCGCGCAGCGGCTGTACGAGACCGTCGAGCGCTGGCAGGACGACCTGGCGCGGGTGCGGCGCGTCATCGACGCGGACTCCGTGACCGTGCGGCTGGTCACCGACCCCGGCCCGCTGGCGGCGCGGGCGCTGCGCGCCGCGCGCGCCGGCCTGGCCCTGCACGGCTGCCGGGTGGACGCGGTGATCGCCAACCGGCTGCTGCCCACGGGCTCGGCCGATCCGTGGCTGGCCGCGACCTCGGGCCAACAGCAGGCGGCGCTCAAGGAGTTGCGCGAGGAGTGCGCGCACCCGGCGCGACCGGTGCCGGCCGCAGCCGGTCGGCCCGACCCCGCCACCGGCGGGCACCCGGCGGCCGGGCCGGCCACGGACGCCACCCCCGCCACGCGACCCCTGGTCGGCCTCCCCGTGTGGGAGGTCGCGCACGCCGGCCGGGACCCGCGTGGGCTGGCCGACCTCGGGCCGCTCGCGGACGCCCTCGAAGCCCTGGACGCGCGCCCGGAGCGGGCCGCCGACCCGCCGTGGACGGTCGAGGACCGGTTGGCGGACGAGGGGCTGCTGGTGTGGCGGCTGCCGCTGGCGGGGGCCGAGCGCGGCGAGCTGTCCCTGGTGCGGCGCGGAGACGAACTGGTCGTCACCGTGGGGGAGTTCCGCCGCGTGCTGCCGCTGCCCTCCGCGCTGCGCCGGTGCACCGTCTCCGGCGCGGGGCTGCACGAGGGCGCCCTGCGGGTGCGCTTCACGCCCGATCCCGAGCTGTGGCCCCGCGGCCTCTGAACGGCACACCGCCGTTCGGGTACCGTCGAACGAGCCGACCAGACCAGGCCGGGCCGATCGCGCCGGAGGGGCCGATGGGCCCGCCGCACCGCAGGAGTCCGCCATGAGTGATGCCAGCGAGCGTCCGCACGAGCCCGACAGCGCACCCGGTCACGACGGCGCGGACGGGGAACGCGCCCGCGCCACCCACCAGGAAGCGGGGCGGGGCGCGTCGCGCCCGGCGCCCGACCCCGGTGCCTGGGAGCAGGCGTGCGCCGAGGACCTCGACGCCGAACGCGCCCGGCGACGGGCCGCCTACGGACCGCAGCAGGTCAGCGCCGCCGAGGAGTTCCGTAAGTTGGCGGAAACGGTGACCGAAAAGCTCTCCTCACTTCAAGGCCCGATCGCGGGCGCCGCCGCGCAGACCGTCGTACGACAACTCATCGGACAGGCGCGGTCGGTGGTCGAGCCCGTCATCGAGCGCAATCCCGACATCTTCGACCACCTGGCGACGGCCGGAACCGAGCTGCTGGCCGCCGCCCGCGCGGCCGTCGCCGGCCAGGAGCAGCGCTGGACGCGCGGGGACGACCAGGCGGCGCGCGCCCAGGCCCCGGAAGCGGCCGGGGAGCGCGAGGGCGACGACCGCCGAGACGATACGCCTCCAGGAAGTGAACGCATCGACCTCGACTGAGCCCGCCCTCCGGTACGGTTAGCCGCGGCGGGGTTCGACCTGGAGACTGAGGGACACATGGGACTCACCATCGGCGTCGACATCGGCGGCACCAAAATCGCGGCAGGCGTGGTGGACGAGGAGGGCACGATCCTCGACACCTGCGAGGTGGCGACCCCCCCGACCCCCGAGGCCCTGGTGGACGCCCTCGCGGAGGCGGTGCGCACCGTCGGCGCGCGGCACCAGGCGGAGGCGGTCGGCATCGGCGCCGCCGGTTACGTGGACGACAAGCGCGCCACGGTGCTGTTCGCCCCCAACATCAACTGGCGCCACGAGGCACTCAAGGACAAGGTCGAACAGCGCGTCGGGCTGCCGGTCGTGGTGGAGAACGACGCCAACGCCGCCGCCTGGGGCGAGTACCGGTTCGGTGCCGGCCAGGGCCACGAGGACGTCATCTGCATCACGCTGGGCACCGGCCTCGGCGGCGGCATCATCATCGGCAACAAGCTGCGGCGCGGCCGGTTCGGCGTGGCCGGCGAGTTCGGGCACATCCGGGTGGTCCCCGACGGCCTGCTGTGCGGCTGCGGCAGCCAGGGCTGCTGGGAGCAGTACGCGTCCGGGCGCGCCCTGGTGCGGTACGCGCGCCAACGGGCCGCCGCGACGCCGGAGAACGCGACGGTGCTGCTCGGCCTCGGCGACGGCGACCCCGCCGGCATCGAGGGCAAGCACGTGAGCCAGGCCGCCCGCGCCGGCGACCCGGTGGCCGTCGACTCCTTCCGCGAGCTGGCCCGGTGGGCCGGCGCCGGCCTCGCCGACCTCGCCTCGCTCTTCGACCCGTCGGCGTTCATCGTCGGCGGCGGCGTCTCCGACGAGGGCGACCTCGTGCTCGACCCCATCCGCAAGTCCTTCCGACGCTGGCTGGTCGGTGGCGGATGGCGACCCCACGCCCAGGTGTTGGCCGCCCAACTCGGCGGCAAGGCGGGCCTGGTCGGCGCGGCGGACCTGGCCCGTCAGGGCTGAGCGCCCACCCCGGATCCGAGCCCGCCGAGCGTACGCCGCCGCCCCCTGGTCTCGCGCCTGCCCCCTCTCCGCGCCCGCCTCGTCCGCACGGGCCCACCCTGTCCACGGCCGCGCGTCCCAGCGCCCCGGGCACGGCGCCGGCGCGCGGCCTTCGGGTGCGGACGGTCCGCGACGGCCCTCCCGCGTGCCCACGCGAGCCGAAGCCGGGCCTCGCGGGCGTATGGCCCCGTGGGCGTACGGGACCTGAAGCCGCCTCACCCGCGCTGGCGCGCACCACCAGGGCGTGCGCCCGCGCGGCCCGACACGGACGGTCCGACACCGCCCCGCACCGCCGAGCCGCACCGTTGGCCCGGCGCGATCGGCGGCCAGGCTTCCGTCGGCACGGGCTGGGGCCGGCCCGACCGGCGGGGGTCCGGCGGCATGGCGTACCGTCCCGCCTCGGGGGAACGCCACCCCGGCCGGCGGACACGTGCGGACGCCCGGCGCCCCGGCGCGCGGGTGCGGTGGCCGATGACGCGGTGTCGCGACGTCGACCCGGTCGGCCGGGAGACGTCGCCGGCAGCCAGGTCCCGGGTGAGGGGGGTACGGGTCCGGCCGCCCAGCGGGAGGTGGTGGCGACCGGCGCTCCACGGCGGGAACTTCCCTCACACCAGCATCGTCGGCACCATGGGGCACGCATCATCAGTGCCACCAGCACCATCTGTCTCACCAGCAGCACCGGTGTCAGCCTGGCAGCGACGGGCGGCACCGTACAGAAGAACATCGGGTCCGGTCTCAGTTCTGGAGTGGCGACGTGACGCTCGCGGCCGTACGGAGTGAACAGCACGACCTGCCCGCATCGCGGAGGGAGCCGGACGGCTCCGTCGTGGTGCGGGTGCTCAGCTACAACGTCCGCTCGTTGCGGGACGCGCCGGGTCAGCCGCCCGGCACCGCCCGGCGCGCGGTGGCCCGGGTCATCCGCGCCACCGCCCCGGACGTGGTGTGCGTCCAGGAGGCGCCGCGCTTCTTCCGCTGGCGCAAGGCGCTCGCCCGGCTGGCCCGCGACGCCGGTCTGGTGCACGTGGCGGGTGGCGCCACCACCTCGGGGCCGGCGATCTTCAGCACCCTGCGGCCCCATGTGGAGCACACCGCGGAGACCCTGCTCCCCCGTGCGCCCGGCGCGCGCCAGCGCGGCGTGGCCGCCGCCGTGCTGCGCTTCGGCGACGTCCGGCTCGGCGTCCTGAGCTGCCACCTCGGCCCCGAGGCCACGGAGCGCCAGGCCCACGCGGGCGCGCTGCTGGCCGGAGTGGCCGGCCTCGACGCCCCGTACGCCGTGGCCGCCGGAAGCCTGGGCGAGGCGCCGGACGGCCGGGCCTTCCAGCGCCTGGCCAACGGTCCGCTGCGGGACGCGTGGGCCGCGCGGCCGTGGGGCGGGGAGCACACCGCGCCGCCGGCGGGGCCGCACCAGCGCGTCGACGCCGTCCTGACCACCGAGGGCGTACAGGTCCTGGGCTGCGGCGTGCCGAGCGAGCTGCCCGGTGTGCACCCCGCCGACCTGCGGCTGGCCGCCGATCACCTGCCCGTGCTGGCCGCGCTCCGGCTGCCGCACCCCGCGCCGGCGCGGCACTGACGAACACCGGCCCCGGCCGGCGCGTACGGGGCGCGCGGCCGGGGCCGGTGCGGGGTATCGGGGCGCCGGAGCGCCGGGCGACGCGTGCCGTGCCTCGGACGGGAGCCGGGGCGGGCGGTCAGACGACCGCGCCCCGCCCGGGGTCCTCGTCCTCCTCGTCCTCGTCGGTCCGCATGCGCGTCACCAGCGTCGCGAAGCCGCCGAGGAAGCCACCGATGCCCAGGGTGGCGATCCACCAGGTGATCTCCTGGCGCAGCACCACCATGACCAACAGCAGCAGCGGGCCGCCGAGCACCGCCAGCCAGGCGAAGCGGGCCGTGGTGTCGGCGTGCGGCAGCGGCGGTGGCTCCGGCGGTACGAAGTGGCCCTCGTCGCTCGCGTCGAAGTCGTCGTCCGACGGCTCGGCCGGCGACCAGTCGCGCGGGCCGACGCCCGGGGCGAAGACCACCGAGCCGCCGAGCGCCCGGACCGGCTCGGCCGGCGGCTCGTCCGTCTCGCGGCCGGCCCCGCCCACCTTGCCCAGCGTCTTGTCCGGCTTGCCCGGCGCGATCTCCCGCGCGGGCCCGGTGGCCGGCTCGGTCAGCGTCCCGGTCGAGCGCCAGGGGGCCACGCCCGGCGGGTCCGGTGGCTCGTCCCCGTACCCCGCGACGATCTCGGCCCACGCGGCCTCCTCGGCCGAGCGCCGGGCCTCGGCGTCGCCGTCCGTGGCGTCGACCGCGCCGCCGCTGGCCTTCGCCCGCTCGGCGCCCGACAGAGCGCCCGCCCCGGTGGCCGGCCCGGCGGCGTCCGGCCTGGCGTCGGGTCCGGTGCGCGCGTCGTGGCCGGCGGCGCCGTCGCGGGTCGCGAGGTCGCCGGTGGTGCGGTGGGTGTCGCCGGGCGGCTCGTCGCCGCCGGGACGCGCACCGCTGTGGCTCGCGCCGGCCTGGTGCGTGCCGCCCTGGCTCGTACCGGCCCGCTCCGCGCCGGACGCGTCCTCGGCCGCTCGCTCCGCGCCGTCCTCGCCACGGACCTCCCGCGCCGGCGCGTCGGCCGGCGTGTCGGTGTCGGCGCCGGTGTCGCCGGCGTCCGGGGTGGCGGTGTCCGGGGTGGCGGGGACGGCGGGCTGCCCGCCCGGGGTGTCGGGCAGTGTCGCGTCGCCGGTGTGGGCGCCGGTCTCCGGTCCGTCGTCGGTGTGTGCGTCGCGCTCGGGCACCGGTCCCTGACCTGCCTCTCCCTCGGCCCGTGGCATGGCTAGGCCACCCGATCCGGGCGCGGCGTGTCGACGCTGGCCGTGAGGCGGTTGATGAACGCGTGGGTGTCGGCGAAGATCAGGTCCGCGTCGTGGTCCAGCGTGGCCACGTGGAAACTGCGCTCCAACAGTCGCTCGGTCAGGTCCGTGGAGGAGACCCGGGCCATGATGCGCGCCGAGTCCACGGGCGAGACCACGTGGTCCTGTGGGCTGTGCAACACCAGGAGTGGCTGGGTGACCTGCGCCAGTTCCGCGTCCACGATGCGGAAGAACCGCCGCAGCGAGTGCGCGGCCTGCAACGGCACCCGGTCGTAGCCGAGCTCGTACCGCCCCGGCTTGGCGATGTCGCTCACGATGCCCTTGACCGAGGACACCAGGTGGCGCGCCACGGGCAGCAGCGCGGAGCCCGTGTCGCGCATCCTGTTCGCCGGGTTGACCAGCACCAGCCCGCTGATGGCCGCTCCGTGCCGGGCCGCCAGGCGCAGCGCCAGCGTGCCGCCCATGGACAGGCCGCAGACGAACACCCGCTCACAGCGCTCGGTGAGCCGGCCCAGCTCGCGGTCCACCTCGGCGTACCAGTCCTGCCAGCCGGTGACCGCCAGGTCCTGCCACCGGGTGCCGTGACCGGGCAGCAGGGGCAACGAGACCGTGTACCCGCGTGCGGCGAGCGAGTCGGCCCACGGGCGGACGGACTGGGGAGAGCCGGTGAAGCCGTGGCAGACGAGGACGCCGACGTCGTTTCCGGTGTGGTGGAACGGCTCGGCTCCGGGGGACAGCGGCACCGGGGTCTCCGTTCGGTCAGGGGCCAGGCGCGGCCGGACGGTTGGGACCTCAGCCTACGCGGAGCACCGCACGTGGGATAGGCCGATCGGTGCGATCCGGGCCCCTGGCGTCCGGGGCGGACACCGGGTGGCGGGGCCGGGCCGGGGACCGGGCGCACCGCCTCGTGCGCGCCCGAACGCCGGGCGAGAGCCGCGCCGCGCCTCGGGTTAAGGTCTCCTCGTCAGCTACAGGAGGTCCTCGGTTGTTCTACGGCGCAATGAAGCTTTCCATCGGTGGGTCGCTGAAGCTTGCCTTCCGGCCCTGGGTGGAGGGCCTGGAGAACATTCCGGCCGAGGGCCCCGCGATCCTGGCCAGCAACCACCTCTCCTTCTCGGACTCCTTCTTCCTGCCGGCGATGCTCGACCGGAAGGTCACCTTCATCGCCAAGGCGGAGTACTTCACCTCGCCCGGTCTCAAGGGCCGGATGACCGCGGCCTTCTTCAAGGGCGTGGGCCAGCTCCCGGTGGACCGCTCGGGCGCGCGGGGTGCCGGCGAGGCCGCGATCAAGAGCGGCATCGAGGTGCTGGAGCGCGGCGAGCTGTTCGGCATCTACCCGGAGGGCACCCGCTCCCCGGACGGCCGGCTCTACCGGGGCAAGCCCGGCGGCCTGGCCCGCGTCGCGCTGGCCACCGGGGCACCGGTGATCCCCGTCGCCATGATCGACACGGAGAAGATCCAGCCCCCGGGCAAGGTCATGCCCAAGCTGATGCGCCCCGGCATCCGGATCGGCAAGCCGCTGGACTTCAGCCGCTACCACGGCATGGACGGCGACCGCTTCATCCTGCGCTCGGTCACCGACGAGGTGATGTACGAGATCATGAAGCTCTCGGGCCAGGAGTACGTGGACATCTACGCGACCGCCGCCAAGCGCCAGCTCGCCGAGGCGGCCAAGCAGCAGGAGAAGGACGAGAAGGCGGCCAAGGCGGCCAAGGACGAGCAGGCCAGGGCCGACGCCAAGGGAGAGCGGGACCAGCGCGACGGAGCGGACCGGGACGCGGCCGACTAGCCGGCCGTCGCCGTCCGAGCACGGCGCCCAGCGGGGGGTGGGAGATGGTTCAGCAGCCGGTGCGCGAGAGCCCGGCGCGCGAGCGCGTGGCGCGGATGTCGGTCGAGCTGCCCCTGTGGCGCGCCCTCACCGGCTACCGCGTCCTGACCGCGCTCTACGCGATCGCCCTGTACGCGCACGCCTACGGCGAGTACGAGCACCCGCTCGGCGCCGGCGCCTACATGCTGCTGCTCGCCGGCTGGATGGCGTTCAGCTGGCGGATGGTGAGCTCGGCCGAGCGGTGCACCAAGCGCTTCCTGATCGCCGACCTGAGCGTGGCGATCGTCGGCATCCTGCTGACGCCGCTGGTCGACGCCCACGAGCGGATCATCGACGGCGGGCCCACACTCCCCTCGATCTGGACCGCGGGCGCCGTGCTCGGCTTCGCCATCAAGGGCGGCTGGCGCTGGGGCGCGGTGGCCTCGGCGATAGCCGGCGCGGCCAACATCGTCGAGCGCGGGGCCTTCGCCCAGAACACCGTGCACAACGTCATGCTGGTCTGGGTGGCCAGCGTCGCGATCGGCTACGTGGTCGAGGTGGCCCGCGCCAGTGAGCGCACCCTCGCGCGGGCTTTGCAGATCGAGGCGGCCACCCGGGAGCGGGAGCGGCTGGCCCGCGACATCCACGACAGCGTCCTCCAGGTGCTGGCCATGGTGCAGCGGCGTGGCGTGGCCATCGGGGGCGAGGCGGCCGAGCTGGGCCGGATGGCGGGCGAGCAGGAGGTGGCGCTGCGCACCCTGGTCTCCGGCGGCCTGGGCGGGCCGACGCCCGCGCCCGGACCCGCGGGTTCCCTCGCGCCGTCGCCCGCCGGCCTCCCCGACGCGGCGCCGGGTGACGCGGAGGAGCCGTGCGACCTGCGGACGCTGCTGGCGCCGTACGCGGGGGCCAGCGTCTCGCTCGCCGAACCGGGCGCCCCGGTTCCGCTGCCGGCCCACGCCGCTCGGGAGCTGGCCGACGCCGTGGGCGCGGCCCTGGACAACGTTCGCCGGCACGCGGGGGACGGCGCGCGGGCGTGGATTCTGGTCGAGGACGAGTCGGACGCCGTGCTGGTCACCGTCCGCGACGACGGGCCGGGCATCCCGGCGGGCCGGCTCGCGGACGCCGAGCGCGAGGGTCGGCTGGGAGTCGCCCTGTCGATCCGGGGCCGGCTGCGCGACCTGGGCGGCGGCGCGGAGCTGACCTCGGTGCCGGGGCAGGGCACCGAGGTGGAGTTGAGAGTCCCACGGGGGAGGAAGAACGCGACATGAGCGAGGCACGTGCCGTACGGGTGATGGTGGTCGACGACCACCCCATGTGGCGGGACGCGGTGGCCCGCGACCTGGCCGAGGCCGGGTTCGACGTGGTGGCCACGGCCGGCGACGGGCCGCAGGCCGTGCGCAGGGCGACCGCCGTCCGGCCCGAGGTGCTGGTGCTCGACCTCAACCTGCCGGGGCTGCCCGGGGTGCGGGTGTGCAAGGAACTGGTGGGGGCCAACCCGGCGCTGCGGGTACTGGTCCTGTCGGCCAGCGGCGAGCACGCGGACGTGCTGGAGGCCGTGAAGTCGGGCGCCACGGGCTATCTGGTCAAGTCGGCCGGGGCCGCCGAACTCCTGGACGCGGTACGCCGGACGGCCGCCGGCGACGCGGTGTTCACACCGGGCCTGGCGGGCCTGGTCCTCGGCGAGTACCGCCGACTCGCCACCGAGCCGGCCCCGGCCGCGGTGGACGAGCCCGGCGCGCCCCGGCTCACCGACCGGGAGACCGAGGTCCTGCGCCTGGTCGCCAAGGGCCTTTCGTACAAGCAGATCGCGGAGCGGCTGGTCATCTCGCACCGCACCGTGCAGAACCACGTCCAGAACACCCTGGGCAAACTGCACCTGCACAACCGCGTCGAGCTGGTGCGGTACGCCATAGAGCGCGGCCTGGACGACGACGGCGACGCCTAGCCGCGCACCCGACCGCGCGCCACCCACCGCGCGTCGCCACGGGCCCGCGCCCCTCGTACGAGTGAACGCGCCGCGCCAACTGCCCGACGGCGTACCGGAATTCGCCTTCCGCCTCATCCCGTGTGACCTGTATCACCATTAGCGTGGCTGCCCTATCGGGTCATTCACGGGAGAAGGGAAGAAGCGATGCGGGTCGGAGTGCTGACCGGTGGCGGTGACTGCCCCGGGCTCAACGCGGTCATCCGCGCGGCCGTCCGCAAGGGCGTCCAGGAGTACGACTACACCTTCACCGGCTTCAGGGACGGCTGGCGCGGGCCGCTGGAGGGCGACATCGTGCCGCTCGACATCCCCGCGGTCCGCGGCATCCTGCCGCGCGGCGGCACCATCCTCGGGTCGTCGCGGACCAACCCCCTCAAGGCGGACCACGGCATCCGCCGGATCAAGGAGACCCTCGCCAAGCACGAGGTCGACGCGCTCATCACGATCGGCGGCGAGGACACCCTCGGCGTCGCGGCCCGCCTGTCCGACGAGTACGGGGTGCCCTGCGTGGGTGTGCCCAAGACCATCGACAACGACCTGTCCGCCACCGACTACACCTTCGGCTTCGACACGGCCGTCAACATCGCCACCGAGGCCATCGACCGGCTGCACACGACCGCCGAGTCCCACATGCGGGTCCTGGTGGTGGAGGTGATGGGCCGGCACGCCGGCTGGATCGCCCTGCACTCGGGACTGGCCGGCGGGGCCAACGCGATCCTCATCCCGGAACAGCGCTTCGACGTGGAAGAGGTCTGCCGCTGGGTGGAGTCCCGGTTCAAGGTCCGGTACGCCCCCATCGTCGTCGTCGCCGAGGGCGCGACCCCCGCGGACGGCGAGATGGTCCTCAAGGACGGTTCGCTGGACTCCTTCGGCCATGTGCGGCTCTCGGGCGTGGGCGAGTGGCTGGCCAAGGAGATCGAGCGGCGTACCGGCAAGGAGGCCAGGACCACCGTGCTCGGCCACGTCCAGCGCGGCGGCACCCCCAGCGCCTTCGACCGCTGGCTGGCCACCCGCTTCGGCCTGCACGCCATCGAGGCCGTACGCGACGAGGACTACGGCGTGATGGTCGCGCTGCGCGGCACCGACGTGGTGCGCGTGCCGCTGGCCGAGGCGACGGCCAAGCTCAAGACCGTGGACCCACGGCTGTACGCGGAGGCCGGCGTCTTCTTCGGCTGAGCGCGGGGCGGGCCGGCCGGCTAGACCCGGGGCACCGTCCGCCGGGCCAGTGTCAGCTCCTGGGCCACCAGCGCGGCGCCGCGCAGGGTCAGCACCGACTCCGGGTGGAACTGGAGCCCGCCGAACCCGGGCCCGCGCACCGCGTGCACCTCGCCGCTGGCCGCGTCCCGGCTCACCTCGATGTGGTGCGAGGCCAGTTCGGCCTCGGCCTCGGCGTCGCAGTGGGCCGTGAACGTGTTGTAGAAGCCGACGGTCTCCGCCCGGCCGAAGAGGTCGATCCGCTCCTGGGCGCCCTGGGCCGGCTCCCGCTTGCGGACGATCTCCAGGCCCAGTTCGGCGGCGATGAGCTCGTGGCCCAGACACACCCCGAGCAGCCCGTGCCGGTGCTCGCGCAGCAGGTCGGCCGTGAGCGCGCGCAGCAGCCGCATCTTCGGGTCCGCCGCGTCGTTGGGGTCGCCCGGACCCGGGCCGAGCACCACCGGACCCGGATGCGCGAGCGCGGCCTCCCGCAGCCCCGGCTCGGCGAACCCGCGCACCTCCACCCGCAGCCCCGAGGTGGCCAGCAGATGCGCCAGCATGGCCGTGAACGTGTCCTCACCGTCGACGACCAGCACCCGCCCCGCGTCGCCCGCGCCCGGCTCGGGCGTGTTCATCCGCAGCCAGAACGGCGCCAGGTCGGCGCGCCGGGCGTCCAGCGCGGCCCGCACCCGCGGATCGTCGGCGAGGCGCGCGACGGGCGCCCCGGCCGGGCGGGCCGGCGCCTGGCGTACGCCGAGGGCGGTGAGCACGCCGGCGGCCTTCGCGTGCGTCTCGGCGACCTCGCCCGCCGGGTCGGAGTGGCGCACCAGGGTCGCCCCGACCGGTACCCGCAGCCGCCCGCGCGCGTCGATGTCGGCGGTGCGGATGAGGATGGGCGAGTCCAGCGTGCGGGCACCGCCGGCGTCCCGGCCGATCAGCGCCAGGGCCCCCGCGTAGTAGCCGCGCCCCCGGCCGTCCGTGCCGGGCGGCTCGTGCCGGGCGATGACCCGGCAGGCGTTCTGTACGGGCGAGCCGGTCACGGTCGCCGCGAACATCGTCTGCCGCAGCACCTCGCGCACGTCCAACGTGCTGCGCCCGCGCAGCTCGTACTCGGTGTGCGCCAGGTGGGCCATCTCGCGCAGCCGGGGACCGATCACCACGCCGCCCCGGTCGCCCACGGCGCACATCATCTTCAGTTCCTCGTCCACGACCATCGACAGCTCCTCCACCTCCTTGCGGTCCCGCAGGAAGGCCAGCAGGCCCTCGGCGTCCGGGCCCTGCGGCGGGTAGCGGTAGGTGCCGCTGATCGGGTTCATCACGACGGTCTCGCCCGACATCCGCACGTGTACCTCGGGGCTCGCGCCCACCAGCGTCCGCTCGCCCGTGTGCACCACGTACGTCCAGTACGCGCCCCGCTCGCCGGCCAGCAGGCGGCGGAAGAGGGCGAGCGCGTCACGGGTCGCGAAGCCGGGGATCTCGCCCTCGAAGGTGCGCCGGATGACGAAGTTGGCGCCCTCGCCGGTGCCGATCTCCTCGTCGATGACGCGCCGCACCACGCCCGCGTATCCGGCGTCGTCGATGTCGAACGCGCCGTCCTGGACCCGTACCCGGTGCGTGGGCAGCGCCGCCAGCAGCTCCTCCAGCGGCAGCGCGTACGCCTCGTCGGGCCGCAGCACCGCCAGTGGCGTGCCGTCGTCGTGCGCGGTGAAGCCGCGCTCGCGGATCTGCCGGAAGGGCACCAGCGCCAGCGCGTCCGACACGGGTCGGCCGTCGTGCGCGGCGCCCGGCTCGGGCAGCGGGATGTCGGCGAGGTGGGTCACCTCGCTCACCGGCCCGATCAGCACCTCGACGGTGTCCGCGTCGTGCCCGGGAGCGCGGCGGCGCAGCAGCGCGTACGGCGGGCAGTCGGCGGCCAGCAGGCGACGTACGAGGGAGGGCGCGGTGACGGGGGAGGCGCCGGGGGTGGTGGGGGAAACGGGGCCGGGAGGGGTGGGGGGAACGGGGCCGGGAGGGGTGGGGGAAACGGGGCCGGGGGTGGTGGGGGGAACGGGGTCGGGGGCGCTGCCCGGTGCGGTCTGCTGCGGCATGGGGTTCCTTCCAGCGGTCGTGGTCCACGGGCTGGGGTGGACCTACGGGGGGAGGAACGGCCCGCATACGCAGCGAAGGCCGCCCCTCGGGCGGCCTTCGCGTGGTGTTCTGGCAGAACGCGCGCTCAGTGGGCCGCCGGATGAGCGGTCCACCACCAGAAACGGTTGAGCTGCGCGAACATGGGCGGCACCCTACCCGACGCGGGGCGCCCGGGGGCCGGGAGGCGTCCAGTCCGTGGCGGGCGTCCGACCGGGCCGGTCGGTGCGGCGGCGGCTCGCGCGGCGCGTGGCGCCGGTGCGCGAGCCCGGGCGGGCGAGGCGGCCGTGCGTGCGGTGGTGCGGCGCGAAGGCCCGCACGGGGGGTGGGCCGGGGGCGCGTCGCGGGCGGGGCCGGCGGGCGGCCGGCCGGGCGAAGCGGACCGGCCGCGGCCGGTCGTGGAGCCCTCGACCGCAGGTCACGGAGGTATCGGCAACCGGTCAGGAACCGACCGGAAACCGTCTCATCCAGTGGGCGCCGGCGTGGATGCCCGGAAAGACCCCGTAATGTTGACAGCGTGACCGTGAACGCTGAAACCCACGCCGGTGGCCACACCTGGCGCTCCCTGCCCGCGGCGCAGCAGCCTGACTGGCCGGACCACGAGGCTCTGCGCGATGTGATCGCCGAGCTCGAGTCCTATCCGCCGCTCGTCTTCGCCGGGGAGTGCGACCAGTTGCGTGCCCGGCTGGGCGCGGTGGCCCGTGGCGAGGCGTTCCTGCTCCAGGGCGGTGACTGCGCGGAGGCGTTCGACGCCGTCGGCGCCGACCAGATCCGCAACAAGCTCAAGACGCTGCTGCAGATGGGCGCCGTCCTGACGTACGCCGGCTCGGTGCCGGTGGTCAAGGTCGGGCGCATCGCGGGTCAGTACAGCAAGCCCCGCTCCAAGCCGACCGAGACCCGCGACGGCATCACCCTGCCGACCTACCGGGGCGACTCCGTCAACGGCTTCGAGTTCACCGAGGCGGCCCGCATCCCGGACCCGCAGCGGCTCAAGCGGATGTACCACGCCTCGGCCGCCACCCTCAACCTGGTGCGCGCCTTCACCACCGGCGGCTACGCCGACCTGCGCCAGGTGCACGCCTGGAACCAGGACTTCGTCAAGTCCTCGCCGTCCGGGCAGCGTTACGAGGCGCTGGCGCGCGAGATCGACCGCGCGCTGAACTTCATGAACGCCTGCGGGGTGGACCCGGAGGAGTTCAAGACCGTCGAGTTCTTCGCCTCCCACGAGGCCCTGGTGCTCGACTACGAGTCGGCGCTGACCCGCGTGGACTCGCGTACGGGAGACCTGTACGACGTCTCCGGGCACATGGTGTGGATCGGCGAGCGCACCCGGCAGCTCGACGGCGCCCACATCGAGTTCGCCTCGAAGATCCGCAACCCGCTCGGCGTGAAGCTCGGCCCGAGCACCACGGCCGAGGACGCCCTGACCCTGATCGAGCGGCTGGACCCGAACCGCGAGCCGGGGCGGCTCACGTTCATCACCCGGATGGGCGCGGACACGGTGCGGGACAAGCTGCCCACGCTGGTCGAGAAGGTCACCGCCTCCGGCGCCCAGGTCGCGTGGATCTGCGACCCGATGCACGGCAACACCTTCGAGGCGGCCTCCGGGCACAAGACGCGGCGCTTCGACGACGTGCTGGACGAGGTCAAGGGCTTCTTCGAGGTCCACAAGGGCCTGGGCACCCACCCGGGCGGCATCCACGTGGAGCTGACCGGCGACGACGTCACCGAGTGCGTGGGCGGCGGCGACGAGATCTTCGTGGATGACCTGCACCAGCGCTACGAGACGGCGTGCGACCCGCGCCTGAACCGCAGCCAGTCTCTTGACCTGGCGTTCCTGGTCGCGGAGATGTACCGGGACCAGTAGTCGACCGGGCGGGAAACGGCCAGTGGGGGGCGGGGGGTTGTATAGCGGCCCCCCTTGCGGTCCCCCATCGGTTGACCCCAGGGGGTTGGGGGGATGGTATGGGTAACGAGGCGTGGCAGTAGACGGTGT